>NZ_JBHIMR010000002.1:192663-264227 GCF_042194215.1 Bartonella sp. MR100HLJHH
AGCAGTATCCGTTGAGGGGAAGGGTGCACTCTTTTGAGGGCTGGAGTGCATCCTCTACAGTTTGGATGCTGCTTTATCAGGGTTGAGCAGTATCCGTTGAGGGGAAGGATGCACTCTTTTGAGGGCTGGAGTGCATCCTCTACAGTTTGGATGCTGCTTTATCAGGGTTGAGCAGTATCCGTTGAGGGGAAGGGTGCACTCTTTTGAGGGCTGGAGTGCATCCTCTACAGTTTGGATGCTGCTTTATCAGGGTTGAGCAGTATCCGTTGAGGGGAAGGATGCACTCTTTTGAAGGCGGAGTGCATCCTCTACAGTTTGGATGCTGCTTCATGAGAGTGAGCAGTATCCAAAGGGAAAGGCCTATTCCGTAAAAAACAGGGATAGCCAAAAGATTTGTTTTTATATTTTTATTGATAGGTTGCAGTATTTGTTAGGGCTATTCATTCTTTATTCTCAACATTTAAGATGATTATGTGATCAGGGTTGTTCGTCAATACAATCGTAAAAGACGCTGAGTATTTTTATAATAATTAAGATATTTTTGTGCCTTTTTATTGTTTTTTTTATGTTTACACAAGATTTACACTGCTTTTCAACAGTTTGTTTTTTTGCTTCGCTAATGGCGTTGGTTAAACACTTTAATTATTTTAACTGTTTCAACACCGCCTTAAAATAACAGTGCTTTATAATATGACAAAATGAGCTGTATAACGTTTGATTCTTGAGGGATGCTAGAAAGAGGGGGGTGTTAGGAGAGATGTTGTATATATTTTTAGTTTATCTTTTAAAGCAGGAAGATCAACATATTTGAGAAGAATATGAAGTGCTATGGATAAAGCTTCCCTCCGTCTTTCCGAGATCTATGTTTTATGCGGTTTGACGGTTAAAGAGCAATAGCTGAATGGAATCACGCTTGCTTTATGTTTTTATCCTCACGCTTTAGATTTTTTCTCGTGGGGATGCCAGTTTTTTAATGGGGTTTTACGCGCCTTACGTAAAACAGAATGTTCTAAACAGAATATACTTGTGTTGCACATTTACGTCCTTATTTAAAAAACATCATGTTGTCTTATCTCACAATAATGTTGGTGAATGGGGATGTTGGTGAATGGGATAATGGGGAAATCTCTCGTGAAGTGGAGAAGCCCTTCTTTAAAAGCTCATAAGGGGAAAGCCAGCACTATCATACTATTCTAGTGCCTAATGTGATGACAGCCTTTAGTGCTTGAGCGTGTTTATAAGAGGCATTTTGATTCTTTATCTTTGAAGTGTTTTATTTCATATGTCTCTCATGTTGGTAATGTGCAAAAGACATGGCGTTGATTCTTGCAACCTGAAATAAATTTAAAATGAGAGAACCCTTATGATATTCGGGTCTCTTATTTTAATATGAAGAACGGGTGATTATAATTATAAATCAATATGGTGTCGTGATACATCAACCTTTTGGTGGGGTACAGGATAAAGAAAGTCATTAAATATAAGTCATTCTGTTATGTCGTAAAACACTGTCATTTGCGGTTTGGTGATATGAGAGCCAGCCGCCTTGGATATATTGAAGTGTTTTTTTAAGGGTGCGGTGGATTTTTAGGGCAGAGCTTGTTTTGTCGCACCTTGAGTTTAGCTGAAAACCCTGAATGGAAAATCAAGAGTGAAGTCTATCCAAGCTGTTTGTAGATCAGATTGGGTTAAAAAGCTTTGTTCTTTGAGGATGGAACGCAAGCCAATTTGACAAAAGAATGATCCATTTTGCGGGGAGATTTTATGGAGGAATATAACAAAGCTCATAAGAGAGTGATTTAAGACAATACAGTTATAAAAAAGTACAGTCGTAAAAAAAAGTCCCCTGTTGTAATCAGAGGACTAAAAGCAGGAGAATTTTAACATTGGCTAGTAGGACATGTTAAAAAAATGAACTCAAAAGACTGTATTCAATCCACAAATTCATACTTACAAAACTATTACGCTATAATTAGCAGAGAATTGAAAAGATATCAATATAAAAAATACTTTTTACAAAAAAGAAGATTATGTCATTTTGCATTAAAAATTAATGAATACTTTTTTCAATTGAATATTTATTTTGAGATTCGATATTAATTAAACAATTAAACTGTATTTAAAGCTGTTATGATGCATGCAAGCATCTTAAACAAAACGTATTCTTCAATAAAAAACGAATAAACGTAAAAGCACCCCATGATTACAGGACTGGTGTGGGGGAAGGATTTTTGTTTTTAAGGGTGCGGAGTGTATTTTGAGTGGGTGTGGAGTGAAGTATTGTCCTTTTGGGTGTGTGGGGGGGTGAGGGGATGGAAGAGGTGGGGGGGAGCTTCTGGATGGTTGAGCCCGTCTGGGGGGCTTTAGAGGGGGCAGCAACATGGGAGGTAGCTTAGAATGGCGAGGAGGGGGATTATTCAGAATGTTTATGGTTTGCATATCCCCAATGAAATGCTAACAAGTCTAAACAATCTCGTAAATGATCGGCAAGGGAATTTTGTTTGCGTTTTGAAGAACTTAATTCTTTGATTGCTTGTCCATAGCCGATAACGCGTTCAAGCAGTGAATAGCCAAGAATACCCAGTTGAACTTTGATTGTTTTTAAATGATTGGATGCTTCTATTTGACGTTCAATGGGGTGTGTGTACCCTTGGCTACAGGAAACCTTTTCACGGGTGTAGTCAAGGCTCATGTGGAGATCGGCTTGACTTTGACGCCAGTAAAAATAAAAACGTTCTGCCGCTTTATATTGGGCTTTGCTGAGATGTCCTTTGGCATATAAAAGTGCAATGGGATGGCTTTGTGCATTGGCAATGGCATTGATGGTACGCGGATTGCTGGAGTTTTCTGGATGATTGGATTGAAAATAAGGATTGCTCGTTTCAACAGGGATTTCTTGCGCCTTTAAATGACCAATGTGCCTTCCTTTATCTTGATGGTCAAGCGGGCAGGTTTGCGTATTTTTTCTCTCTTGATGGGTCATATCATCTCCTTAAAAATTATCGTTTGCTTCTCGTTTTTAAAAAATGTTGCTTGCTCTAGGCAAAACAGGGGGATTAGAGGAAGACATGTGTTGGAGTGTGCGTGAGGGTTTGTGCGCTCTTGGGGGTGACTTGGACTGTTGCGTTTGTGTGGGGGAGCCCCATGGATTTGACTCTTGAAAAGAGGGGTGTTTTGTTGCATGGTGGATTTTCCTTGAATGGCTTGATGGGGGAGTGGAATGATGTTGCGCGGTGCTTTGTCTTTGAAAAGACTAGTATTTTTCTGCATTGTGGTTGTTGTCTTTGTGTCTGTTTATATGGAAATGAAGGCGTTGGGGATGACGTGGGGCGTATTTTTACGGGCTGTGGTATTTTATGGCACTCCTGGCATTTTCCTTATGTTGGGTTATGAAGTAATGCAGCGGCGTGGTGTAAATCAGGGTTTGTTCTTCAAGATGTTGTTGTTGAGCTTCATTTTTGCTGCTGTCATTGATTTTATTTATGCGCAAGCTGAGCTTTTTGGTTTGACTTGGGTGTGGTTCTCAAACAGGTGGGTGTTTAACATTCTTTTTGGCGTTGTCTTTGGTCTTGTCCTTGGGCTTATTTATCGTGGGGCAAGGCGTTTTGGGTTTAGGCTTTCATTCTTTGAAAAGGATTGATCTTTTGCTGCATTTTTGGCATGGTCTCTGATTTTTACTTAATAAAGGAGCGGGGCGTATGGTGGTTGCGCGGGACATGTTTTTGAAGGGGCTGGCGTTTTTCTGCATGATGAGCGTGACCTTTAATTTTACTGCTGTGGGGGATATTGATGCCGCATGATTTGTTTTTTTTGCCATGGTTGGAGGTTTTCTGCTTTGTTGCTCTTGTCTTTGTGTCTGTTTATGCGGCAATGAGGTCTTTCGGGGTTACAAGGAAGGCTTTTTTAAAAAAAATGGCGTTGAGCTTCATTATTATCACTGTCTCTAAGTTTGTTTATGCGCAAGCTGAGCATTTTGGTTTGACTTGGGTGTGGTTCTCAAACAAGTGGGTCTTTCACATTCTTTTTGGCGTTGTCTTTGGTCTTGTCCTTGGGTTTATTTATCTAGGGGCAAGGCGTCTTGGGTTTAGGCTTTCATTCTTTGAAAAGGATTGATCTTTTGCTGCATTTTTGGCATGGTCTCTGATTTTTACTTAATAAAGGAGCGGGGCATATGGTGGTTGCGCGGGACATGTTTTTGAAGGGGCTGGCGTTTTTCTGCATTTTTGGCATGGTCTCTGATTTTTACTTATGAAGGTGCGGGGTAAGGGGATATCGCGTGGGGTATCTTTTTTGAAGTTAGCGGTGTTTTCCTGCGTTGTTGGAGCTGTTGTTGGATTGGTGCATAATGGGGCCAAGCATATGGGGGTTCGCTGGTTTGTGATCTCGAACAATGGGGTGTTTGCGGGCACTATTGGACTTGTTCCTTTTTTTGCTCTGGAGGGGGTACGGTGTGTGCGTGTACTGTTGGGGGGCTTAAAAAAATGAGCATTTCTCTTCTCTACGGGCGTGATCTTTGATGTTCTTTCTATGAGGGGTATTTGATGTCGAACGATGTGATGTTTTGGCTGTTGTTGGTTTTTTTCTGCTTTTTTGCTCTGGCCTTGATTTTTATTTATGAGGGAGCAAAGCGTCGCTCTGTTACAGGGTGGATGTTTTGGAGGTGGGTGGTGCTTTATGGCATTGTTGCCACCTACCTTGGTTTTGTTTATGTGGGCGTGGGCAGTCGCGCTGTTGGTGGGGAGCTGTTTTTGAAGGGGGCGGTGTTTTCTTGCATTTTTGCAACTGTCCTTGGTTTGGTGCATCTGGGCGTCAAGAGTATGCCTGTGGCGGGGCAAGTGTTCTTAAAGGCGGTCATGTTTTGTTGCATGATGGGCTTTATCCTGTGGTTTGCTGCTGTGGGCGTCAGGGATATGGATAGCGTAAGGGCGGTATTCTTAAAGGGATTGCTCTTGACTGTATTGTTGAAAGTGCTCTTGGGGTTCTTTATACGCGAGCAAAGTGATACGGTGTTACAGAGGTTGTTGCGTTCTTTGAATTTTGTGCTGTTTTGCTGCATTTTGGCACTAATCCTTTTTTTTACTCGTGAAGGAGCAGAGAATCTAGGGTTGAGCTGGCTTTGGTTCTCGAAGGATTGGGTGTTTTTATTCATTTTTGGATTTCTTTCTCCTTTGATTTATCAGGGTGTAAGGCGTGCGCGTGTTCTAGGGGCTTGGTTCTTGAGGTAGGTGGTGTTTTTTTCTCCATGGGTGTGACCTTTAATGTGCTTGCTGTGAAGGGTATGTGATGTCGAACGATTTGTTTTTTTTGCTGTTGTTGGTGTTTTCCTACCTTTTTATTGTTGTCGTTATTGGTACTTATAAAGTTTCCAAGCGCTTCGATATTCCGTGGTGGCGGGCGGCGTTTTATTGTATTTGTGGTATTTCCCTCTTTTTGAAGGAAGTGCTGTTTTACTGTATTTTAGGAGTCGTCTTTTTTTTGGCTCTTTTAGGGGATGGAGAGTATGGATATACCGTGGGGACTCCTGTCCTTGATAGGGATCGTGTTTGCTGTAGTGTTGGAGTGGTTCTTGATTTTGCATATGAGGGGGCGGCAAGATGGGGTGCTGACGCGTTGTTTGTGGCTATTGAAGGGGCTGGTGTTTTGCGCCGTTGTTGGAGCGATCTTTTTTTGTTTGCGTTTGGGAGCAGAGAATATGGGGTTGGGCTGGCTTTGGTTCTCGAAGGATTGGGTGTTTTTTATCATTTGTGGATTTATCCTTCCTGTTGTTTCTGTGGGAGCAAGGCGTGCGCGTGTGAAGGCGGAGGCGTTTTTAAAGAGAGTGGGGTTTATGGAGCATTACAGATAACGTCGAGGGAATGATTGTTCAAAAGAACAGCGATAGCGGTAGGTTTGAGGATCAAACCAGAGCCCTATTTTGCCTTCAAAATCACCAGAACGTTGTTTGGCAATATTCATAATGACGCCAGGGCGTTTGGCTAAATCTGCTTTTTCTTGTGCTAGAGAGGCGGCAAAGATTTTGTCTTCTAACGATCGATTGCGCCAAATGGTGATGATATTAAAGGCATTGGCGCCAATTTCTGAGGCACCTTTAATGTCTTCTGTGCTGGGGATATCTTTATCCAGACCGCCTTTGCGGGCATGGGCTACAAGATGAATGTGTACACTGTTTAAAACAGCCCAATCAACCATTTTATAAACGGCTTGTTCTTGTCTTGCATAATCATCAGAGGCAATGCCAAGCCGCATGAGACTGTCGATGATAAATTGATCGCAGCCATAGCGCGCACGACAATAGTCAAAGACATCAAGCAAGGTGTCAACGCTTGATTTGCCAACATGTTCATAAAGAATAAGCCCATCGTCTAAAAAATGAAGAATCCGTTCAATCGTCTCTTTTGTAGGCTTTTCTAAGCCGCCTGTTTGTTTGGTTAAGCGCCGTAAAGATTGTTCTCCTTTCATTTCTAGAGACGCTAAGCAAAGGCGACTCTTTTGCGCAATCCAATGGGGAATACAGTCTGATAACAATTGGCTTTTTCCTGCACCACTGGCACCACTCCAAAGCGTTAATTCTGCTGGGCGGAAATGCAATTTGTCCTTCAGTTTAGGATAGGGAACCGTATAACCAAGATGTTTTTCAGGCTCTGGCCAAAAAAGCCCAATCACTTGATCTTTATAGTCTGAGGCGCGCCGTAAACCTTCTGGTGCAAAGCTTTGTGCTGAGGAAAAGGCGGCTTTTATGGTGGCTTTATCAATCCCTGCGGTTAAACAATCATTGGCATCTTTAAGGGGTAAACGTACACGGTAGCAACGGTGGCGTCCAAGCCTGCTGGCAATCTCGAGGGCTGCTTCTTCTCCGGGCTGGTCCATATCTGTGGCTAAAAAAATCGTTTCAAAAGATTCTAAATGATCAAATTCATTTTCAATCCAGTTGTGTTTGCCTCCACTTCCTCCCCCAAAGGGAACAGAAACCGCCGGATATCCATAGGCAGCTAAGGAAAGTGCATCAATTTCTCCTTCAGTGATAACAATTGTACGGTTTGTTGAAGAAAAAGTGGGAAACGGCGCGTGCTGGGTTGCCTGTTGGGCCGTGTGCGTGGAGGCGGGGTGGGCTGAGGCGGTGTTTTGGGATGCGTGTGTAGAGGCGGGGTGGGTTGAGGGTGTATTTCGAGATGCCTGTGCAGAGGTTGGGTTGGTTGAGGGGGTATTTTGGGATGCGTGTGCAGAGGTTGGGTTGGTTGAGGGTGTGTTTTGGGATGCCTGTGTAGAGGCGGGGTGGGTTGAGGGGGTGTTTTGGGGGGGGCAAAGGGCTTGCCAACCAAACAAAATCGGTTCACATTGAGAGGCTGTTGGTTTGCTTTTTGCTCCTGCTTGCGCGAGCCGTTCTTTAACTAGAGCAAGGGTGCCATCGGGTTTATAAAAGGGGAAAATGATTTTTTCACCATTTTCTCCTATGCGGTAACGCTTTATAACCTCTAGAGGAATGTGGCGTTCTTTGTGGAGATAGTTTTTTACGAGATTCTGCGGGGTCTGCCCTGTAGGAACCGGTGGACGGCGATAGGAACGATGAGGGACCATAAAGGGTTTTGGGCGTGTCAGATTGAGAGTTGCGCGTGCTTCTTCTAATGCTTGAGAGAGGCTAATGCCTTTGACTTCACACCAAAGGTCTAAAAGATCTCCTCCAGTGCCTTCTGCAAAATCATACCAAAGTCCTGCTTTACTGCCACTCAAGCAAATTGATAAACTTTGACCAGCTTCACCACGTGTGTTGCCTACAATCCAATTGTTGCCTCGTTTGTGCCCTTGGGGAAGAAGCATTTCTACTATTCTATCTGCTTGTGAGATAAGTTTTTGTTTGATTTCAAAAATTGTGCTCATGGTCATTCGTGATATTATTGCTGTTTTTCTCAAGATTTAGGAGATGAGGACTCTCTTTTGCTGTTCTAGCCGTTCGATCTGATAGTGAAATCCGTGGTGCTATGGGGCTTGCCAGTCTACTTTGAGAGCTTCTTTGTCGCTCTTTTCTTGCCAATGGGCTTGGCTCTCACTCAAACCTTCTGAAACTGCTGCCTTGATGTCTGCTTGCTAATGCTCAGGAAGACGGTACCCCTTTTGGCAAAGGCGGTAATTGGAAGAAGGGTGTTTCTCGAGAAAGAGGGGGTGGATGCTGAAAGGCTGACGAGCGTTGTTTGAAGGGTATGATCTTTGCTGAAAGTTTCTGAAACTGCTGCGTTGATAACTATTTTCCAAGTGCATGGAAGACGGTGTCCTTTGGCAACTGAGGCGGTGATTTTTTTGTTGGAAGAAGGCGGGATGGATACACAGAGGCTGGAGAGCGTTTGTGTTCCTTTGCGTGCAAGAGATGAGGCGTGTGTAGGGCGAGCACTTTTGTGATGAGAGTTGTAGGGGTGGTGTTGACTTGTTTTGCTGTATGAATAGCTTATTTCATTGTTGTTTTTGTTGTTATTTTTATGGTTTTGAAACATTTTTTGTCCCCGCGCGTGCTTGAAAAATACGTTGTTCGTGTGATGTCAAGAATTGTCGCTATAGTTGATCAAACTGCGGTAAAGCATGTCGTTGTTCTCAGAGATGAAAGATGAGGAGCTTCCCTGTTTTTGCTGTTCTAGCCGTTCGATCTCACGGCGAAACCAGTTGCGCCATGTGGCTTGCCAGTCTACTTTGAGAGCTTCTTTTCCGCTCTTGGCTTGCCAATAGTCGCGAAACTTCTTTTCTTGCCAATAGGCTTGGCTTTCACTCAAACCTTCTGAAACTGCCGCCTTGATGTCTGCTTGCCAATGTTCAGGAAGACGGTGTCCTTTGGCAACTGAGGCGGTGGTTTTTTTGTTGGAAGAAGGCGGGATGGATACAGGAAGATTGCTGGGTGGGAGATTGGTGGCGGATTTTGTTTTTTCCCCCATGACAATTTGCGCAATAGGGGCGGGGGCAAAATCGGCTTGTGGAGTGTTTAGGGGAGAGGCGTTTTTTTGCTCCGCTTCTTCTTGTGGAGGGGAAGGGAGAGCAGAATCAAGAGCTAAAGAGAGAGACTGGTGATCGCTTTGTTCAAAGTTTTCTTCGCAGGAAAAACAAGGTTCTATCTCATCACACAAAATTTTCTTTTCAAAAACACCGTGAGGTGTTTTCTTTTCTTCTGTCTTTTGAGCTTCTAAGCTTTGTGCAGCATCTTTTGTACTCTCGTTAAGCAGTTGTTGAATCTCAGCATTGATTTTTTTACGCTTTTTTGCCGAAGAACGACCCGCAAAGGATTTTTGTTCAAGCAATTTTTCACGCTCTTGAAAAACATTTTCGCAACGCTTGTTCCATAATCCATTGGCTAAATTTAAAATCTTACCCTCTTGGATGAGCATTTCTAAAACATTAACAAAAGTTCGCTTGTCACAACCACAAAGACGCGCTAAACGTTCTTCCGATATTTCTAGAGGACGACCGCGTGCATACATTTCATTGAGAAGAATCGTATAGATTCCAATCTCGTGTGCGCGCATCCCACGAACACCTCCTAGAAAGTCATTTTGATACCAACAAACATACGGAAGCCTGGACGATTCATAATGAGGAGTTTCTTGTTGATTAGCGTGTTTCATACTGCAGTCTACTTTCTTTTTTTTATACATTCTTATTGACGATAAAAGCGCAAATAGGGATTCAGCTTGTGTTTTGTTTGGCTCTGTTTGATGATGACGAGAGGCTTCTTTACGACGTTTATAAATGATTGGGTGTGCTTGAAGTGCATGCAAACTTACGATTTAAGATTGCGGTGATGGAAAAAATAAAGAGTACCACACATTTTCAATATATCTGCTTTTGGGCAGCAACTTTTGGAGGTGGCTTTTATATCCTTTGGGGTGGTTAAAGTGTTTTTATGATCCAAAAATAAAAAATTTTCCCCCTAAAAAGTAAAATTTGTTTCCTTAATTTTATCCTTTTTAGAGGATAATGCAAGCCAATTTTATAAAAAGGACGTGTTTTTTGTAAAAGACGCGCTATATGGTGAAATTATGAATATCGATGGTTGGCGTCAAAGATTAAGGATCGCTTTGGAAAAAAGTGGGCGGTCAAAAAGATCTATCTCCCTCTCTGCTGGTAAAGGTGCGGGATACCTTCATTCTATTCTTTCTGAAGGAAAAGAACCAACAATCGAATCTCTTTCGCGAATTTGTCACGAAATTAATATCAGTATGAATTATATTCTTTACGGTAAAGGGGCTAGCCCTGAAGATAAAGAATTTATAGAGCTTATTTCAAAACTCTCTCCGCAAGAGAGACAGGCGATTTTGACTCTTTTGCGGCGACCCGTTGACGAAGCTCCAAAATAAGTTCCTTCTGTGCTTTTGAATCAAGACGACTCCAGTATTTTATTAATATTATATCACTCATTTTATCTCTCCAGCGTGTTTATAATTGCAATCGAGTAAGAACAAATAGAGAACAACAAAGGGACATGAGAGGAACAAAGAATAATAGATTTTTATTTACATATGTCATTTGAACCCCGCAGAGATTTAAAATATATCTTTTATGAAGGATAAAATGGTTGACATCTCTCCTATAGAGGATATAAGACTAACGCTATATTTAGTCTTGTCAAGACAAGGCTATGCTTTATCAACTATCTAAAGGGGGAAATCATGAAAAATATTCCATTCGTTAAAGAGGATGAAATCATTATCGTTTTATGCGAAGAGGAAAATCCTAATACTTATGAAGGACCAATCGATGAAATCGAAGAAGTGCTCGAACTGATTGAAGAATGTGAAACTGTTTATAGAGTTTTACGACTCGATCTGACAACTTCTCATGCTGAAGATGTTACGGAACAAATCGCTGACTTTTATGTCGAAAATCATGAAATGAATGAAGAAAATACGCCATTGCAGCCCTTCGTTTTGAATAGTGAAGCTTATCATGTTTGTTTAAATGAAAGAGCCGCTTGCGATTATGAAGATAATCTCTATGGCTCTTATGAAAAACAGCATCGTTTACGCCCATGTGATGTCTTGACAGATTATTGGTGGTAAACATGCCAAGTTATCTCAAGACTTCTTATCAAGGGGTTCCACTTTATTATGCTGGAAATATGCGAAATTTAATCAGACTCGAACCACAAAAACACAACGCTATTCTTTTCATATCGCAAGAGGTGGCTCAGTTTATGGTAAAAAAATTGGAGGAAGAATATTGCCGCCATGATTTTTCCGTCGTGCAATAGCTAGATTGAAAAAGGGAGCCGCAATGATGGGCCCAAGTGCTTTTTTATTGCGGTGACCATGATGCGCGTTATGTTTTCCTTCTTGGGGGGGGGGAGCTTGGGGGAAAATTTTTAGCCGATATGGGAAAGGGGATATGAAGAAAAGAGCCTATGGATGAGAAATTGCGGGAGCTTTGCGAGGGGAAAAGCTGTCGGCTGGGTTCATTGGGGGGATTGAGGAAATTGGGGGGAGAGGTAACTATCAGTGGCTTGGAGTGATACGTAAAGCATGTTGGAAAATGGAAGGAGATGTTTGAAGGGGGAATTAAGACCGTTAAAGCTTGTTTAGACGTATTGGGACACGTGTGTTCTGGGAGCTTTTATATTGAGTGTTAAGGGGGCATTATTTTACTCATGAAAGGGCAAATGCTTTTTTATTGCGGTGACCATGATGCGTGTTATGTTTTCCTTCTTGGGGGGAGCTTGGGGGAAAATTTTTAGCCGATATGGGAAAGGGGGGCATGAAGAAAAGAGTCTGTGGATGAGAAATTACGGGCGGTTTGCGAGGGGGAAAAGTTGTCGGCTGGGTTTTTCATTGGGGTGATTGAGAAATTTGCGGGGGGATGTTGAGGGGGGCAGCAGTTTTTTTGTTTTAGGGGCACAATACTTGAGGGATGCATTGAAGGATGCTGTCGCCTTTAGTCCGTGTGAGGGATACAGGCTTAAACAATGTGAATGTTTCAAAGAGGATATATTGCAAAAAACACTTTAAAGATGAAGGGGAGAAATACTATGCCAATCATTATCGATTGTATTCAGGGAACGGAAGAATGGCAGAAAGTACGCAATGGTTTGATTACGGCTTCTTTGTTTGAGATGGTTATGGCACAAAAAAAACAGGGGCAAAAAACTTCACGATATCATAGTGTGATGATGAAATTGGCGGGAGAAAGAATTACAGGAAAAACCGTTGAGGAAGGAACAACGGTTTCTCAGCGACGTGGGACAGAATTAGAACCAATCGCACGACAACTCTATGCAAAACTTACGCATACAGAACCTGAATGTATTGGCTTTGTTTTGGCAGATGATCGCGGACAAGGATTTTCTCCCGATGCTTTTGTGGGAGAAAATGGCTTATTAGAAATAAAAACAAAAAAACCTGAAATTTTGATCCCTCATTTTATGCAAAAGACTTTTCCAGCAGAACATAAAGCACAATGTCAAGGAGGGTTATGGATTTCTCAACGCGAATGGGTGGATTTAATGCTCTATTGGCCTGATATGCCACCTTTGATTAAACGTGCTTATCGTGATGAAGCGTATATTTGCAAGCTTGAAAATGAAATTAGCCGTTTTAATGAGGCTTTGGAGAAGATGGTACAGCAAATTAAGTGTGTTGAGACAGGTTTTAGTATAAGGACAGAAATTGCTTTGAAGGAAAGGAAAAACAGAGAGCGGGGAGTGAATGCAAAGCGTCTGCTGGTGGGCAAAACAAGAATGAGGCGGGCAAGAAAGGGATCTGTACAGCATTGAGCAGGGGAAAAGTTTTATAAAAAGGAAAGAGCAGAGGGGGAAAAGCAAGTGGGGTGTTTGAGGAGAGCGGCAAGTAGGGGGCACAGGAAGCGCAGGGGATTTGGAGTGAAGATGAAAACTTGTTGGGAAATGGAGGAAGATGTTTGAAGGCGAAGTGGGAGCGTTAAAGTTTGTTTAGACGTATTGGGACACGTGCGTTCTGGGAGCTTTTGTGTTGAGTGTTAAGGGGGGGAGGTATTATTTTACTCATGAAAGGGCCAAGTGCTTTTTTATGGCGGTGACAATGGTGCGCGTTATGCTTTTGTTTTTTGGGGGCTATCTGTTTTAGTCGGTATAGGGAAAGAGAGGTATGAAGAGCCTATGCATGAGGAACTGTGGGAGGCGTGTTGGGGAAGTGAGACAGGAGACGTATGGGGCGTGGGTTTTAGCTGCTTTTATGTTGAGTGTTAGATGTTGAGTGTTAGGGAGGCACTAATAAATAAGGCAAGAGCCTTTCTCACTGGGGAGAGAATGCTGCGCATGATACTTTCGTTGATGGAGGATCAATGGAGGTGATTGATGCTTATAGAAAAGAGGAGAGGGGTAGGAGAAGAATAAACAAAAGAAGAATAAAATGGTGCTGCGAGAGAGGATTGAACTCTCGACCTCTCCCTTACCAAGGGAGTGCTCTACCACTGAGCTACCGCAGCCCCTTTTCAATCTTTGCGCTGTCTTGTGCCATATTGTCAGAAAATAGGCAAGAGAACATTTGTATATTCTTGCAAGAAAACGTATCTTATGTCATGACATATGTTTCTTATATGCTTAAATATTTAAGGTTATGAGTTGCTTGGATAGAAGCTCAACACTGTTTAAAAGGTTGCGCAATGACACAAATGCATCAAAAACAAAAACAAAATGAAATGAATCATCAAAATGAAAAAGCAAAACGGCGTCAAGAAAGATTGGCGCAACAATTGCGTCAAAACCTGAAACGTCGAAAAGAGCAAAGCCGACAAAGAGCGCAAACAGAGCTCTAAAATGCAAAAAAATGTTTTTTAGTGAAGCTTTGCAACTAAACTTCTCAATAATTTGTTCTCATATTTAGAATGCGTTCTAAAACGATTAATAAAGCATAACTTCCCGAAGGGGGAAAAACCTTTGGAAGGGCAGGCACAAAGGAAAAGAGGGAAAACACTATGGATTCTATTCAAATTGTTGGGGGGAAAAAGCTTAAAGGAACCATTCCTATATCAGGGGCAAAAAACGCTGCATTGCCTCTTATGATTGCGGCGTTTTTGACAGAAGAAACGCTCACTTTAGAAAATATCCCTCATCTGGCCGATGTCGAACTGCTTATTCGTATTCTCAATAATCATGGTGTTGGGTATGCTGTTGATGGACAAGAGTTTAACGATGAGTGTGTGAATTCAAGAACAATTCATTTTACTGCGCAAAAAATAGCGACAACACGTGCGCCGTACGAACTGGTGAAAAAAATGCGCGCAAGCTTTTGGGTTATCGGACCTCTCCTTGCACGATGCTTAGAGGCTTATGTGTCGCTTCCTGGAGGATGTGCTATCGGAACAAGACCTGTCGATTTTATCCTTGAGGGACTCAAAACTTTAGGCGCACAGATTACGATCGAAAATGGATATGTTCATGCAAAAGCACCAAGGGGGTTAAAAGGTGCTCACTATCGTTTCCCTAAAGTCACAGTTGGTGGAACCCATGTAATGCTTATGGCGGCGACACTGGCAGAGGGAACAACCTTTCTTGAGAATGCGGCTTGTGAACCAGAAGTGGCAAACCTTATTCGAACCCTGAATGCTATGGGGGCTCAAATAACTGGTGAAGGAACAACAACGCTTACAATTGAAGGGGTTAAAAAACTTAAAGGAACAAAAATACGCGTCATTGCTGATCGAATCGAAGCGGGGACATATGCAATGGCTGTTGCTATGACAGGAGGCGATGTCTTTCTTAAAAATGCAAATCCTAATCATCTTACAAAAGTGCTTAAGGTACTTCAAAAAACAGGACTCGAGATTCAAATAGAACCTCAAGGAATTCATGTTAAGCGAAATCCAAAGAACACAAAAATTATGCCTGTTGATATTAAAACAGGACCTTATCCTGCTTTTCCAACCGATCTCCAAGCGCAATTCATGGCGCTCATGACACGGGCTGAAGGAATCTCGCATATTACAGAGACGATTTTCGAAAATCGTTTTATGCATGTTCAAGAACTCAATCGTTTAGGGGCCTCGATAAAGCTTGATGGGCAGACAGCAACTGTCTATGGAACAGAGAATTTGCAAGGGGCTCCTGTCATGGCGACGGATTTGCGCGCTTCTGTTTCTCTTGTGATTGCAGCATTGGCAGCAAAGGGAGAAACAATCGTCAATCGTGTCTATCATCTTGATCGTGGATTTGAGAGATTAGAGGAAAAATTAGTCCGTTGTGGCGCAAAAATCCAACGTATCACAGTGTAATTCCCTTTGAGGGTATTCTTTAATCTCTCTCTTCGGGGGGCTTAATCTCAGAAAACAAGGTTTGTTAATCCTCTCAATAAACGTGGGGTTTATCTCATGGTTTTGGAGTTTTTACGAGCGGGCATAAGTGTTTGAGAGGCGGGTGGAGCTCATAAAACAAAAAAAGATTTGTATCATTGTCTAAATGTCGTTTATGGCGCTCATAACACGGGCTGAGGGAACCGCGCATATTACAGAGACGATTTTCGAAAATCGTTTTATGCATGTTCAAGAACTCAATCGTTTGAGGGCGTCTAGAAAGCTTGATGGGCGAGAGGGCAACGCATCTCATGGAACAGAGAATTTGCAAGGGGGGCCTCATCATGGCGACGGATTTGCGCGCTTTTTGTTTCTTTTGTATTTGTGTTATTTGTATTATCATTGCCAAAGAAAATAATTCAAAATGATAGTAAACGTTCACAATATTTATTGTTTTTTAATATAAAAATATGATAATAAAATAATCTATGTATTTTATAGTGTTTATAATTATTCAAGGAAAATGAAATGAAGCAGACTTTTAAATTATTGAGTGCTTTATTGATTATGATTGGATGTTATCAAGCTCAATTGCCTCAAACCATTGCAGGTACATGGAAAAAGTCTGGTGTAAATCAACTTGAAAAAAAAGTTCTTTATGGTGCTTCAGAAGATTTTCAGAATGACCCTGCTTATATAGAATGGTGTATAGTACATGACAAGAATCCGGAGTGTAATCCTTTAGAATCTCGCAATCCACGGAAGTTTAGTAGAACTCTTGGGCACGGGTACTGATGAAAAGGGCAATGTAATCTCTTTAATTGATGAAAAAACGAATATGGAAAACCTATAAAAGACAATCATAACAAAAAAGTATCTTCATTCTTTAAAAGCTGAGGATGGCATTGTTAATGGGGCGCCGATAAAGCGCTATGGATTAGAGGGTAGCGCATCTCATAAAACAGAGAATTTGCAAGGGGGGCCTCATCATGGCGACGGATTTGCGCGCTTTTTGTTTCTCTTGTGATTGCAGCCCTCTTATCTTGTTACATTGGCAGCAAAGGGAGAAACAATCGTCAATCGTGTCTATCATCTTGATCGTGGATTTGAGAGATTGGAAGAAAAATTAGTCCGATTTGGCGCAAAAATCCAACGCATCACAGTGTAAATCTGTAAGATGTCTCTCAAAAATGGCTTTGGGAGGGGGCTATATGTTGTTAGGTGTGCTTTTGGGAGGCTTGATCTCAAAAATAAAGGGTTATTAGTCCTCTCAATAAAAGTGGGTTTTATCTCATGGTTTTGGAGTTTTTACGAGCGGGCATAAGCATTTGAGAGGCGGGGGTGGAGCTCATAAAATAAAGACTGTTTTAAATTTTATTGTAAATTTCCTGAAATTGCTTTATTGGTAAGAGAATGTTTTGGTCGTCTACGCAACGGCCAACAGGGAATGAAAGACCCGAAACTTGAGACACGTATTTATCCAGCTTTATGGATATCCCGGATTTCCGGGAGCTTTTGTTATGTCCAGGTGCTCTTTAGCACTAAAAGCAAAAGGCTGAGTCAAGTTTCAGCTCTTTCAACTCCCGGAATACCAATGCGAGGGCGCTCGCAACCGGCAGGGGAGCTTGAAGTGAAAGCTAAAAATCCACACTTTAATGACATTTCGATAGGCAGAAAAATTCGCTTTAAAAGAACAATGCTGGGAATGTCGCAAAAGCAATTAGGTAGCCAGTTAGGTGTGACTTTTCAACAAATCCAAAAATATGAAAAAGGCTCCAATCGTATAGGGGCGGGGCGTTTACAAGAAATTGCTGATATTCTCAATGTTCCCATTTCCTTTTTTTACGCTGATCTCTCAACAAAAGAAAACGCCTTGTATCCTTATGATGAAAGGATCGGAAGTAAAGAAGAGCAAATCCTTTTGAAAAGTTTTAGAGAGCTCAAACCTAAAAAGCAGAAAGCAATTTTGTGTTTGATTTCTTCCCGCTCTACGCTCTAAAGGATGCATATTCCTGACTTAAGGGCTGCTCTGTAAACAGTCCGGCTTCTGTTGGCAGGGGGGGGGTGACCTACTCCTAACCACTCATGTGGTTCACTTTAAAAAGGCTCTACGGGGCAAGCCATGCCCATTTATTACACACTCTAAAAACACTTAATATGGAAAGTTTTACATGCCTTATATCACCGCTCTAAACAACAATGTTTTACGGCACAACATGATAAACCGCGCTTTTTTTCAGTGAACACTAATGCGTATTGTTATTGGTTTTTTTTCTGTTAAGAAGCGTATACAGTGTCGTAAAAGAGTTAAGTAAGAAATTTAAATAGCGCGTGAAGCATCAAAGAAACTTTGGAAAAATTCTTGAAAAAATTAGTTTAGGGGAGCTTTTTATAAAAGCCCGTCTTAGAGAGGCAGATAAGTCTTTCATCTTAAGATGGTTTGCTTTACGTTTCAAAACTTGATAAAAATTCAAAAATTTCGAAAAAAATAGGAAGAGAAGCTTTTTCTGGTATGCAGGGGGGAAAATGGTCAATAAATTAGACAAAAAACAGATTATATTTTTAGCATTGCCACTCATCTTTTCAATCATTGTAGCTTTTTTGGTCAATATAACCATCAATAACATTACAGAAAATGGAACGACGCCTGATGCTTATTGGTTTGTAAGATCAAAGCCACTGGATATTTTAATCCTTATTGCACTTTCATGTTCTTCATTCATCTTATTACAAAAAAGGCATACCAGAAAAAATATCATTATTTCGTCCATGATCATCTTTGGTTTGTTTGCAACTTATTATAGTGCAAATGAATATATCAGACTTAGTCCCTATGTAGGTCAAGATAATATGACATGGGCGGATGTTTTTCCTTTCTTTGATAGGATGGTTTTAGGGGGTGTTATTATTGGCATTGTTATCCTTGGTTACACGATAAAACTATCATTACCTAAAGCTTCACCTTTGAAAATTTCAAAAAATACGATCTTTGGTGGTGTTCAATGGATGAGTATGAAAAAGATTGAAGAGATTTTTCCTCGTGATGGTGAAGTCGTCATAGGAGAGCGCTATAGAGTCGACAAAGATATTGTTAAAGATGTCCCTTTTAATCCTAAAGACAAAACAACATGGGGAAAAGGTGGTCGCCAGCCATTGTTGACATATAAACTGGATTTTGATTCAACCCATATGTTATTTTTTGCTGGTTCTGGTGGTTATAAAACAACCAGTAATGTTATTCCAACTTGTCTCAAATATTCCGGTCCACTGATCGTTTTTGACCCTTCAACTGAAATCGCTCCAATAGTTAAAGACGCAAGGGAGCAGTTAAAAAGAAAAGTATACGTTCTTGACCCCCATAGTTCTTCAACAGAAACTTTTAATCCTTTAGATTGGCTGTTAGATGAAAATCTCCCCCTTTATGAAAGAGAAGCGGGTGTGGTTGAAGTTGCTAGACTCCTTCTTTCTGAAAACTACAAATCAACTTCGACAGACCAATTCTTTGTATCACAGGCACATAATTTGTTAACAGGAATACTTGCGCATGTGGTCTTTTCTGATGAATACACATTACAGGAAAAAAACTTAAAAACCCTTCATACGATCATGTCAATGCCAGAACCGTCTGTGATTGGAAAATTGCGTTCCTTACAGGCTTCATCGCCATCCCAATTTATTCGTGAAACTCTTGGGGTGTTTACAAACATGATTGAACAAACTTTCTCAGATGTCTATTCTACTGTTGCAAAAGATATACAATGGCTTTCCCTCTCTAATTATGCAGATCTTATCAGTGGTTATAACTTTAAAACTAATGATATAACAAAAGGAGATATCGATATTTTTTTAAATATCCCCTCAAAAATTTTAAAATCTTATCCAGGTGTTGGGCGTGTCCTTGTTGGCTCTTTTCTCAGAGCTATGGAAGCTGCTAATGGTAATTATGCAAAAAGAGCGCTCTTTATTTTAGATAATGCTGATCTTTTAAGATATATGAACATTTTAGAAGAAGCACGTGATCATGGACGCAAATATGGCATATCTCTCATGCTTTTTTACGAGTCTGTAGAGCAAATAGAACGTTATTTCGGTTCGTTAGGCGTTATGACATGGTTTGAAAATTGTGCTTTTGTAAGCTATGCCGCAATAAAAGATATTAAAACTGCTGAAAATATATCTAAGGCATGTGGTCAAATGACCATTGAAGTGAAAGATTCAAGCATAACTCTGGGAACATCAGGCATAGAAGGAACAGAGTATTTAAGTTTGCGACAAAGACCCTTAATATATCCACATGAAATAACACAAGAAATGCGAAAAGACGAACAGATTATTCTTATGCAAGGAGAGCTCCCTATCCGTTGTGGACGCTCTATCTATTTTAGACGTAAGGATTTAACAGCTCTTGCTAATGAAAATAGCTTTTCTTCTTAATAAAGCACTTGTTTTTTAGTTAAAATGAATAAAGCATTATTGTATTTTGGGGTGATATAATTAGAGATAAATTATTTTTATAGTACATTTTTATAGTACAGTGGCTTGAAAATGGGAGAAAGTCATAAACGATCTTTCTGCTAAGAAGACAAACACCAAAAAAATCAAGACATAAAAAGAGTATCTTATCAATTATAATGTGTGGGGTGTTCAAGATAATACGTAGAATATTGGCTGTGATAGTTAAAAAGTTGCTTTACGCAATCTTCCTTATTCTATTATTTATTCGTAAACCAGTTTTTGCCTTCTTAAACTTCTTTGCTGGTGGCTTGATTTTATTCCTATTTTTTCTTTTTTGGGGATATACAGCGAGAGTTGCACCCTATGAACACCAAACAGCAATGGTCATTGGTGGTATCATCATGATATTTCTTTGCTTGTTTGCTAATGATGTCTATGAAAGGCTTTTACTACGAGCTAATACGTCTAGCATCTCTTGATTATGATCTTATACTTATTTCAATAAATAGCGCTCATTTCGTTCGTATATAATTTAATCAAAAAAGAGAGGTGGGGTGCCTCTGATAAAAATACAAATAAAGACTGTTTTAAATTTTATTGCTAATCTTCTCCAATTCCTTTATACCTTAAAGGGTGACTTTGGTCGTCTACGCAGCGATCAGTAGGGTCTGAAAGCCCTAAAGTTCGATCATAAAATGAACCTACTCTTGTAGGTATCCCGGAATTCCGGGAGTTTTTGCCATGTCCAGGTGCGATGAGCACTAAAAGCAAAAAAAGCTGATTCGAACTCAGTACTTTCAGACTCCCGGAATACTTATGCGAGGGCGCTCGCAACCGGTAGGGGAGCTTGAAGTGAAAGCTAAAAATCCACACTTTAACGATATTTCGATAGGCAGAAAAATTCGCTTTAAAAGAACAATGCTGGGGATGTCGCAAAAGCAATTAGGCAGCCAGTTAGGTGTGACTTTTCAACAAATCCAAAAATATGAAAAAGGCTCTAATCGTATAGGGGCGGGGCGTTTACAAGAAATTGCTGATATTCTCAATGTTCCCATTTCCTTTTTTTACGCTGATCTCTCAACAAAAGAAAACTTCTTGTATCCTTATGATGAAAGGATCTCGAGCAAAGAAGAGCAAGTCCTTTTGAAAAGTTTTAGAGAGCTCAAACCTAAAAAGCAGAAAGCAATTTTGTGTTTGATTGTCTCATGAGATAAGAAACACTGTTTTAATTTTTATTGCTGGTCTCCTGAAATTATTTTATGAACAAGAGCCAAGGTTCTCGTCGTACAGTGTGGTTGAATGGTGGAACCTAAAGCCTGAGAATTCAAGCTGAGACATTAGCCTGCTTTATAAGTATCGCGAGATTCCGGGAGTTTTTGCCATGTCCAGGTGCGCTCTAGCACTAAAAGCAAAAAAGCTGACTCGGATTCAGTGTTTTTGACTCCCGGAATACGCATAAGAGGCGCTCGCAACCGGTAGGGGAGCTTGAAGTGAAAGCTAAAAATCCACACTTTAACGATATTTCGATAGGCAGAAAAATTCGCTTTAAAAGAACAATGCTGGGGATGTCGCAAAAGCAATTAGGCAGCCAGTTAGGTGTGACTTTTCAACAAATCCAAAAATATGAAAAAGGCTCTAATCGTATAGGGGCGGGGCGTTTACAAGAAATTGCTGATATTCTCAATGTTCCCATTTCCTTTTTTTACGCTGATCTCTCAACAAAAGAAGACGTCTCAACCTGTGATGAAAGGATCGGAAGTAAAGAAGAGCAAGTCCTTTTGAAAAGTTTTAGAGAGCTCAAACCTAAAAAGCAGAAAGCAATTTTAAGATTAAATTTTCGTTAGAATTAAAAAAAAATTAAAGAGGCTCTTGCTAAATAATAAATTATTATATAAACCCTTTTTCAGAGAAGGGGGTTAGCATTTCTCCCTCCCCCCCCCCGCAGAAATGTCCAAATAAAACCTCCTTCTCATCGTTTTAACAATCACGAAAAATTTTATCCTTTATCCTTTATTTTTTTTAAAAAGAGTGACTTATTTGTGCTAGAAAAGTTGCTGTATTAGGCAAATTGGGGGGTGGGGTGTTTTTAGGATTTGGGAAGGGTTTGAAAAATCGTCTTGCCAAATAGAGTTCTCAAAAGGAAACAGTGGAGAGCGATCACCAAAGGGCGCACAGTGGAGAGTAATCATCAAAGGGGCGGCTTAAAAGAAGCTACCAAAAATCTGGAACTTCAGGCTTTAAATGAGGACCAATCCGTACCGCCGAGACCTTTTCTGCTAAACCTGTGCGATCTGAAATCTCAACCGCTAAACCACAAAGGGTGGCGGGACCACACGCCGGTTCAAAACGATCTTGCTTCGTCTTATAAAGAAAACGGTGTAAGGGTTCTTCTTTATCCATTCCAAGAGATGAATTATAATCTCCACACATGCCTGCATCTGTTAAATAGGCGCTCCCACCTTCTAAGATCTGCGCGTCAGCCGTGGGAATATGCGTATGTGTGCCAACGATAACACTCACACGACCATCAAGAAAATGGCCAAAACATTGTTTCTCGCTTGTCGTTTCTGCGTGAAAGTCAAAAATAACCGTATCGGCTTGCTCCATCAATGAACAGGCAAGCAGAATATTTTCCGCTGTTTCAAATGGATCTTCTACTTTGCACGGCATAAAAACGCTGCCCAACAGATTGGCGACAAGAACACGGGCTCCATTTTTTGCCGTAAAAATACCAACACCTCTTCCGGGAGTTTCTTTCGAAAAATTGGCAGGGCGTAAAAAACGATCGCTCTCATGGGCATACTGCAATGCTTCTTTGTGAGAAAAAGCATGATTGCCCGTGGTGACAACATCAACACCGGCTATCAAAAGATCTTGATACGTTTCTTGTGTGAGACCAAAACCACCAGAGGCATTTTCACCATTTACCACAACAAAATCAAGCTGCCACTTCTTAATCAGTTGAGGAAGGTGTTCAAAAACAGCTTTACAGCCTGTGTTACCAACAATGTCACCTAAAAATAAAAAACGCATAGGCACTTTAATCACATTTTAACATTTTAAGAAACCTTTTTCTGTAAAAATTCCCTGTACCTGTAGATCATGTTCTGCTGCGGGAATAGAGGAAACCTCCTGACATGAAAATCCTATGCCCCATAATGTCATTTGATGCCCTTGTTTTTCAAGAGCTTCAACCGCACGGTCATAATATCCTCCTCCATAGCCAAGACGGTGACATTGACGATCAAACGCAGAAAGTGGAACAATAATATTATTGGGGACAACAACACCATTGTCGGCACTGGGACCAAAGGTGCCAAAGCGCATGGGCTCTAAAATCGTGCTGGGCGAAAATGCACGGAAAACCATGGTGGTGGGATCAAGTACTGCTGGTAAGGCTAAACGTCCGCCGCGTAATGCTACAGCATCCAGTAAAGGACGCGGGTCAATTTCCGATTTAATGGGCCAATAGCCTGCCAAAATGAGGCGTGAAAAATCTGTCCCCTTTTTTTCAAGGTATTCAATAAAGTGGCAACAAGCACGCTGCGAAAAGAGTGTGCGCTCTTCTATTAAAAGAGCATCACGACGCGATAAACCGCTTTTGCGCTGCTGTGTACGAAGGGATGAAGCAGATTCACAGAGGGGATTTTGTGTCATTGTCTCGCCAGTTGTTTTATAAGATGCTGGTATTTTATCTATTGTTGGCGTTTTGTAAATCTCTGTTAAGATAAGAGCTGTGCTCATGAAAAAAAGCATGAAAAAAGTGTGTGCTCTTTAGGGGGTATCTTGGTGCGACAAGCCGCTTTTGCGCTGCTGTGTACGAAGGGATGAAGCAGATTCACAGAGGGATTATTTTTGTTAAGTGCTGTCTGTTTCATAAAATAAAGCCCCTCGTAATTTTTATTTTTTGAAAAGAGAGTATCGTCATTAGTCTTATGTAAAAGGTCGCTCTCAATTTTTATCTGGAAAAATTTTATTGATGTAAAAAAGGGTGATCCACAACAGCCGATGGAAAAAGCTGATCCCGGGAACCTATACAAATAGGTGGGCGCCATATGAAAAAGCCCACGGGCTTGATCAGGGACAGCTCCCTTGGAGATCATTAAGGTCTCAGGAATACGTTATTTCCTGTCGAGAAGCGCAGAACACCCTCCTTAATATAAAACAATTTCAGAGTTTCTGCTAGAGATAAAATAACCGCAATCTCTTATTTTTCATAAAGTTTTTTCAAGATGGTTTTACAATCTTGCTGGTGGCTGCTGGAAATGGCTGTATGATATATAGAACGCTTTATTCAAAGTAAAAAAAGCAAAAAATATGAGTGGGGGTGAGTGATTGAGTGACGCAGAACGGTTTATTGGCAATCGCTTGATTTTTATGTTTCGCGGGAATGCTTGGAGGAGCTTTGAAGGGGAAAAGTTTCTTATTCAAGGATGTTTGTTTAACTGACATTGCGTCTTTGAAGTTTTTTCCTTGTAGGGAATATTTCAGTGCTGTTTTATCAACTTTGAGGGGTGGAGGAGAGCCGATACGGTATGTGCTCCGCTATGGTTGAAGCTCATAAAAATAAAAAAAGACGATGACAGTTTATCAAAGGTGCTTAGCGATGTTTTAAGCTTTTTTCAAAAAATATTTTTTGAGGATCGTATTTACAAATTTTTTATCCATGATGGAGGGATGTAAAAAAAAGAGGTGGTGTGAAGAAGACTCAGGTGTGAAGCGTTTGCTTGCTATGAGAAGAAATTCTGTAGAGGGTATATTGGAAGTGTTTGGAAGCTGCCTTCAATACAAAACAGGTCAAAATTCAAAAAAGACATTGTCAATTGCGTGGTGGGGGGTGATGGCGTGGTTATAAGCAGGGGGCTTTTAGTTTATTGAGTGGAATGTGAAGCCGGCTTGCGTTTTATCTAAGTTTGAAAGGATGTCGTAAAGCGTCTCGTTCTTGAATGGTTTCAAAGAGCTTGTGGTGTTTGTTCGTCTAACAGAGCTTGCACGCGCTTTTGAATCCTGCGCATTTGTGGGTAATACTCTAATGCTGCTTCATAAGCTTTAAGAGCAAGTTTTGGACGCTCTGTTGCCTCCATGGTAACGCCAAGTTCAAAAAAAGCTATATAGTTGCGCGGCTCAAGTTCAAGAGCATGGTTGAGATCAAGCATGGCAAGCTTGAAGTCGTTTAGTTGAATGTGAATCCAAGCACGTCTTACCCAAGCTTCAGCGTAAGTAGGTAAAAGTGCAAGAGCATTATCAATATAATCAAGCGCAAGTCCATAATCGTCGCTACTGATCGCATTTTCAGCCCATGACATTAAAAGATCAATTGTATCGCTCCCCGATTGCGACCATAAAAGTTGAAGTTGTTGACTGATCTTTTTCGCTTGAGAAACATCAGCACAATATTTCAATTCTTTCAGTAAACGTAAAATTTCGGCTTCTTTGCGTTGCTTAACTCTGTCAACATGGGAAAGCTGCTCTTTGTCAAAATCTTCAAGAGTAATCGCAGACAAATCAGAATCAGAGGGCATTGAGGAAGGGGCAGGAGAATTGGGAATAAGATCATCTAACGGTAAAAGCGATTGTGGAGAAGGACGATCTTCAGGAAGCGAAGGAGGATTTTGCCCATAGCTAGAGGGAACAAAACAAAAAATGCCAACAAAAAAAAGAAAAAAAATGTGCTGGAAGATACAGAAAAAACGCAGCTGAAAAAATCGAAAAGCTTTTAGAAAAATAGAAGAATCCATAAAAACAAGCCCCCAAAAGATAAATCACCAAATATTATCAAACAATGGACTCGTAACCAACGGACTTATAACCAAAAAAACCTTAAGAAAAATTTTTAAGCCTACAAAAAGTAGGCATAAAAACATTAACCCTAAAAGAATTAGCCCTGACGCGCTCTAAAACGTGGGTTCGTTTTATTAAGAATATAAATACGACCTTTACGACGCACCAAACGATTGTTACGGTGGCGCTCCTTTAGTGCTTTAAGCGAATTTTTAATTTTCATCATATTCACCGTTAAACAGTTTACGTAACACAATACTATAATACAACATTAAAACACGAAAATACAATATTACAACCCCAATACACTGCTCACACTATGAACATTGCATTGCGATATCGTACTTGCATCATAACATCACACGACACACTTTTTCACTGTGATCACAAAAAGAGAAGCACACTCTTAAGGTACGCATTAACCACTTCATTAGCACAACGAATAAGTGAAAATTGCAAAAAAAGTAAGAAAGATTTAACAAGAAGTCTTATTCTTGTCAAGGGTGTATTATACATTTCCTATGGTGGGTTAATGGTTGCCTTGAAGGTAAAAATATTCTCGCAAAAAAGAAGAATAAAAAGTGGAAACAAGTAAAAGCTTCTCATTTGTGAGAAGAGAAACCTGTTTTTCCGTAAAATATCATCGTTTAGGCGGTGTAGAAGGCTTATGTAAAATTTATACCATGATGTGTTTTTTGTTAGTGTGTGAGGATATTCTTAAAGTTTGCTCTTAAAACCTAGAAAATAAATTGCATGATGAAGACAAAAGGGATGAATTGATAAGGATCAATTTCTACTGTTCATAGTAGACATAGCAAACTTAAGAGTCTCGCATAGTGTTATGGTTTTCTCATTACAAATCTATGTATCTTTAACCATAGCATTTGCTGCCTGCATATCACAAGCGGGATTGGTGTATGGGTAAAAACACTTGAAGAGTAAGGAATAAAACGGTCTTTTATAAATGCTTTCAAGTGCAAGAGAGTGCTGCAACATTGGGGACTGGCAAAACGGTGTGATGAGGCTGGCGTTTACGCTTCATAAGCTTGAAGAAGGGGTGGTGCACTATAAATGTTTAAGCTATTATCGAGAGCTTTTATACTCTATGATGAGGGGCTGTTGTGAAGTGGTGGCAATGTGCATTGGCCAAGTGTTTCTTTAAAATAAGTGTTTCTCTAAAATAAGTGCGTAAATTGGTAATACAAGTGTCTTCTGTTTGAGGCTTTTTATTTTACGTGAGGGCTGAGAGGATGTTTGGGAATGGATAAGCTTAGTGCTGTAATCACGTCCTGTAATTATATCTTTGACGTGGAGATCAGGAACGGAGTGGCGCGCTTGGAACTTCTAATGGGGGATTAAATTTGTGCTATTAGAGTGAAAGATTCTGCATAAATTTCTCTTTGAAGTCAATAGCTTATGATTTTTTGCAACCCAATTATTTCTACGTGTATTTCTACGTGGGGTGGATTGCTGGATATTGTCAAGCGGATGGGGAATTCAAACCATCCGGTGAGAGAGCCAGTATACTGAGAATACACTTTGGCTCTTGAATGTGGATGGTTTGAATTCCTTTTAATATCCATGCTGTAGAAAAATTTGACCTTCCCAAGGGTGGTCTATGATGATGTTTATTGAAAGAGTGAAAGGTTCACATTGTCTGGCGATAAACGTAATAAAAGCATGTCATAATACCAATTTATATACATGTTGCAAATGCCAAAGAGAGCTGACACAATGATCATTGGTATCCCGATCGATAGGGGCAGTGACTCTCTTCCTCCCATAAGGCATGCTATACAAAGAATTCCTGTCATTAATAAAAAGCCTATTGCGAAGACTTTCGTTACGAGAACAATGGGTTTACGAAAGATTAAAAGAAAGAGGAATAGCATGTGTCTGAATGGACCCCCTCTCCGTTTTTTTTGGGAGGAACAGGCTGTGCCTCATTTAAAGTTGCTTCATTATTTTTAGAAATGTTGCTTCATTATTTTTAGAAATGAAGTATTTTTTCGCTAAATGAGCGTTTTAAAGGCAATGATAGTATTAAAAAGTATAATTTAGCTTTACTAGGATAATAAAATAAACATTTATACTTAGTCAATTAAGGGTGCTGTTAGGTGCTCTTGAAAGAAGCTTGGAGCGCGAAAAAAATTGAAACTTCGTGAAGTGTGCGGGTCTGATGGTCTTGATGAATGTCATTGTTGAGCAGGATAGAGAGTTACAGAGAGTCTTTTGTGGGTGAGAGTATGCGTAAACAAAGTACGCTTACGATAAGGGAGTTCATAAAGAACTGTGCGGGATGCAATAAAGATATGCCATAAAACCCATGAGCATTATACGGTGGTGATGCGCCTTATAATTTATTGTCTTAACAAGCTTAAAGAAAAGGTGGGAAAATCGATGCGCTGAAAAGAGGGGGAGCGTGAGAGAAGAAAAATTGATTTGTAAAGAAGAAATTTAAGCCGTTGGGGGACGTTGAGGAGACTTTTTCGAGAAAGATGTTGAGCGGATGAACAAAAGAAGAAGGTCCTCTATCCGTTAAGGAAAAAAGAGAGAGAGGAAAGTTGCTATGCTGGAGGGGCTATCTTCTGATCAATATTGGGCTGCGTTTGCGAGAGTTGTTTGGGTAGAGTAATACGTTTTACCTCTCAGCGATTTTATGAGAAAACAAAACTCATGCTTTTGTGAAAATGCTTTTGTGCAAAAATAAACATAAGAAGAGAGGCTAGAGGCAATAAAAGCGCATCGTGGATTGGTATCTATGGGCGCAATCGATCAGTCTCTTTCCTAAAGATTGGGATTAAAAGGAAAATGAAGGGGCTGCCTCTATCATGGGGAATAATGATGCCTAGAGGTAACATGTTGGATGAGGCGGTGATGTTGGATGAGGGGATGATGTTTTTGAGAAAAAAAGGGGGACAGAGTTTTGGGTGGGAAAGAAGGGTTGAAAGGGGTTGGGGAGCGTTTGTTGAGCCGCATGGATAGTCAATCGGTGTGGAGTGAAGATTTGTTTTTGAGGGGGGATGAGATGTGAAACGGTTTGTGGGCGAGAAGAGGTGATGTTTTTAAAAGAGCAGGGCTTGTAGGAGGGTGTGAAGGGGGGAGAAGCCCCCATATGTCAGGGGAAAGTTAAAAGGTCAGGGGTGTGCGCGATTTGAGCCGCTGGATATCGGTGTGAGGGGAGAGGGTGCTTTTTCTGTCTTCACTTGGGTGAAAAAGCGTTTTTATATGTGAGCGTTAAGATTTGCTCGCTGGTCCCATTAATTGGATGACATGCCCCATTTTGCGGTAGGGTTGAACAGTGCTTTTGCCATATAAATGGATTGAGGTGCGCTCTTGCGTGAGAAAATATTTTAACGTGCTTAAATTGTTCCCAAGAAGATTTGTCATTTGGCAATCGCTATGACGGTATGTGCTGCCTAAGGGAAGACCGCAAATAGCACGGATATGCTGTTCAAATTGTGAAGTTATGCATGCTTTTTGTGTCCAATGACCAGAATTATGGACACGCGGCGCGAGTTCATTCACTAAAAGATGACCATCCGTTAAGACAAAAAGTTCAATACAAAGAACACCAACATAATCGAGGGCATCCATTACTGTTAGGCTGATTTCTTGGGCTGCTTTTTGCACGTCAAGTGGAATATGGGATGGAACAAAGGATTTATGAAGAATTCCGTTTTTATGTTGGTTTTCAGGGCAATCATAAAAAATATGTTCCCCTTGTTTTGTGCGAGCCGAGAGAACTGAAATTTCTGATAAAAAAGGAACTATTTCTTCCAAAATACAAGGCTGCTCCTGAAAAGTCCTTAAGGCTTCGTCAAGGGTTTGTTCATTGGGGCGGTCAAGTTTGATCTGGTTTTTCCCATCATAACCAAAACGACGCGTCTTTAAAAGACCACGTTCGCCTAAGGCATCGAGAGCGGAAAGAAGAGAAGAAGAATTGTCAACAGCATACCATGAGGCGGTTCCAATCCCTTGATCACGTAAAAATTGCTTCTCAAAAAGTCGATCTTGCGTGATCTCTAATGCTTTGGAAGAAGGATAAACAGGCTTACTCTTCTCTACATATTGAACCGTTTGAAGCGAAAGATTTTCAAATTCATAGCTGACAACATCACACTGAGAAATAAAATGATCTAAAGCTGATGTATCGTCATAGGAGGCAACAATATGGCTGTTTGCTGTTTGAGCGGCTGGGCAATCGGCCTCAGGGCAAAAAATAACTGTTCGAAATCCTAATTCTGCGGCCGCTATGGCGAGCATCCGTGCTAATTGTCCGCCCCCGATTAAACCAATGACGCTGCCTGGAGGTAATATGTTAGGTGAGGGGGCGTTGGACGAGAGGGGCGTGTTGGATGAGAGGGTGGTGTTGGATGAGAGGGGCGTGTTGGATGAGAGGGGCGTGTTGGATGAGGGGGTGGTGTTGGATGAGGGGGTGGTGTTGGATGAGAGGGTGGTGTTGGAAAACGGTGCCATTTTAAACCTCCGTTACAGGCGTTTTGGCGACATTGGCTGTTTGTTGTTGACGCCAATCTTGTAATCGCTGGGCGAGATCATGATCATAAATGGCCATAACGGCTGCGGCTAAAAGTGCTGCATTAATTGCACCTGCTTTGCCAATTGCTAATGTGCCAACGGGTATCCCTGCTGGCATTTGCACAATTGAAAGCAAAGAATCTTGACCAGAAAGAGAATGAGAATGCACTGGAACGCCAAAAACAGGAAGAGGCGTAAGGGCTGCTAGCATACCAGGAAGATGCGCTGCACCCCCTGCACCGGCAATTAAAACTTTAAACCCTGCGTCTTTTGCTTCTTTTGCAAATTGATAAAGGCGTTCAGGAGTTCGGTGTGCTGAGACAATATGCGAACTATGAGAAATACCAAGATTCGTCAAAATATCTGCACTATGGCACATCGTTTGCCAATCCGATTGGCTCCCCATTAAAATCGCGACATCACATGATTTTTTCATCATTCACCATCCTTTTCAAAGGTTCAATGCGATTCTTTATCATTATTTTTTTAAAAGTTTTATATTCTCTTTGCAAAGCCAATTGATGACAGAGAAACAGTTATTTTTCAAATAAGATGGAAAGCTAAAAATTTAAAGGGGGATCTCGAGAGTTGAAAAATTAAAGTATTGAAGGTTATGAAGCACTTCTTTTGAGGGGGAGGGATGAATTTTGAGGGGGGTGTTAAGGGGTGGTGTGGGACCTATGAGGCTGTTGAGCTGCGGGATTGTCGTTTATTTAAGGTAAGAGGAAAAAATACATCGGGGGAAAGCCATTGATTGTAAGTTTTAAAAAATGTCTCATTTTTATTTGCTAAAATAAACATGGTCACCATATATTATAAAATCTGCTGCAATTTGAAAAATTGCTTATGAGAAAAAGAGATTTTTATGGCGAAAATGCGTTGCAAAGTGAGGATATTCTTTTGAGAAAAAAGAGATGTCGCTCTCTTAATTTCAAAGGCTATTTATTTTGCTGTTCAAGTGATTCTATTAATTGAGTGGGGGAATATGCTCTTTGTAATCGTTGATATATTTTTAATAATAGCTGATATAAAGGGAAGCGAATAATCAACGCTTTTGTGCTTTTGTTAAGATGTGTTTCTTAGCGATTATATGGTTCTGCGTTTTTTCACTTAAATATAATGACAAGATAAAGTGAATGACGAATTGTGAATAATAAATCCATGGTCTCTTTTTTGCCCAATTTTGTAATAATGGTGAACGCTGAAATAAATTAAAAGTTAAACACCGGATGTAAAGGAGATTTAAAGCTATGTTTTTTCCATTTTTAATCGCTTTAGGTACTGCAATAACGACTATGTATGGCAAAAAAAATATAAGTTATGCTTTGTGGGCAATTTTATTCGTTGTCATTCTTCTCACTTTCAATCATCACGCAACTTCTACTTTAAATTTATCTTTTTGAGAGAATAGCCATGGAACAAGTTGAACAAAAAAACCCTCATTTCGTCATCTTTATGAATACGCTAGGACTCATTGGGTTATCTATTGTCTTGGTGGTGGCTTTTTATTATCAATTGGTAAAGTTTGAGTTACCTTGTCCCCTTTGTTTGCTACAGCGCGTTGGATTGATGCTGGCAGGTTGTGGGTTCTTGCTCAATATTCACCATAAGGTGAAAAATACTCATTATGGTATGGTTATTCTCGGTTGTATGGTAACGAGTGCCGTTGCAGCACGGCAAGTATTTTTGCATATAACACCTGATGATTTGGGATATGGTTCAACGTTCTTTGGATTGCATTTTTATACTTGGGCTTTCATTATTTCTGTCCTTTGTATCTTTGCTGTCTCATTTGTCATGATTTTAGGTGAATTGGCACATAAGTTCAAAGAATTTTCTCCTTTTCCATTTTTGAGTAAAACGGCAAGTTTTTTATTTGTGTTTTTGATTGCGGCAAATTTGATTTCTACCATACTGGAATGTGGTGGTGGACAATGTGCTGATGATCCTGTAAGGTATGAATTGTTATCAAATTGGTTCCCTTCACAGTCTTGAATTTTTAATAATCCCTCATCGTGATTTTATTGTTAAAGAGGCGGAAATGTTAAAAAAATCCGCTTCTTTTTTATTGATTGGGAAGACATTTTAGCAAGATTATTCGATAATCTGATCTTTTATGCCAACACTGGCTTTTATGAGCGCTTGCGATTGATGTTTTTTAAGCGAAGACTTGCTCTGTGAACCTTTTATACTGTCTTTTGAGGGAGATAAAAGGATTGGTTGCAGGTGTTTTTAGAACAATCCCAGATTGTTGAGCTGCGTGGGTTAAAAAGCTTCGTTTTTTAAAGGTGCATTAACGATAAAAAATTTTTATTCTTGATTTTTCTTAACATTGCGTTAAATAAGTTATTGTATTCATTTTGATGCTTCTGAAGTATCTTTGCTGCTTTTAGAGGGATTAATTTAAAATTTTGAAAATTATCTGAATAATTTTCTGCAGAGGTTTGTTTATTAGAGGCAAACCTTTTTTTTTTATCTAATTTTTAGATCTTTTCTTTTCAGTGTGAAGCCTTTTTTAGAAAAAATAAAGCGTCTGGATGACTCTCTTTTTTATTAAGATGTTGATTTATAATGATAAATTATCATTTCCAACGTGAAGCACAACGCTGAAAAATAATAAGATTTTCTCATCACCCGTTCTCTCATATTGAATCAATTAAAATTACTTGCTTGCACATCATGAGCGGGTGGGCCATGTGGGTCAAAACTGTACAAGAAAGGCATGCCTTTAATGAATTGGCTCTTGAACTGAAGGCTGTCCGCAACATTGGGAGCTGGCAGAGTTTTTGTGATGCTGCCAGTGTGTTCCTCCATAAGCGTAAAGATAGGGGGGCTGAATGGATTTTATACATTTCATGGGGGGGGGATTTTGCCATTCCTATCATGGATAGCGTTGGCGAAATGGGTGTGATGAGCGTTGAGAGATCTGTCTTTAAAACAAGCGTGTGAATATGCAACGCAAGTATATTGTGTTTTGTGCGTTTTGTCTTACGAAAAAATACTGTGACTTATAAGGATAAGTTATCGTTGCGGATGTTGAATGAGAAAAACGAAAAGGTTCTCTCATTTCAAATTTTCTTATAGTCAATCAATTAAATGTACTCTCGTACGTTACAAGAAAGCACTGGATGTAAATAAAAAATCTTTTAAAAGTCGTAAAATGCTTCCTATAAATCCTTTTGATAGCTAGAAGTTGTCGAAAAAATTTATGCTGGTCAATGCAAATAATAGGGCGGTTTATATCTATGATTTAAGTGAAAATAGAGGGATTTAAATGAAAAGGGAGGCGAGATTTTAATGACAGTTGGTGAAAACGTTATTGTGTAATGCATTTTTTACAGATTTTCTGCTTTCTGTAATGACGTAAAAGCGTAAAAACGGAAATGTGCAAAAAAGTAAGCTGCGATTTTATGTGTGGTGTGTGATTTTATCATGGCATGGAATGTGAAGAGAAGATTGGGGTTTGGGGATGAAGAGTCTGTGAAGGGAGGGGAAGTTTGGATGAAGAGGCGGGTGCGTTGATGAGAGAGAAGAAGAGGGTGTGGGAGAATAGAGGGGGAAAGTTGCTTTTTGAAGAGGGAGTGAACGGGTGCTTTCAGTGATCTTGCTTTAGGGTGGTGAAGGGGCAAGAATATTTTAGAATAGGACGTATCTGTCGCGTTTGATGAAACATCATCTTTTGAGGGGTGGGTGATCTGAAGTTTATAGGGGGAGTTGGATATTGGCAAATAATGTCAATTGTTACTCTTTTGCTTAATCAGAAATCAGCCATAAGATTGCTTTTTGTTTTTTCGCTTTGAGTTCTCTAAAGTTTTTCAAAAGGGTGTGTTCTTTTTCGCTGTATGTTTCTTGATCATAGTGTGCGGCATGTGTTGAAAGATTTTCTTTTGTGGCAATATCTGCATAAAAAAAGCTTATGGGAACATCCAGTTTTTGGGCGATTTCGAGTAAACACCCTGCGCTTACACGATTTAAGCCTTTTTCATATTTTTGGATTTGTTGGAAACTGACGCCTAAATAGCTTCCTAATTCTTTTTGGGAAAGTCCCATTGAAATGCGTCTATGGCGGATTCTTTTGCCTATCAAAATGTCGATAAAATTTGGATTTTTAGTTGGCACTTAAAGCCCCCTCCGGTTGCGAGCGCCCTCGCATTGGTATTCCGGGAGTCTAAAAGTACTGAATCCGAGTCAGTTTTTTTGCTTTTAGTGCTTAAAGCACCTGGACATAGCAAAAACTCCCGGAATTCCGGGAAACCCACAAAAGTGGGCTCAATTGTACGCTCGGATTTAGGGCTTTTAGTTCCCTATTGGTCGTTGCGTATACGACCAAAATTACAGTATTCATTTATAAGGCAATTTCAGAAGATTGGCAAGAGAAATCAATATGTCATAAAACGGCGTTATTTGGAGGGGCGGTGATATCAGGCATATCAATTTATCAAGGTGTTTTTTAGAGTGTGATGAATATTTAGGCTGGATTTCTTTGCCTGGCCTGATGAAACAGTCTCGTTTGAGGGGTGGGTGATCTGAAGTTTATAGGGGGAGTTGGATATTGGCAAATAATGTCAATTGTTACTCTTTTGCTTAATCAGAAATCAGCCATAAGATTGCTTTTTGTTTTTTCGCTTTGAGTTCTCTAAAGTTTTTCAAAAGGGTGTGTTCTTTTTCGCTGTATGTTTCTTGATCATAGTGTGCGGCATGTGTTGAAAGATTTTCTTTTGTGGCAATATCTGCATAAAAAAAGCTTATGGGAACATCCAGTTTTTGGGTGATTTCGAGTAAACACCCTGCGCTTACACGATTTAAGCCTTTTTCGTATTTTTGGATTTGTTGGAAACTGACGCCTAAATAGCTTCCTAATTCTTTTTGGGAAAGTCCCATGGCAATTCTTCTTTGACGAATTCTTTTGCCTATAGAAATATCAATAAAATTTGGATTTTTAGTTGGCACTTCAAGTCCCCTCCGGTTGCGAGCGCCCTCGCATTGGTATTCCGGGAGTCAAAAATACTGAACCTAAATCAGCTTTTTGCTTTTAGTACTCATCGCACCTGGACATAGCAAAAACTCCCGGAAACCCGGGAAACCCACAAAAGTGGGATAAATTTATGTTTAGGTTTCGGGTTTTTGATCCCCTATTGATCGTTGCGTATACGACCAAAGTTACAGTATTCATTCATAAGGCAATTTCAGGAGATTGGCAAGAGAAATCAATATGTCATAAAACGGCGTTATTGGGGGGGTGATATCAGGCATATCAATTTATCAAGGTGTTTTTTAGAGTGTGATGAATATTTTAGGCTGGATTTCTTTGTCTGGTCTGATGAAACAGTCTCGTTTGAGGGGGGGGTGATTTGAAGTGCGTGGGGGTGTTGGGTAAGAAGCTGGGTTGTAGAGCATTGTTTTCAGAGCAGCGCGGGGGTGGTGATGTGGAAGTTTCATTTGGCTGCTTTCTGTGAATGTATAAAAGCGTAAAAACGGAAATGTGCAAAAAAGGAAAAGGATTTATGTCGTTAGGGGGCGTTGTGGTTAATGAGACGGAATGTATAGGGATCGTGTTTTCAAGCTGGGAGTGCAACATAAATAGAAGGAGTGGCTTAGATGAAATGTGTGGAGAGAGGAAAAATGGGTCAGGCTGTGCGGGGAAATGCATAGAGAGTGGAGAGGGCTGTGGAGCATGTCGTGGATGGATTTGTGAAGGATGTTTTTGAAAAAAGGAGAGGGCTTCTGGATGGGGAGAGGTGTTTGCATTTATCCCAATGGCGCGTGTTTAGGGTGTGGAAGGCGGAAGGTGAGGAAAAGTTGGAGGGATGAGGATTGTTTGTAAGTCGTGGAGATAGTCAGAGGCATTGGGAAAACGCTTGAGGGGGAGAAATTTTAGCGCAATTTCTCGTCACTCTGAAATCAAGATCATCCTAAAAATTGGAGGAAATGGGTGGGAAAAATTGGTGGAGAGAAAGTTTTGAGCCTCAATGTGTGTGGTGATATGTGTGGTGATGTTTTTTGAGCGCATGAGAGAGTAAACTTGAAAAACCTTTCTCTTTTTGTTGAATTTTTATTCACAAACTTAAGAAAATAGGATATGAACGCTGGAAATAACGCACAGCTTAATAAAATATGTGCACTGTAAAGGAAATGTTTGTTTATGTCAAAAGAAGAAGTTTTAGAATTTTCTGGTATCGTTACTGAACTCTTACCGAATGCAATGTTTCGTGTGAAACTGGAAAATGATCATGAAATTATTGCGCATACTGCTGGTAGAATGCGGAAAAATCGTATTCGCGTGTTGGCAGGTGATAAAATCATGGTGGAAATGACACCTTATGATTTGACAAAAGGGCGCATTACATATCGCTATAAGTAGCCTAAGGGGTGGCTTGCGCTTTTTTGTAAAAGCCATCATATTATTTCTATTATTTTTTAACAGTTTTTAAGCTTGCTTTTCATGAGTGAAAAAAGGGGAGTGTTTGAATGGCATTGAAAAACTGTAAAATCAATGCGGAAAAAAGATAAGGAGATTAATGGCGCTTAAAAAGGGGGCGCGTAAAAGGGGCGAGAGGGAAGTCGATTGTGAAGGGGTGGAAATGAAAAATATAAGAGAGTGGGGGAAAAAACGTTTGGCAGATGCTCTTACAGAAGGAATTCATTTGGTGCTTGCTTCTGCTTCGCCAAGACGTTTAGCGCTCTTAGCACAAATAGGGATTGATCCTCAGCAGGTTTGTGCAAGCGATATTGATGAAACGCCAAAATTAAAAGAACATCCTGCAAATCTTGCCAAACGTTTGGCAAAAGAAAAAGCGCTGAAAGCCCAAGAAATTTTGCGCTGGTACGATCAGAATGGTCAAGAAGAGTTGCAGAATGGTCAAGAAAAATTACCTCAACAGAAAATGATTATCTTGGCTGCTGATACGGTGGTGGCTGTGGGGCGCACCATTCTCCCCAAACCAGAGGGTGAAGACGAGGCTTATGAATGTTTGCGATACCTTTCTGGGCGTTCGCACAAGGTCTATGGCGCCGTTTGTGCGCTCAATGAACGTGGAAAAATAACCGTAAAATTGGTTGAAAGTCGTGTCCGTTTTAGACGCTTAACTTCTTCCATGATGAAGGCTTACCTTGCTTCTGGTGAATGGCAAGGGAAAGCTGGTGGCTACGCTATTCAGGGAAAAGCCGGTGCTTTTGTTGTCTATATCACGGGTTCTTATTCTAATGTTGTGGGATTGCCTTTGGCTGAAACAGTCGATCTCTTGACCGCTTATCACTATCCACTTTTCACTCATTGGGTTGAAGAAACGCATTAGAAAAACTTTAAGGCAAGATCAATGCAAGGTGAAAAGCAACAAAAAGAAAAAAGCAAAAATGAAAAAAAAGGAACAGAAGAAAAGTTAATGAAGGAGCAGATGACAAAGGTGCGCCAAGAAAAAAAAGAGCTAAATTTGCAAAAAGAGACTCGTCCTCCGCATCCTTGTCCTATTTGTGGTCAAATGTCACAACAAAACGCCTATCCTTTTTGTTCCACACGGTGCCGAGCCATTGATCTTAATCGTTGGCTTTCAGGCGCTTATATTTTACCGCCCCCGCCGCAGAAAAGTGATGAAGAAGAATAAAGAGTCCTCTTGAGGAGAGAATGCTCAGAGCGTTTTTCGTGTTGGAGCTGAAGGTGAGGGCGCGCGGGATTATCGTAAATGGATTCAAGAGCTGGATTAACGGCTTGGTTATTGTCGTCATTCGCAAAGACGCAGATTAAGTTCAATCAATGATGAAAGTTTTAATACATATCTAAGACTTAGCACCAGTGGTTTTGTAATTATAAATTGCTTTGTTGCGGAAGGTCGTTGATGCCTTTAGGGTGTGAGGGAAGAATTGATAATCCAATCAGTATTGCTAAGGAAAAAGAGGGGGGCGTGTTTTAGTGCAAATAGACGGGGCAACAAACAATCGCTTGTTGGTGCTTTTGCTGGGTAATGGCATGGTGTCATTTGGGGGCTGGATTGATTATATCGTGATTTTGACCGTATCTGTGTTCATCTGGAAAGCTGATCAATATGATGTCGCTTTCATTGGAGCGGCAACATTATTACCGGGTATCGTTCTGTCTAAGCCAATTGGAATGTTGGTAAGTCATCGTTATATGATACATTGGTTGCGTGCATCGTTGTTGTTACGGGCGTTATGTACTGTCGTTTTATTGATGGCGACGAGTCTGCAGGGATTTATTATACTGGCAGTTATTCGAGCGACATTCAATAGTCTAGCCATTCCAGCAATTTTCGTTCTCAGTGCAAATTCTGTGCCTAAACACGAACGTACTCGTTACTATTCTGTGCTTAACATGATCAATAGCATGGCGAAGATGATAGGACCTGCTTTGGGGAGTACGCTCTCTGCGTTTTTGTCAGATACATATACTTTATTGTTTTCTGGATTTCTGACGTTGCTAGGCTTTATAGTGTTTTGTTGTATTGGTGCACAACCTGTCTCGTCGCTCATAGTAAAAACAGCGAACACCATGAAATCACAGCATAGGCTTTATGGGACAACTTGGTATGCCTATGTGGCGGTGATGTTTGTGTATTTTGCCATGATCTTTATGGTGAATAATCAGTTGCCTGTCATCCTTAATGCACTGAAAATGAATAAACAGGCTCTTGGGATGTTGGTATCTGCTTCAGGGATTGGTAATTTTTTATATGGGTTTTGGAGAGTGAAACAATCAAAGCATAAACCCCTTACAGGCAAAATATCAGAGTTGTTAATGCCTGCAATGTCAACAATGGTTTGTTTTGTAATGATTTCAGTGTGCTTTTTTTACTTGGATTTACTCCGTATTGAAACTTTGTTTTTCTGTTCTTTTCTTGTTGGAATGGTTAGTGCCTACTTTTCCATATCTTCTAATGTTTATCTGGTAACCAATTTCAATGAACAGATTGGGTTGGCTTCTGGATGGGTGCAGTCTATACAAAATTTAGCTATGTTGGTGGCTCCCTTTGTTGGAGCGTTTGTTTTAGGTCACACTTCGGCTGGGCAGTTGTTCCTTTTTTCTGGATTGAGTGGGTTATTCTGTTTATTGGGTATCAGGATATTGGTAAGCCGTCCTTTGTTCATTATTCATTCTGAATGATTGGCTCATCAACGAAACATGTGTTGTAAATCATTTTTCTGAGATTTAGAGGACGTGGAGATAATCCAACATAGAGCAGCTTTTTCAACGTTATAAGCTCAATCTTTTGATTTTTACTTAACCGCTCATATGTTTTTTTCGGGGCTTTGCCTTCTTGACACTGTTCTACCGTCTCATAAACTCAAGCGGAGACATGGTTTTGAGTAACGATTGCACTGTATTGAACCCTGTTATGCTACGAATAGTTAAACTTTCAACCCCAGCCACTGATCCTCAATCAGCTTGGCTTGAAGCAATAACGGAAACAGAAAATGAGCTATAGTATAAATTATCCTACATGCCGTAAAATATCACTCTTTGAGGGGTGTGGTGATATCAAGTATGGGAAATTTTAGGCAGGGGGTATGTTAACTGTTGTGCTTTTGCTTAATCAGAAATCAACCACAAGATTGCTTTTTGTTTTTTCGGCTGGAGCTCTCTAAAGTTTTTTAAAAGGGTGTGTTCTTTTTCGCTATAGGTTTCTTGATCGTGGTGTAAGAGAGTGTCTTTTATTGAGATATCTTCTTTTGTAGCAAGGTCTGCATAAAAAAAGCTCATGGGAACATCTAGTTTTTGGGCGATTTCCAGTAAACATTTGGCACTTACACGATTGAAGCCTTTTTCATACTTTTGGATTTGTTGAAAACTGACACCTAAATGGCTTCCTAATTCCTTTTGGGAAAGTCCTATTGAAATGCGTCTGTGACGGATTCTTTTGCCTATCAAAATGTCGATAAAATGTGGATTTTTAGTTGGCACTTAAAGCCCCCCTCCGGTTGCGAGCGCCCTCGCATTGGTATTCCGGGAGTCTGAAAGTACTGAGCTCTAGTCAGCTTTTTGCTTTTAGTGCTTAAAGCACCTGGACATAGCAAAATCTCCCGGAACCCCGGGACACCCACAAGAGTGGGTTCATTTTTACGCTAGAGCTTAGGGCTTTCAGTTCCCTCTTGATCGCTGCGTAGACGACCAAAATTACACTTTAAGTGATAAAGTAGTTTCAGGAAATTGGCAAGAAAAATTAAAATAATATCAAAGACTATAAGATTGGGTACTTTTTAAAAAAGTGCGAAATATGGATTATAAATCGCGTTTTTTGCTTAATCAGAAATGTCGATAAAATGTGGATTTTTGGTTTGCACTTCAAGCACCCCGCTGGGGGCGAGCGCCCTCGCATTGGTATTCTGGGAGTCAAAATACTGAGCTCTAGTCAGTTTTTTTGCTTTTAGTGCTGGTAAGCACTTGGACATAGCAAAAACTCCCAGAATCTCAAGATATCCGCAAAGTGGGTTTGTTTTTACGCTAGAGCTTAGGGCTTGTTTTCCCTGTTGATCGCTGCGTGGACGATCAAAATATCTTTTAAGTGATAAAGTAATTTCAGAAAATTGGCAAGAAAAATCAATATGTCATAAAACGGCGTTATTTGGAGAGGCGATGATATCAGGCATATCAATTTATCAAGGTGTTTTTTAGAGTGTGATGAATATTTAGGCTGGATTTCCTTGTCTGGTCTGATGAAACAGTTTCGTTTGAGGAGTGGGTGATCTGAAGTTTATAGGGGGTGTTGGGTAAGAAGTTAAATTGTAGAGTATTGTTTATAGATCACTGCGGAGTGGTGAACCTTTCATTTGGTTGCATTCTGTGAATGTGTAAAAGCGTGAAAACGTATATCCGTACAATGATGCGGAGGATTTGTGGATTTATGCATTGTGCGTGTTTTTGTCATGTTTGGCTTTTGTCTGGCGTGGAATGTGTTGACAGGATTGGCGAGCTGGAGGGTGTGCAGACTGGAAAGGAAATGAAAGAATGCTGTTAGGGGCGTTGGTTGGAGAAGAGTGTGTAGGGGGAAATGGGGGAATGATCTGAAACGAATGGGTGGTCAGTGGTGGAAACTTGCTATGCAAGCATTTGAATTATTTACAGACTATTGTTTATAGAGTGGCGTGGGGTGCTGGTTTGGAAGTTTCGTTGGCTTCGTTCTGTAAAGATGTAAAAGCGTAAAAATGTGAATCTGTAAAAATGAAGCGGAGGATTTGTCCTTTGTGTATGCTTTTATCATGGCATGGAATGTGGTGAGATAAATGGGGGGTGAAGAGACTGTGAATGGAGGGGGGAAAATTGAGATGAAGAGGGGTGTTAAGTCGTAAGTATATGACGGCGAGGAAGGGGTGTGTGGAATGGAGGATAAAGAGAGTGCGTATGGACAAAGAGAGGGGGTGGATAAGAGGCGGGTGGTGCAAAGGGATGCGTGAAGGATGGTGTAAGGATGATAGAGAGGGAGGTGAGGATTCTATTAAAAGGGTGTTGTGGTTTTGAGAGGAGGGTGAGAGTGGAGAAAATGTGCTGGAAAGCATGGTGATGAGGTAAGCTAAAGGGTATGGGATGAGAGAAGGGGCGGAAAAAGGAACTAGAAAATGGAGAAAAACAGTGGTGGGGAAATGAAAAAAGCTACCTCACCTCCCCTTTGTTTTCAAAGGGGCGTGAGGAATTTATGTTTTATCAAGAAGAAAAAGCTTAGTTTGCTTTCATAATTTTCCAAGTTTTTCCATCAGACATATACATGATTTTTTGGCCTGTGGTTACTTTTCGTATCTCATGATCGGTACGAATTGAGGAACTTGAAGCTGTGCGGTTGTCTACGAAGATTGATTTCCACATAAATGGGCCGGGGAGTGGGAAAAAGATATTGGGTGCCCAAGCACCATCTTGTAAATGAACGACGACAAGCTCTTCTTTTTTCAATTTATCCGAAATAGTTTGTGCAGAGAGGTCTTTCCCATTGGAAATGGGGACTTTCGGCTCAGCTGTGGGGGAGGCTAAACCTCTAAGGTCGCTTATACTATTCATGCACTGAATTTACATAATATTTGGACGACGTGAGGATCTTTACAGTGTCCTTCAGCAGAGGCATTTATGAACGCTTGGTATTTGTAATCAGCTATAGGGCTGAAAAAGGTGGAACTTTGTGGACTTAACACATAACAGGAGGAAAGATGCCTCTTCCAACGAGAATGGTCTTCAACAAAACTCGAAGATTTATAGAGTTTGCCAAAAGTTTTTGGAACTTCGATAACACCGACTATTGTTGCTTTATCAGCTATAAGGTCGATTATTGTTCCTGTAACTAGATTTCCATTCTTGGAAACATCCAATCTATATCGATGTCCAATTTTCCAAGGAAATTCAATATCACAGCGTACTCCTGAGCCCTCATGGGTAAAATGTTTACATTTCTCACTCTTCCATCCCGTGGCATTCCGGATAGAAAAGTGAATGGTGCGGGTGCCTCTGTTGAATAAACCAATATAGCCACTTTTTCCATTTTTGAATTGAAACTCGTTTCCCCAGAAATAGATGGAATGAGGTCCACCATCATAAGTTATTTGCTGAAAAAAAGAAAATGTATCAAATGACCTATTTTGAGACCATGTGTGTTGCATCGTGACAACTTTACCAGCAAAAACAGCGTAGCTTGGCTTGCTTATGAGACAAAATAGAATAATTATAAGAATATTTTTTACTTTACTGTACAAATTAACCTAATTTCATTTAATAAATTTGAAATGATTCCATAAATAGAAGTATATTTAATGTATTTTAAATAGAAAATATAATAAATACTTTTTATTTCACTCTTAACTACATGTCGTAAAATACGCTTTTTAAAAATCAAAAGGTGTATTTGCTTTCATTTAAATTCAATTAATTAATAATGATGTACTGATGTTGTGGTTTTACTTGTGAGGCTGTGCTGGAGGGGGCTGTGCTGGAGGGGGCTGTGATGGTGGGGGTTGTGCTGGTGGGGGCTGTGATGGTGGGGTTGTGATGGTGAGGCTGTGCTGGTGAGGTTGTGGTGGTGGGGTTGTGCTGGTGGGGTTGTGCTGGAGGGGGCTGTGCTGGTGGGGCTGTGCTGGTGGGGTTGTGCTGGTGGGGTTGTGATGGTGGGGTTATAGGGGAGTTGCAGTTTTTATTTAAATAATGACAGTGCGCCTTTCTCTCCCTCTTGCTATAGGGCTTGTGAGGACCCATATTCTTTTTAGCACTACGGTTCTTCTTCATGCGGCATCATTTGCGGTGTTTTGTGGGGATTAGTCGGTCCTTTGAAGATGTCTCTTTTGTGGAATGTTGGGGGAGTTTAAAGTGCGGCGGTGGCTTGAGATTTAAGGAAAAAAAATGAACTTGGAAAAATATAGCGAACGGTTGCAAGGTTTTTTACAATCAGCACAAAATAGTGCCCTCTCTTCTGATCATCAGCAATTTATGCCGGAGCATCTGTTGAAAGTGCTGTTAGACGATTCTCAAGGGTTGGCGGCATCACTGATCCAAAAAGCGGGTGGTGATCTTACTCTTATTCGAAAGGCGCTTAACAAAGCACTTGATGCTTTGCCAAAAGTGCAAGGGGGAAATGGACAGCTCTATTTGTCTCAGCCGTTGGCAAAAGTCTTTAACATGGCTGAAGATCTGGCGAAAAAAGCCGGTGATCAATTTGTGACTGTGGAGCGTGTGTTGCAAGCACTGATCATGGAAAAGACCGCAAAAACCGCTGATATTTTAACAAAGGGTGGTTTGACAGCGCAAGCGCTTAATCAGGCTATTAATGATTTGCGGAAGGGAAAAACAGCAACAAGCCCCCATGCCGAAAGCCAATATGATGCTTTGCAAAAATATGCTCGTGATTTGACAAAAGATGCTCGTGAAGGAAAACTTGATCCTGTTATTGGGCGGGAAGAGGAAATTCGCCGCACTATTCAGGTGCTTTCACGGCGGACGAAAAATAATCCTGTGTTGATTGGGGAGCCTGGGGTGGGGAAAACAGCTATTGTGGAAGGGTTGGCATTGCGCATTGTTAATGGCGATGTGCCTGAAACTTTGCGTGATAAACAGCTTCATGCGCTCGATATGGGAGCGCTTATCGCTGGTGCAAAGTTTCGTGGGGAATTCGAAGAGCGCCTCAAAGCGGTGCTGGCAGAGGTGCAAGCTGAAAATGGACAGATCATTTTGTTTATCGATGAATTGCATAATCTCGTGGGGGCAGGAAAATCCGATGGTCCTATGGATGCTTCCAACCTGCTAAAACCTGCTCTCGCACGCGGAGAACTCCATTGTGTGGGGGCTACGACTTTGGATGAATATCGAAAATATGTCGAAAAAGATGCTGCTCTTGCACGCCGCTTCCAGCCTGTCTTTGTGCCTGAACCTTCTTTAGAGGATACTATTTCTATTTTGCGCGGTATTAAAGAAAAATATGAACAACATCACAAAGTGCGCTTGGCAGATAGTGCTTTGATTGCGGCGGCGCGTTTGTCTAACCGCTATATTACGGATCGTTTCTTGCCTGATAAAGCTATTGATCTTATCGATGAAGCGGCGGCACGGTTGCGGATGCAGGTCGATTCAAAGCCGGAAGAACTTGATGCACTTGATCGGCGTATTTTACAGTTGAAAATTGAACGTGAAGCTTTGAAAACAGATGTCGAGCCAACAGCAAAAGAACGTTTGAAAAGCGTGCAGGATGAACTGAAAATATTGGAACAACAGTCCGCTGAGATGACAACGGCTTGGCAGGCTGAGAAACAAAAATTAGGGCATGCTGCTGATTTGAAAAAACAACTCGAAGAAGCACGCAATGCTTTGGCTATTGCACAGCGTGATGGACAATTCCAAAAAGCTGGAGAGCTCGCTTATAGTGTTATCCCTGAACTCGAAAAACAATTGAGCATCGCTGAAAATGATGACCAACAAAATCATCTCGTTGAAGAAACGGTCACTGCTGAACATGTGGCACGGATTGTTTCACGCTGGACCGGTATTCCTGTTGATCGAATGCTGGAGGCAGAACGGGAGGCGCTGTTGCGGATGGAAGATGAAATTAGCAAACGTGTGATTGGTCAGGGAGAGGCTGTTCAAGCTGTTTCTCGCGCTGTACGCCGCGCGCGCGCAGGGTTGCAAGATCCCAATCGTCCGCTTGGCTCTTTCATGTTTTTGGGTCCTACTGGTGTGGGAAAAACCGAATTAACCAAAGCTCTGGCCGCTTTTCTTTTCCAAGACTCCAATGCCATGTTGCGCATCGATATGTCTGAATATATGGAAAAACATGCTGGGGCGCGGCTTATTGGGGCGCCGCCTGGATATGTTGGATATGAAGAGGGAGGCGTGCTGACCGAAGCCGTACGCAGAAGACCTTATCAGGTCATTCTGTTCGACGAAATTGAAAAAGCACATCCTGATATTTTTAATCTCTTGTTGCAAGTGCTCGATGAGGGACGTTTGACCGATAGTCAAGGACGTACCGTTGATTTTCGTAATACCTTGCTGATTATGACTTCTAATCTTGGCGCTGAATTTTTAACCGCTTTGCCTGAAGGACAAACAACTGATCAGGCAAAAAATGATGTCATGAATGTCGTCAAAGCGGCTTTTCGTCCGGAGTTTTTAAACCGTATTGATGAGATTATTCTCTTTCAAAGATTGCAACGCCACGATATGGAAGCGATCGTCGATATTCAGATAGAACATTTGCAAAATTTGCTCAATGAACGCAAAATAACTTTGCAAATCGAGCCAGAGGTGAGGAAATTTCTTGCCGATAAAGGCTATGATCCCCTCTATGGTGCACGTCCGCTTAAACGGATTATCCAAAAAGAAATTCAAGACCCACTGGCGGAAAATATCTTATTTGGAAAAATTCACGATGAAACAACGGTGAAAATTATAAAACAAGGTGATCGGTTGGAATTTTTGCCTGAAGATTAAGTTTGAAGAAATTCACGCTATAAAGGGCGGTGATAATCCTATTATGTGATAAACACCGCTCTTTGAGGCGTGCTGATTTAGAAAAATTCACGATGAGACAGCGGGTGTTTTATTGCAAAGCAAAGGGAGTGGTCGGTGTTTTTGCATGTTAAATGAGTGTTCTCGAATATCGTAGGATTCTTTTACTTCTGTTTGTAGTGAAAACTATTTTCTTGCAATGTAATGAGTGAAGTCACAAGCGGGATTGCTTTATTGCTTTATTGCTTTGTGCGTAAAAGCGTTAAAGAGAAATGCCGTTTATCTGCCGTAAAACATTGCTCTTTGAGGGGGCTGATCTGTGACATGGGGAATTTTAGACGAAGATATTTTGACGATGGATTGGAGTTTTGCTGTTTAAGCAAAAGGTGGAGGATGCGGAAAATGCACTGCTCTCTCATTTTTTTCGGTGCTATGCGTTTTTCTGCTTTAAAATTTTGCTAAAAGTTTTTTAAAACTGTTTGATTGATCACAACTCTATGTTGGTGGCTCGTAGATAATGAAGCATGATTATCTGCACAATCAAGTTTGCTCCTTTGTAATTTTTTAATCAAGATAAAGACTTAAAAAACAAGACCTCTAACCTGTTTTTTGTTAAAATTTTCTCTATTCGCGTTATAAAAGCAAGTTTAAGTGGAGGTGTATAATAAAAATATCATCTATATCTTAATTGAGTCTATTTTTACCAATAAGCTAAAATACGGTAAATATTAAGTAAAACAAAAAGATAATGAACTTTTTTCAAGAGTTTTAATAAAAACTGTATTGGAGTTTATTGATCAAAAGGATCATTTGAAATTTAAGCGGGGGGTATAATCTCATGAACTTAGCCACAAACTTAGCCACAAACAAGGAATTAATTAACAGCTGGTTTGCAGAGGGCGTTAAGAGTTACAATCGGCGTATTCCAAAAGGCTTAAAGGATTTCTATGAGGATAGGAAAGATTCGTTAATAAGTGATGATAAGCTTCAACAGGAAATTTTGGACTCTTTAATACAGCGTATATCGTTAACACCGGATGATTCCAATCCATTAAAGATGTTTCTTGAACAAGGCATTTCTTTTAGGGAGGAGCAAGGGGCGAGAGTTTTTGATACTATTAGAGGTGAGCATTCGATATCTGTTAAAAGTGGAGAAAGCGTTGATCCATTTAAAGTGAATGATCCAGAAATTGACGCATCATCTATACCGGACAAACGAGAAAATACCCATACATTTACGATGACGTGTGATCGAAGAGAGCGTGCTTTTAGAGAAGAGTATGGGCTGGACAATCTTTTAGAAGAGATCAGATCGTTCTTCCGAAATCAGGATAATATTGAGAGTTACAATTGGTTAGAAAAGCTTATTGATAGTGCATTAAACAGTGAAGTTGCACCGTTACAAGAAACACAAGAAATCTACATTCCAGATATTCGTAATCTTCGTTTAGATGAAAAATCATATGAGCTCGCTATAAAAATCATTCGACAAGCAGTCAACTGTCTTGGGATTCACTCACGTTTGTACAATGCTTGTTATTTTCAAAAAGCTTGTTCTTTGCGTGATCTTGTATTCATTTTTGGCATAGGTGCTCAATTTGACATAAATGATCAAGTTCTTAACGAAGTCATGAATATATCGACAGTTTGTGACGCTAAAAATAACCTTTTAAAAGTGAAAGATTTTGGTGAGAAAAATAGCGATGTTATTGGTCTTGCTATGTCAAAAAAAGCGATATCTATCGATGACTTAAAAATAAAAAGGTATAGCAAGTTTGATCCAAGCAATTCGCGCACGAATATCTTGTTTCATATTTCGCAATCGTCATTATTTCGTCCGTTTGAAACAATGATTGTCTTTAAAGCAGGGACTGATGATCAGATTGAAAAAACAATAAAAAGGTACGAAGGCGCCAATGACATGAAGTTAAAAGAAGAAGCAGAGAAAGAAGCTTTAAGAAGAGTAAAAGTGCTATAAAAAAGATTAATAGAGGCATTCAAAAGTCATTGGAAAATTATAAGTGAAAACAAAAATGCAGCTGATTATTCTATCTGCCGTAAAACATTGCTCTTTGAAGGGGCGTGGTGTGCTAGAATATTTGAGGGCAGGGCTTGAGTTATTGAGCCTGATGAAGTGCTGTTGTTTGAGGGGGAAGCTGGTTTGAATTTGACTTAAGGGGGGGATATGAATGGAATAACGTTGATCGTTGCGCTGTTGCTTAATCAGAAATTAGCCACAAGATTGCTTTTTGTTTTTTAGATTTGAGCTCTCTAAAGTTTTTTAAAAGGGTGTGTTCTTTTTCGCTATAGGTTTCTTGATCGTGGTGTAAGAGAGTTTCTTTTGTTGAAAGATCTTCTTTTGTGGCAAGGTCTGCATAAAAGAAGTTTACGGGGACATCTAGTTTTTGGGCGATTTCGAGCAAACATTTTGCGCTTACACGATTGAAGCCTTTTTCATATTTTTGGATTTGTTGGAAACTGACACCTAAATGGCTCCCTAATTCTTTTTGGGAAAGCCCTATTGAAATGCGTCTGTGACGGATTCTTTTGCCTATCAAAATGTCGATAAAATGTGGATTTTTAGTTGGCACTTCAAGCCCCCCTCCGGTTGCGAGCGCCCTCGCATTGGTATTCCGGGAGTTAAAAACACTGACTTGACTCAGCTTTTTGCTTTTAGTGCTAAAGCACCTGGACATAGCAAAATCTCCCGGAATTCCGGGATACCCGCAAAGCGGGATAAATTTATGTGTCAAGTCTTCGGGTTTTTAATCCCTATTGGTCGTTGCGTAGACGACCAAAATTACACTTTAAGTGATAAAGTAATTTCAGAAGATTAGCAAGAAAAATCAAAATAATTTCAAAGACTATAAGATTGGGTACTTTTTAAAAAAGTGCGAAATATGGATTATAAATCGCGTTTTTTGCTTAATCAGAAATGTCGATAAAATGTGGATTTTTGGTTTGCACTTCAAGCCCCCTCCGGTTGCGAGCGCCCTCGCATTGGTATTCCGGGAGCCTGAAAGCACTGACCTCGAATCAGCATTTTGCTTTTAGTGCTGAGAAGCACCTGGACATAGCAAAATCTCCCGGAATTCCGAGATATTCGCAAAGCGGGTTCGTTTTTACGCTAGAGCTTAGGACCTTTAATCCCTCTTGATCGGTGCGTAGACGATCAAAATTACACTTTAAGTTAAAGGAATTTCAGAAGATTAGCAAGAAAAATCAAAAATTTTCTATTCTATTACGCCGTAAAACACGGCTCTTTGAGGGGGAGTGAAGAGCTGGAATATTTGAGGGCAGGGCTTGATTTGTTGAGCCTGATTAAGTGCTGTTGTTTGAGGGAGATTTGAAGTTTAAGGGTACTAGGCAAAAAGCTTTGTTCGTTTGCAGAGCAGTGCGGAGTGGTGGTTTGGAACTTTCGTTTGGCTTCGTTCTATGAAGATGTAAAAACGTGAAAATGTGAATCTGTAAAAGCAAAGCGGGGGATTTGTGGATTTATGTGTAGTCAAGATGATTTTAAATTTAAAGTACTAGGTTATTCAGCTAGTAAAGCAGAATTTCCTAGTACAGAAAAAAGACTAATACTGTACAAACAGTTCTATATTTTGATGATAAAAAAGTTCTATTTGTTATAGCAAGAACAGCTATTCGAGATTTTTTTTGATATTGTCTCTAAATTTGGAACTACCAGTCAAAATATGGGTCTAATTTATCAGTAAAATTAACTAAATCTAGTAACAATAATAGAGCTTACTATGTAATAAAATACACGGTATTGCTAATGAGACTTGACTTTAAAATAAGAATGCAAGTTCAATTTTCTAATCCAGAAACAAAAAACTTATGAGTTTAAAGATTATGAAATTTTAAACAGATATTTTAACACTGAAAAATTTATTAATCTATTACAAGAAAAAGCAGGAGCTATAATTACATTAACATAAAAATAAGCCCTCTGCTGTAACAGAGGGCTTTAAAAGCGGAAAAAATTCTCAACATTGGGGAAACAATGTCAAAAAAATCAAACTTACAAAATTTAAAACATCTTATAAATTATGCAAATTCACATCTTAGTACTTTATAGATATAAAGGCGATGGAGGAATTCGTACCTTCGGAAACCGTCACTACTAAGAATGTGTGTGAAGCTAGCAGAGAATTAAAAAAATGGCAAGCAGAAAAAAAGTTTAAACAAAAAAAGAAAACTTTGCTGTTCGTGCCCATAAATATAATGAATTAATTCCAAATAGTGCTTTTTATTGTAAAGCGTATCCAGAAACTGAAAATCAGTTAATTCACTACAATAAATATAATAACAAAATTAAACAGAAATATTGTTAAAGATAGAAGTTCTAAAAGACTGATTTAAAAAAATAATTTCTCAAAAGCTAAAGATGATATCATAAAAGATATGGTTAAAAGACATTTTATTAAAAAAGGATATTTTAAAAAAAATACGATACTTTACCAAGCCCTGTAATGAAAAATTTATCGGGAATTACAAAAGCAACTTTTTAACACCTACTTTAGAATTAAATGATGATGAGATATTAAAAAATGCATATAAAGGTGGGCTTTGTTTTTTAAATCAAGAAATGGGGACATATATATAATGGAATTGAAGTATATGATGTTAACAGTATGTACCCAGCTATGATGTTAAAACTGTTACCTATAAGTAATTCTATCTACAAAAAAGACGAAATATTCACAAATTCATATTGTGCGTGTTTTTGGTCATGGTATGGAGTGGTGCGAGGATTGGGGGAAGAGTTTTCTTGAATGGAGGGGGAAGTTTAGAGGAAGAGTGCTGTTCAGTTGTTAAGTGTGTGATGGGAGAGAAAAGGGGGAATGGAGGATGAAGAGAGTGCGCATGGATAGGAGGAGAGTGGGCTTGATTTGTTGAGCCTGACGAAGTGTTGTCGTTTGAGGGGCGGTTGGGTGTAAGCTTTGTTCTGTGGGGAAAGCTGCTTTTTGAAGTGGGGTTGTAGACCAGTGCTGGTTGGGAATTTTCATTCTTTGAGATGTGGGCTGGAAGTCAATATAATAATATAGCAGATTTTGATCTCATAATTTTTACATTCTTTCTTTTTTAAAGCAAATAAGAAAGAAAAATTAATATATTACTTGATATTGGTCTAAATGCTTATATCAAGAGGAGTATTTCTTTAAAAATTTTCACTTAACTTATTAAGCAATTTGTTAGAGTAAACAACTCTTTTGAAGTTCATATCACCAATTGTATTGAAGGGAGTGCAACTTTAACTGTAGAAAAGTTTAATATCGGATGGTTGATATGAATTTATTTTTAAAAAAGAGTCCTTTAGCTCTTTTTTCCTCTCTCTTTATTTCTAAAGTTGGTGATTATGCTTATGAAGTTGTTTTTGTTTTACTGGTCTTAGAATTAACAGATAACATCTTTTTTACAGGTCTTGTGTATTTTTTTCGATTTATCCCTTTTCTCTTTTTTGGTCCTATAGGAGGTTGGTTAGCTGATAATTTTTCTTTGAAGAAAAATATGATCTTAAGTGAACTTGTTAGATTATTAGCCTCATTATTCGTTTTTATAACCACTATAACAGGGACTGCACATATTATTGTTCTTATTTTCGCAGCAATATGTACAACGATAGGAAGAAGTATTTTCCAACCAAGTTTTCAAGCTGCTATTCCCAGAATGTTCTCAGTAAAGGATCTGACAAAGGCCAATAGCATTGCACAAATTATAGAGGAAACTGCATCCGTCATGGGTCCTTTAGTTTGTTCCCTACTGCTTTTTTTAGCAAATAAATCGGCAGTACTCATTTTTGATTTTTTTACCTATTTTATATCTATTATAGTGTTATTTAATCTCATGAATTTAAATTCAAGCGAGAATAAATCATTCAATTTTATAAAAATTTATCGAGAAACAGCTTCCTATCTTAAATATATTTCTAAAGAAAATAATAATTTATTTATTACGCTCGTTGGCTCGTCGTTTGCTATTCTCTTTACTGGTGCAATTTTAAGATTTTTAATTCCAGCTTTTGTCCTCTCTATAGGGGGAGAGGAAAGCCTTGTTAGTTATATTTTTTCTCTCATGGCTGTTGGAACTATTGTTGGTGGTTTGTTATATCATAAAATTATATTCAAGATTACATCGTTGAAACTCATGGTATTTTGGCTTCTTTATGGGGTTATTCTGTTTGTTATGCCCTTAGCTGCAGAACTTTATTTAAAACTCCTTCTCGTGTTAGCATTTGTTTTAGGATTTATTGGTGCATTTGTGGATATTAGTTTAGTCTCAGCTATTCAATTATACTCTCGTCGTGAAGATTTTGGTAAGAGTTTTGGAACTTTTTCAACTTTAGCGAACTCTGCGGAAGCAGTGTCTGGCTTTATTGCTGGACTTTTTGCACTCGTGGGATTGTTAAGCTCCTTTTTAGCTATGTCTGCATTAATTATTTCCACGGGAATGATTGGCATTTTAAAAATTAAGAAAAATAAAGATACAACATCTCTTAATACGACAGTAGATGACGACCATTGATATATTTAATATCTCCATGCCGTTTCTTTTTTCTAAGACGGTTCGTTAATTATCCTGTTCATGATGTAAAAACATCGCTCTTTGAGGGGGGAGTGAAAAGCTGGAATATTTGAGGGCAGGGCTTGATTTGTTGAGCCTGATGAAGTCCTGTCGTTTGAGGAGGGGTGTCTGAAGACTGTGGGGAGCGGATTGGCTGGGCAAAAAGCTTTGTTCGTTTACAGACCAGTGTGTATAGAGCAGCGTGGGGTGGTGAGCCTTTCCTTTGGCTTTGTTCTGTAATGACGTAAAAGCGTAAAAATGTGAATCCGTAAAAGTGAAGCGAAGGATTTGTGGATTTATATATTGTGCGTGTTTTTGGTCACGTTGGGCTTTTTTGGGCGTGGAATGTGGTGCGAGGATTGGGGGAAGAGTTTTCTTGAATGGAGGGGGACGTTGGGAGGAAGAGGGGTGTTAAGTTGTTAAGTGTATAATGGGGGGGAAAAAGGGGGAATAGAAGATGAAGAGAGTGCGCATGGATAGGTTAGGAGAGTGTGGATAAGAGGTGGTGGTGCGAAGGGATGAAGGATGATGTGTGAGGGGTAGATACCCTCCTTGGGATGGAGAAAGAATGAAAAGGGGTGGGGATAAGCTTGCCAGTGGAATTTAAGTTGTGAAGTGTTTTGTTTTTATCAAATTGTTGCGTGGTGTTTTGAAATTTCATTCGTTGTTTTGGGGTAGAGCTTCACAATTGTCTCAAAAAACACATAAAATAGCTAATGATGAGCGTAAATGAAAAACCAAAAGAAACAATATCGGTACAAATTGGTAGATAGTGGGGAAGTCGGGATCTAAATGGCCCGTAAAAACCTAAATATTCAAACAATAATTACTCTTCGAGCAAGTGATAATTTCAATGTTATGGGGATAAAAAATATCATTTTTATTGCTTGGAAAGTCATCCAATGTTTGTGCTTCTTTAATGATAAATCTGTCTTAAATAATATGTAATACAGAAAATCATGAAAATAAGTATACATATAGTATATGTATACTATATTCTTTACATATGTTTTGTGTACTTTTAACATATATATTTTTTATGTTAAGCATAAGCTTTGAGTACTATTAGAGATGGTGGTTGTTCTTTTACAAGTGAGAAATTGATTAACTAATGTTTGATTGTAAAGCAGTATGTTGTTAATGCTATTCTTAGAAAGGATGCTCTTATTTCTTGTGTAGGAGCTTCTCAAAAAAGGAAATACAATTTATAGGGGAAGTCTAGATGTCAAAATATTTATTTCCGTTGCCTCTTGTCTTGGTGGCTGGTTGTGCATCTATGAGTAATTATTCATCAAATTATGTCAGTCCTAATGTTACGAAGAGTGATATAAAATTAATTGCTAACGATTTTGTTCGTAATCTTAAAAAACCTTTACCACCAGCTACAACAACACTTATTGTGAAAAAAAATAAAACAGAAGACAACTTTACTCCTGTATTTATTAATCTCTTGCGACGGAATGGATATAACGTGATCTATACAGACCAACCAAACAAACAGCAAAATGGTGTAATCTTGACTTATCAAATAATGCCAATAAAGACAGGTATTCTGTCTATGGTTTCTTATGATGAGGTTGGAGTAACCCGTTATTATTTCCGTACTTATAATAGATGAAACCCCTTTGCCGGTTTGTCTCAAAGAAGTAGATAATGAAGAAATGTGTTTCAGGGGAAATGTTGGGATTGAATTAATCAATAAAAATTTACAGATGTGAAAATTATATATTCAGCTGACAATTACCAGTCGTCTCGTTTACAATTTCAGTATTGTAATGAAAAGAGATATCGTTTTATCTGTTCGCAATTCTTCATGTTCTGTCTCAGTTATATAGCGCTTTTATCATTTCTGTCTTATAGAAAATTACTTTCTGTTCTACAGCTCTATATGCCAATTTAATAGTCAGATCTAAACAATCAAATTCATATGAACTCTTTACGGAAATCTGTTGTTTGAGATTGTTGAAGGGTGTTTTGTTTTTATCAAATTGTCGCGTGGTGGTTTGGGAGTTTCGTTTGGCTGCGTTTTGTAAAGATGTAAAAGCGTAAAAATGTGAATCTGTGAAAGTGAGGCGGGGGATTTGTGCTTTGTGTATGCTTTTATCATGGCATGGAATGTGGTCAGAGAACTAGGGGGACGCGTTTGTGAATGGAGTGGGGAAAGGCTGGGATGAAGAGGGGTGTTAAGCGTGTTGACTGGAGAAGAGCGTGTGGGGAATATTTTAGGGCATGGCTTATCTGTCTTGTCTGATGAAATAGCCTTCTTTGAGGTGTGGGATAGCCATATGAAATAATCAACAGGGGAATCTGATAGACGAGAAATCAGATTGTTGCAGACCAGTGTTTATAGAGCAGCGTGGGGTGGTGAGCCTTTCCTTTGGCTTTGTTTTGTAATGACGTAAAAGCGTAAAAATGTATATCCGTAAAAGTGATACGGAGGATTTGTGGATTTATATATTGTGCGTGTTTTTTGTCACGTTGGGCTTTTTGGGGCATGGAATGTGGTGCGAGGATTGGGGGAAGTGTTTTCGTGAATGGAGTGGGAAAGGCTGGGATGAAGAGGGGTGTTAAATGCGTTGACTGGAGAAGAGCTTGTGGGGAATATTTTAGGGCAGGGCTTATCTGTTTTGTCTGATGAAACAGCCTTCTTTGAGGTGTGGGATAGCCATATGAAATAATCAACAGGGGAATCTGATAGACGAGAAATCAGATTGTTGCAGACCAGTGTTTATAGAGCAGCGTGGGGTGGTGAGCCTTTCCTTTGGCTTTGTTTTGTAATGACGTAAAAGCGTAAAAATGTGAATCTGTAAAAGTGATACGGAGGATTTGTGGATTTATATATTGTGCGTGTTTTTTGTCATGGTATAATGATAAATCCATTGAGCACTCCTATCTTTACGCTTGTGAAGAAGCAAGCCGGTATCATCATTATATTTGCTAGCTCGTGGGTGTTGGCTACAGCCCTTGGCACTTGAGACGGTTCATAAGAGCCATTTTTATTCCTTTCTGAATCGTTTTTTATCCACACGGGCTCTCCTTGCTTTTGACGTGCAAGCGAATGATTTTGATTGATTCAACATGGGAGAGATTTGAAATGAGAGAATCTTACGATGTTTGGAACTCTCAATCAGTATCAATAATGCTAAATTATTTCTTATAAATCAATATATTGTTATGGTATGGAGTGGTGAGAAGGAGGGGATGAGGCGAAGAGTTATGCAAACTGGAGGGGAAATGAAGAGTGCTGTTCGTGTGTTGGTTGGAGAGGAGAGTTTGGGAATAGCTGTGAACAGATTGAAAGGGGGATGTGTAAAGAGGGGATGTGTAAAGAGATGTGAAGAGAGAAAAATCGTGGTTGGCTTTTATATTCTATGCGGAATTTAACAATTATATTTGCGTCTATATTTGTATGGGGGATATCCGTGAAATGGGTGTGAGAAGCATTGAGAGATGTTTTTTTAATAAGTGGGTGAATGAGAAATATAATGGTAATCTTATTTAGAGGGGTAATCCTATTTAGAGGGGAAATCCTATTTTAGCTCTTGTTGTTTTGGACATTGTGTTTTTTATGAGAGGCGTTTTGCTGGAACGGCGTTTTGCAAGAGAGGTGTTTTGAGGGATGTGGCTCCCTTAAAGAAAAACACAAAAATATCAAAAGAAAAATATAAAAACTTGACAAGGTAAATGTAAAAAGGTATCATAATGATACAATCGGAATTGTGCGTTTAAATCAGAGAGATCTCTTGATAGAATTCTGTGAGAGGGGTGGGGATATTTTCCCAAGGTTTTGGTGTTTGTTATCCTATTTTGAAGTTTGTCATCCTATGATGTCGTAAACCGGTGCCGTAAACCGTTTTTTGAGATGTGGTGGTATCAGGCGGGCAAGGCTTTAGGCAGAGGGGGATATTGGCGAGGGATGTCGATAGGTGTGCTTTTGTCTAATCAGAAATCAACCACAAAACTGCTTTTTGTTTTTTCGGCTGGAGTTCTCTAAAGTTTTTCAAAAGTGCGTGTTCTTTTTCGCTGTATGTGTCTTGATCGTAGGGTAAGGCATGTTCCTTTGTGGGAATATCTGCTGTTAAAAGGTCCGCATAAAAAAAGTTCATAGGAACCTCTAGTTTTTTAGCAATTTCGAGCAAACACCCTGCGCTTACACGATTTAAACCTTTTTCGTATTTCTGGATTTGTTGGAAACTGACACCTAAATGGCTTCCTAATTCCTTTTGAGAAAGTCCCATTGAAATTCTTCTATAACGGATTTTTTTACCTATTGAAATGTCGTTGAAATGTGAATTCTTAATTTGCACTTCAAGCTCCCCTCCGGTTGCGAGCGCCCTCGCATTGGTATTCCGGGAGTAGTAAAGTACTGAGCTCTAGTCAGCATTTTTGCTTTTAGTGCTTATCACACCTGGACATAGCAAAATCTCCCGGAATCCCGGGACACCCACAAAGTGGGTTCATTCTTACGCTAGAGCTTAGGGCTTTACTATCCCTTATTGATCGCTGCGTAGACGACCAAAATATCCTTTGAGTGATAAAGTAATTTCAGAAGATTGGCAAGAAAAATCAAAATAATTTCAAAGACTATAAGATTGGGTACTTTTTAAAAAAGTGCGAAATCTGGATTTTTAGTTGGCACTTTAAGCCCCCCGCTGGGGGCGAGCGCCCTCGCATTGGTATTCCGGGAGGTTGAAAATACTGAACTCGAATCAGCTTTTTGCTTTTAGTGCTGACAAGCACTTGGACATAGCAAAAACTCCCGGAACTCCGAGATACCTACAAAGTGGGGTAAATTAACGTTTGAGTTTTCGGGCTTTCAAATCCCTATTTGACCGTTGCGTGGACGATCAAAAACACAAGCTCATCAATAAAGTAGTTTCAGAAGATTGGCAAGAAAATTAAAATGTTTGCTATACGGTTATAGTGTAAAATAGGGATGTTTGGGGGCGGTAATCTGATGTTAGTAGGGGAATTTACTGGGTAAGAGGTTGGATTATAGTTTAAAACCGGTGCGGGGTGGAAGCTTTATTCAGCAGAGTAAAATTTGCTTTTTGAAGTCAAATTGTAGATCAGAGCTTATCTGGCGTGTTTGATGAAACACCAATCTTTGAAGTGTCGTGATAGCCATATGAAATAATTAGCAGGGGAATCTGATAGACGAGAAATCAGATTGTTGACAGACCCGTGTTTATAGAGCGATGCGGGGTAATGGTTTGGGAGTTTCATTTGGCTTTGTTCTGTAATGATGTAAAAGCGTAAAAACGTTGATCTGTAAAAAAGGAGCAGAGGCTTTGTGCTTTGTGCGTGTTTTTTATCTTTTAGGGTGTGTTCCATTTTTTTAGATTGCTGGTTGCTTTTGAGGTTTCATTCCTGATTTTCATGTCATTTTTTGTGTTTGAGGTTTTGGTTTCTCTTTAGTTGGAAGGAACATGATGATGGTAGATGAACATTGTCTTCCCTTACGTCGAAGAGGGCGGAAAAAAGGGGCTTTGAATAAAACAACAAAGCGATTTAATGAAGCTCTTCTGACAGCGGCGGAGCAGGCTGGCTATCACTATGGTGAAGATGGGTTGGTGTCTTATCTTCAGTATCATGCTCTGAATAATCCTGTACCGTTTTTTTCGCTGCTTGCAAAAGTGTTGCCTCTTCAGGGGACTGGAGAAGGGGAGGTTAAAACAGTTTCGCGTATCGAGATTGTACCAGTGAATGCAAAAAGTATCGAACCGGAGAAGCGTGATTTTTCAGCAACGGAGGTTTGTGATATTGAAAAATGTTAGGCTGAGGTGGATGATGCGGGGTGACATCTTGGAAGAGGGCGGCTTTGGTGATTGCTTGTCTTGAGGGGATTGAAGCGGAGGCTTATCGTCTTTGTAGGCGCTCGTGATACTTGGCTTGGGTGAATGATGCCTGAGAGCCATGTGTTGGAGGAGATTTGGTGCAGGATGTTTGTGTGGTGGATATGGGATAGTGTTTTGATGGGCGAAGGGCGTGAAATTTGAGAGAAGTGTTATGTTTGCGGGATGCATGTGTTTTGGTGGGGGTATCGGGGATAGACAAGTGTGAGGATTGGTGAAGCTTGAGAGGCATGATATTTGAGGATGTTGGGCTTTGGGGATGCTTGAGAGCCATGTGCTGAGGCTATGATTTGGTGGGGGGATGCCGTGCTTTGGTTGGGGGATGACAGGGCGCGGTGTTTGAGGGGTGGGGACCCTTGGGATTTAAGGACCCTTGGGGGGGCGCATATCGTGTATATGCGGGGTCAAAGTGGTCAAAGTGGTCAAAGCGGTCAAAGCGGTCAAAGGGGGGGCTTCATGCAAAAAAGTGAAATTCATTGCGTATTAGGATGAAGAGAAGATAAAGCGCTGCTTTTGAGAAGGGCGTTTTTCGTTCAATTGCTCGTTTCTTTCAATTGCTCTGGGATAATTAAACTTGGGATAAGCAAAAGGATGAAGCGCAATTATTGCTAAAGTATGAAAATTTATAATGAAAATTGTTCAGAAAATTTCTCAAAAAATAGAGCAGAAAACGGCTCAAGTGGCTCTTATTCCAAAGCTTATTCCTGTTTTTACTGGAAAAGCAGATGTGCGAGCTGCTTGGGGAGGACGGGGTTCTGGAAAAACACGTTCTTTTGCTTTGATGTCGGCTGTTGTGGGATATCGCCATGGAATGGCTGGAGAACGCGGGATTATTCTTTGTGCAAGGCAATTTCAAAATTCTCTCAATGACAGTTCTTTGGAAGAAATTAAACGCGCTATCGAATCTTATCCTTTTTTACAAGACTATTATGACATTGGCGATAAATATATTAAATCAAAAGATGGACGGATTGTCTATGTGTTTGCTGGGCTTGATCGCAATATCGCAAGTATTAAATCAATGGGGCGCGTTTTCCTTTGCTGGGTTGATGAAGCGGAGCCGGTCACTGAGACTGCTTGGCAAACCCTCATTCCAACTTTGCGCGAAGAAGGAAAAGATTGGAATGCAGAATTATGGGTCACATGGAACCCGTGCCATGAAAATGCACCCGTGGAAAAACGTTTCCGAAATGTCGATAATCCTCATATCAAAGGGGCAGAAATTAATTGGCGTGATAATCCTCAATTTCCTGAAAAACTCAATCGTGATCGAATGGACGATTTGCAGCAAAGACCAGAGCAGTATAACCATATTTGGGAAGGCGAATATCTCCAAGCTGTCCAAGGGGCTTATTATCAGAAATGTCTTCTCGAAGCTGAAATGGAAGGGCGGATTACTACCGTTCCACGTGATCCTTTGATGCAGGTGAGAATCTTTTGGGATATCGGGGGAACAGGAGCAAAGGCCGATGCTACCGCATTGTGGGTTGCGCAATTTATTGGACGGGAAATTCGAGTGCTCGATTATTATGAAGCTCAAGGACAGCCTCTCTCAGAGCATGTGGGCTGGGTCTTTCAAAGGGGATATGAAAAGGCTCTCATGGTTTTGCCCCATGATGGCGCAACAAAAGATCGTGTTTATAATGTGAGTTTTGAAAGTGCCCTTCAACAAGCTGGGTTTCAAACTAAAGTGATCCCTAATCAAGGGACAGGCGCTGTGAAAATGCGTATCGAAGCCGTAAGGCGATTGTTTCCTGCACTATGGTTTAATCGTGAAACGACATGTGCGGGCAGAAAAGCACTCGCTTGGTATCATGAAAAGCGCGACGAACAGCGCAATATCGGACTAGGGGCTGAACATGATTGGGCTAGCCATGGGGCCGATGCCTTTGGACTGATGTGTGTGGCTTATGAACAACCAAATGCTAGAGCGCGAAAAAAACCTTATCGCTCGTTTCACCATTCTCAAACTTCATGGATGGCTTTTTAATGAATATTTCTACAGATTCTTCTTTTGATCAAATCGAAACGCTTGAAAATCAAGCACTCTTTAAAAAACTCGTGGGGTGGTATCAGGATGATATTGCCCATGTCGAAAAATGGCGAAAAAATGCCCAAGAAGATTACGATTTTTATAATGGACGGCAATGGAATGAGCAAGACTTGGCTGCCTTGCACGAACAAAACAGACCGGTCATGACTTTTAACCGTATTGCACCTTTAATTAATGCCGTGATTGGGGCTGAGCGCAATAATAAAAGACAAGTTCAATTTATTCCACGACAAGAAGGAGCAGCCTTTGCAAACCAGATTCTGACAGGGGCAGCTGAGTGGTTTCGTGATGAAGCCGATGGGGAATACGAAGATTCCGATGCCTTTCAAGATGCAATTATTTGCGGAATGGGGTGGACAGATACACGCCTTGATTATGAAGAAGATCCACAAGGAAAACCAATCATTGCGCGGCTGGACCCTATGAAAATGGTGTGGGATGCGAGTGCTGTCAAGCCTAATCTTATTGATGCACAACGCTTGTGGTATATTGATGAAAAACCTCTTGCTGTGGCTCAGGAAATGTTTCCTAATGTTCATTGGAGTGATCTTAATGCTGATTGGGTTAAACATCAGAGTTTTTTACATTCATCCAGCAATGGGATGACACAAAGTTATCAAGCTGAGAGGGGATATCAAGGAGAGTGGGAAGAGGGAGGGACCTATCAACGTCCTAAAATGGTGACATTGGTAGAATGTCGCTGGTTTGAACGCGAGGTGATTTATAAAGTTCTCGAGCCTCAAAGTGGAAAGTTTATCGATTATTCAGAGCAGGATTTCCAAAATTTAAGCAAAACCTTTCCTCATGTTCAAGCAACAAGGTTGAACAGAAAAATTGTCAAACGGGCATTTTTGGGCAGAAAGCTGCTCGAAGCGCCTGATAAGCCCTTGGTCCCACACAATCAATTGGGATGGGAATGTATTACCGGTACTTTTGATAAGTTAAGCCGGCACTTTTACGGACTTGTGCGCCCTACAAAAGATCCCCAACGGTGGGCAAACAAATATTTTAGTCAAGTGATGCATTTGCTCAATAGCCAATCAAAAGGCGGAATTATGGCAGAACGCGATGCTTTTGATGATGATCGACAAGCCCTCGAGAGTTGGGCTAGAGCCGATAGTATTACTTGGTTGAAAAGTGGTGCTGTGTCTGGGGGAAGAATTCAGCCTAAACCCGTGGCACAATTTCCGCAAGGGTTTTTCCAATTGTTTAATGAAGCAAAGAGCGCACTCGAACAGGTGACGGGGTTGTCTTCTGAATTTATTGGGACAAGAGCTGTCAATCAGCCTGGCGTTCTTGAACAACAACGGCGACAATCGTCACTTAATCTTTTGGCTTCCTTTTTTGATGGGTTGCGTCGATATCGGCAACGACAGGGGAAAATTATTCTCTATCTTATTCAAAATTATCTGTCCGATGGGCGGCTGGTCCGTATTGCTGGTGATGAAAATGCCCAGTATGTTCCACTGACACGCGAAATGGTGACAAGTTTGGAATATGATATTGTTGTGGATGATGCGCCAACAAGTCTTAATGAAAAAGAGCGTACTTTTGCACTGATCATGCAACTGCTTCCTTTGATGCAAAATTTTGCAACGCCTGAGATTATGCTCGATCTCTTACGCTATTCGCCTTTACCAGCCTCACTCATTCATAAAATTGCGATAAAGGCGCAAAATTCTCTTCAAGAAGAGCAAAATGCCTCAGCGCAGATGGGGGGTAATATGGGAACAGAGCAGATAATGCAGATGTTGCAGACAGTAAAGGCTCAACAATAGGATGCTTTATGATGCGCTCTTTCAGATGAATTTCATCTATCAGAAGTTGCTTATCTAAACAATTTCCATAGTTACCCATGTTGCTTATGTCGTGCAATGTCGCCTCTCTTTATCTCAGAAGAGCTGTTTTATTGGACAGTGTGTATTGGGGAAAATGTTCGATAGTGTTTTGTCGTCATGGTGGGGGAGCCATGTGGGGGAAATGTTGGAGCCAAAATGATGGGTAAGCATTAAGGGGATAAATGCTCTCAGGCTGTTTTATCTGAAAAATTTAATTTTATTGTTAAAAAAAGAGAAGGCTAATGTCATGGATCAAGAACACTTAACGCCGGCAGAACAAAACCAATTGAAACAGGATTATCTGCTCTCAACACAAGAGGGAGAAGACGGTGAAATTGGAAGAGAAGAAAAAACTCTTGAAGATAATTTTCAAGGGCAAACGCATCAAAAACAGTATTCTTCGCAAAAGGCTGGAAAAGAGGTTCAAGGGGGAGAAGATGCTCCGCCAGATCCGCAAAAAGACTTTATGGGCTATATGCAATGGTTGGGAAAAACACTCCAAAAACAAGGACTTGTTAATGAAAAACAACAACCTTCTCTGGCTCGCGAAGCAGAACAGTTGCATGCGTTTTTTCAGCAGTCTGTTGCAAGTGTTAAACAAAAGCATCATGATTTTGATCAAGCAGCTGATTTTATTTATGAAACGCGGGCTAAACAGTTAGCAGCTTGCGCTTCGCTCTATCCTGAGATGGCAGATCCCAAAAATATTGATGCGTTGATTGGCGATGAGTTGAAGCAGATCTTGCGCGATTGTGCGCAAAAAAATCAAAATCCGGCTGAAGTGATTTACTCTATTGCACAAAAAATTGGCTACACAAATGTTCCCAATAACATGGATGAAAATTTACAGGAAAGACACAATTCTGCACGTACACTTGCTGCTTATAACGGCTTGACGCCAAATGGGCCGATTTCTTTGGAGATGCTTGATAAAATGTCAGAAGCAGAGTTTAGCGCTTGGGTTTCTGATCCTAAAAATAAAGCTGCTTTTAATCGTTTAATGGGGGGAAGAGAATTTTAAAAATAAAAATGCGGGGGGTGTTTTTTGCAGAGAACGTGAGAGGTTTTTAGCGCAGGGAATGCGGGGGATTTCTCAAAGCACGGATGTGGTGAGGAGAGCTCTTATAAGGGGGAGGCAGACGCTAACAGAAATTAGATAAAACACACGAACAACCTATTCACCATTTGAAATGAAATGTGGTGTTTTAACAACCGGCGCTTTGCCGGGTTTTTTATGTCAATAAAACTTTTAGAGGATAAAATGACTGTAACTTATATCGGACTTAATGACCCAATGGCAGTGCGCACATGGTCTAAATTACTAAACCAAGAAGTCTCAAAAGCAATTCCGATTGCACCGTTGATTGGAAATGATTCAAACAGTATCGTACAATTAAAGGATGAAACCACGAAAGCAAGTGGGGATGCCATTAGCTTTAATTTGCGTGTGCAGTTGCTAGGCGATGGGGTGAGTGAAGGGCAGACATTGGAAGGCAATGAAGAAGCCTTACAGTTTCTCAATGATCGCTTGGCAATTAATGAACTCGTTCATGCTGTGCGTGTCAAAAATGAGGGAACGATTGATCAACAACGAATTCTCCATGATTTGCGTACCGAGGCAAAAAATGGTTTGGTTGATTGGTATGCAGATCGTCTGAGTATGATGTTCTTCATTCAAGTGTGTGGATATACCGCAAAAGCTATTAACTTTGAGGGACGTACGATTACTCTTAAACCTGTCCATTATGGTTTTAATGCGCCAACGGCACCAACCGATAAACGCATCGTGCGCCCTAATGGAAAAACAAAAGATGAAGATTTAAAATCAAACGATGTTTTTGATCTTAAGCTCATTGATAAAGCTGTCGAAAGGGCTAAATTGGCAAATCCCAAAATTAGACCCGTGCGGATCGATGGGGAAAATGTCTATGTGCTTTATCTACATCCAACCCAAGTGACGCAATTGCGAACCAATACAGATGCGGGGCAATGGCTCGACATTACCAAGGCAATCTATAGTGGAAGTCGTATCAAAAATCCGCTCTATGATGGATCTTTGGGCATGTATAATGGTGTGGTTTTGCGCGAAGCTGAACATATTACCGAAGGAGTCGAATCTGGGACGGCAAATAAAGCTGTACCAAATGTGCGTCGTGCTGTTCTCCTTGGTGCACAGAGTGCTGTGATTGCTTTTGGTAAAGATCGAGGGGCGACACGCTATAAATTGGTGGAAGAACTCTTCGATTATGAAAGAGAATTCGGGGTCGCGGCAAAAACCATTATGGGTATGAAAAAAACTTGCTTTACCTTGCCAGGAAGTACGCAAGGGGCTCAGGATTTTGGCACTATTGTCATCCCAACTTATGGAGCACCTGCTTAAAGCGAATGTTTGCTAACTTCCCCCAACAAGAGGGATCTGTTGGGGGAAAAATTTAAAATGCTTCCAGAAAAAGGACAGGATTATGACCACTTTATACACTGATCCCAAAAATCTAAACCTTACACATTCAGACCATTCTAAAACTTTTGCTTATATGGTCGCGCTTATTCAAGATGAAATTGACGATACAACAGCGGAATATTCCCTGCAAATTCAAGATTCAATTTTTACGGCTTTGCGTGTGTGTGAATGCGAACCCTTTTTCTTTAATGAAAAAAGAGAAAGGACCTTTAAAACACAAAGTGGTAAAACATGGTATGGGCAAGAAGAGGGAGTTTTTATTGAATCAGAAAAGAGCTTGGAAGGCGTCTTTTTAGCAACAAAGAATGCAACACCAACAAAGTTGTTCTTTAAGCCCTTGGAAGTGTTGCATCAACAATATGGTATGCATCCTGCGCTAGGAACGCCATTCTTTTATACGTGCCTTGATCAAAAAATAGGACTCTTTCCAACACCAGAACATGTGGAAACTATGCAGCTTTCTTATGCTCCTGTTCATTTTGCCGATGAACAGCTGAAAGAAAGCGATAATCCTTGGTTGATTTATGCTTTTGATCTTATTAAAGCACGGGCAAAATATGAACTTTATAAAAATATTCTTAAAGACCCTGAATATGCCGCCGTTTCTTTCAGAGATTTTCAAGAACAGCTTCAAGCTTTGCGCATTGAAACATCGCGCCGAAAAGGTTCCTCAAAGATTCGCCCAATGAGTTTTTAAAAGGCTTTGTTCCAAATCGTTGATGGCTGGTTTGTCCCTTATGGTTGGATAAGCGCTGGGGATTGATGGTGAAGGGCTGGTGGATGGCGCTGGGTATGCCATTATTTATGGTATCTTTTTTTTTCGACGTGTTAATCAACTTAAGGTTGTGTGCTTTGTTGAATTTTATGCCTTTAGAGTTTTAAGGGCTTTTGTGGTTTCAATCAGTAAGCTTTGGTGTTTTGAATGGTACTAGGATCTTCAAAGATTTATGGAGAGTTTAAAGGCTTTTTCCCAGTTGTTTTGGTGATTGCGGGCGGTTGATTTTGGTCGGGCGCTGGTGGATGGCGCTGGGTATGCCATTATTTATGGTATCTTTTTTTCGATGCGTTGATCAACTTAAGGTTGTGTATTTTGTTGAATTTTATGCCTTTAGAGTTTTAAGGGCTTTTGTGGTTTTTTATCAATAAGCCTTGGTGTTTTGAATGGCACTAGGCTCTTCAAAGATTTTATGGGGGTCTTGATGGCTTTTTTCCCAATCGCTGATTATCGACCCGATGTGGCGGATATCAATGGAATTTTTACCGATGAACTTGTTAATGTGCTACCGGCTGATGGCTCCTATATTCCTATGCCAAGTTTTGAACCTTTATCAGAGCCTTGTCCTGAGCCAATTTTAGGTGCTCTTGCGGTTAAAACAAAAAATGGGGTTTCTATTATTGTTGGGACAAGAGAAAAAATATTCTTGCTTGATAATACAACAATGAAGTGGAAGGATATTAGCCAAAAAGGAAAATCTTATCTTGCTAATGTTGATGCTCCGTGGTCTTTTGCTTTATTTGGTGATTTTATCATTGCAGTGAATGCCAATGATAAACCACAAGTGATTGATATTAATCATGATAAAAAATTTAGAAATTTAGGGGGAAATCCACCACAAGCAGGGATTGTTCGAATCTGGGGAGATTTCGTTTGTTTGATGAAATTAACCGAGCATCCAAGGCGGGTTCATTGGTCTGGATTAAATGATGCTGAATTTTGGACCGTGGGGAAAAAAAGTTGCGATTATCAAGATTTTCCTGATGGCGGATTCGTCCAAGGGGCAACTGAGACAACAAATCCAATTATCTTTATGCGTTCTGCAATCTATGCTGGTTCTTTTATCCCTGGCTCTAAGATTATTTTTAGTTTCCAAAAAATTCACGATAAACGAGGTGCAAAAAATGCTGAATCGATTGTTTGTAGAGGCGATTTAGCATTCTTTGCCGATGAGGGCGGTTTTTATCAAATAACAAATGAGGGACAGATTATCCCTATTGGGTTCGAAAAAGTCGATCGAACGATGACCGCAAAATCAAGGCAGGATAATCTGTATACCATGTCTGCGGCTATCGATGGGGTGTATAATCGTGTTTATTGGATGGTTGATTCTGATGAGAACCTTCATAAACGTATCTTGCTCATTTATGATTGGGGATTGCAAAAATGGACAAAAGCTCTCGTGGATATCAAAATGATATTGCCTATTTTCTTAGCAGGAACAACCCTAGAAGGTCTTGATTTTGTGACTAAGAATATTGATGATTTGTCCTTTTCTCTCGATAGTAAAGCTTGGAAAAATGAATCGCCTATTCTGGGGGCATTTGATCAACAGGGGAGACTGGGTTCGTTTTCTGGGGGGGCTATGGCTTGTGTTGTGACATCACAAGAAATGGGGCAGACAAATGGCATGATAACACGGGTGAAAAATATTATGCCTCAAGTCAATAGTGGAAAGTTTTATTTGTCTGTGGGAATGCGCTTTCGACAATCTCTTGAAGAGGAAACTGTTTGGTTGCCAGAAAAACAGCCTTCTTATAATACTGGACAAATTCATTGTCGCGCAAGGGCACGGTTTTATCGCTTTAAATTGCGCATTCCTGAAGGGGTGAATTGGACTCATGTCACTGGATTTGATGTGGAATTGACGCGAGCCGGTATGCGATAGGCCAAAGCCTTTATAAACAAAGGAACAAGGTGGTGCGTTATGCTTCATGCTTTTCTGCGATAAAGGAAAAATAGTCTGCACAATGGCTTATTTTTATAAAGAAGAAAGTTTCCTATTTGTTATGACAAAGGGATGATGGGGCTTCTTTTCTTTTTTTGTGCGGTAAGTATGGAACGTGAGAAATGCGTAGGGGGATGTTATTTAAGGGGAGATGAGTGATAAAGCTAAAAGAGCCAAAGTTATGATGCAAGAGAGTCAAGATTTGTATTCTGCTCATTTGACAGAGCAATGGCCATGGGAAAAAATCGCTCCCTATCAAGAGGCACTCAATGCTGCATTGAAAAAATATGCTCAGCGCTTTCCTGATGATGTTTGTCTGGAAAAAATTGCTGAAGAAATCGCTACAGGACAAGCACAATTGTGGCTGGTCTTAAAAAATAAAATCCAATTTAGTGCTTTTGCAATAACCAAAGTTGAAATAACCCATACAGGGAAAAAATGCGTCGTTCTCTCAGATCTTGCTGGAGAGGGAGGGCTGAAATTGGTCAAATTGATTGATGAAGTCGAAAAATGGGCGCGAACAATTAATGCTGAAGAAATGCACATGTTTGGAAGAACTGGATGGGCGAAAAGGCTCGCTCATCACGGATATTCTCGTAATCTTATTCAATATAGAAAGGTTCTCAAGCCATGAGTAGAAAAACCACACCTCAAGTGCAGACAACAACACAAACAAATGCTCCACCTGCTTGGGCGGCTGATATTTTTAAACAAGCCAGTGCTGATGCACTAGGACTTTATAATAAAGGAATTGGCGGCAACGTTTATCAGGGAGACAGAGTCGCTGGTCTTAGCGATATGACAAAAAATGCTCTGACCGGTTTACAACAAGCAGCAGGGCTCTATAACAATCCAACGGTAACGCAATGGTTGAATGCACCAACCAACAGCGCTACAAATCTTTCCAGTATGGCTAAGGGAAGCTGGATTGGAAGCAATAGTAAATTTAATACTGCATTGCAAAATGCCCTGAATAAAACTTCCGATGCAATTAATCAGTCGATGTCTGGGGCAGGACGTTATGGCTCTGGGGCTCACACCGGTGTGCTGGCCGATGAACTAGGCGCTTTAGCAACAAATGCTGCAGCACAGCAATATAATCAAGATATTAACAATATGATGAATGCAAACCAGATGATTGATCGCTCTCAGAATGATCAGGTTAATGCGGCAAATAGCTATTATCAAGGACAGAGTAATGTGCAAAGCAATGCTTTGAAAGGGGGCATGATTCAAGATGTAAATCGTCAAAATATCTTAGATGCTGAACGCCAAAAATGGTCAGAAAAAGATAATCAAGATTGGAACCGATTGCAAAGCTTGTTACAGATAGGAACACAGGCTGCTGGAAATTACGGAACGACTTCAGGAAAATCCACGACAATGCCTTCTGTGACAAAAGATCCATTGCGTGATGCGCAGCAAGTACTTGGATTGGTAGGAGGAATTTTAGGGCTTTGTGATGTGAGAGCAAAAGAAAATATTATCCCTGTGGGGCAGAAAAAGGGATATCCACTTTATACCTTTAATTATAAAGGAAATCCACAACGTTATCAGGGCGTTATGGCGCAAGACGTATTGCGTGTGAAGCCTGAAGCTGTTTATGTCAATGCAAAAACAAAGTTATTGCATGTTGATTATGACAAAATAGGACTGAAAATGGACAAAATACCGGCATCTAAAAATAAAATTGCGGCTTTCTTTTCTTCATTTTTTGCTCGTTTTCCCTTTTTGAAAAAAGAGTATCTTCTATGAGTTCGATTTATGATTGGTCAATTATCGCATCAGAAAATGCTTATGTCGATGAGAGTATAAACTGGGCAGAAGGGCAACCGCCAAGCACAGTCAATGATAGTGCCCGCGCTATGATGCAACGCATCAAAGAATATTTGTTGGATAATGGGGGCGGGATTGAAACACAGTTTACTGTCGATGTGGAAAACGAGAGGACATCACTTCGTTTGGCGACAAAGTCTTTTTTTGAGACTTATATGGATGGCATTGTTGTGCGCTTTAAAGCACAAGGCGTCAACAGAGGAATAACAAATGTTTCTTTAAATCAATTGCCGCCAAGACCAACTTATATGGCAACGCCAGAGGGTATTATGCCTTTAAAAGGGGGGGAAATTCAAAAGGGGGGGCTTTATGAAATCGTCTATACGTGTGATATTGCCGGAAAAAATGCTGATGGATGGTTTTTAACCAATCCTACTATAAAACTTCCTGAAATTCCGCCCTTTCCTCCTTTGCCTGAAACTTTTTCTTCTGGATTTATTGGGACTTTTGCTACAGAAAAAATACCCTCTGGATGGTTACTCTGTGATGGTAAAGAATATTCGCGAAAGAACTATGCCAATCTCTTTGCTGTTTTGGGGGAAACGTGGGGAAAAGGAGACGGGAGAACAACATTCAATGTTCCCGATTTGCGTGGAATGTTTTTACGGGGGCTCGATAGTGGAAAAGCAATTGATAAAGGACGTCGCTTGGGAAGTCGACAAGAAGAGTCTTTTAAATCTCATACCCATGAAGGAAAAACAGATTCAACAGGTAACCACCAGCATAGTTATCCAATGATTGACAAGGTAGTTTGGGATATGAATCACGGTGAATATTATAGAAATCTGGCTCAAGTCTACAATAAAGATCGGTTAACGAAGGCTGCGGGAGAGCATGAACATAAGGTCTTGTTGCAAAAAACAGGGGGGGATGAAACACGCCCCGTCAATATGGCGGTGGTTTATGCTGTTAAAGCCTGAGAATAAAAGCTTTGAGAGAGAAATATAAAAATGAGCAAAATATCTGTTATGAGAAAAAGTCTTATAGAATATATTGTGCAGAAAGTTTTGAGGCGCTTTAGAAAAAAACTGAACTCTCTTTATTATTTTATTTTTTGTGCTGCCTTTGTTGGATGTCTAAAGGTAAGTTTGCCTATTGTTCTTTAGAGGATCAAGACAGTAATTATTGAAGGTAGGGGTAAAAGAGAACAAAAAATCTTCCTTTATTCATAGAGTTTTTTTCTGAGGAATAAAGATTTTATCCAAAAGGCTCCCTCTTGTGGTATCGTGATACATTGTTTAAGGTGCTGGGTTTAAAGCACTGGGTTTAAAGCGCTGGTGGGCGATGACAAAAAGCCCATGGATAAAATTTTATCTTGTTATACCGTAAAACACCGTCATTAAAACACTATTATTGAAGCTGGTGATATGGTGATATAAGGAAAATAAGACATACAATACTTGATCCATTTAAGTATTGAAGAGACATCTATTCAGGGGATGGGGTGCTTCGTTAAGCCTTATGCAAGTGAATTATATAAGGTGAGCAGCAGACGGAATCCCTTCAGAGTAGTTGGATTGTTTCAAACCGATGTGGGGCTAAAATCTTCGTCCTTTTAGGTGGCGGGAAGAGATCAATGGATATGTTTATTTAAAGAGAGAAAAGGCAAAATGGTGCTCTCCTTCTTTTGGGTAGAGCGTGTATGCAAAAAGCGTTCATTCTTTCAAAATGGGCATTTTATTGGCTAGAGCAGATTGGCGATGCGTTTAACACATGGTGAGTAATTGAACTCTCTTAGATGGCATTTTTTACTTGTTAGGAAACTTCTTGAAACAGAATGAGAGTGATACGAGAAAATCTGTAAAACAATGGTTTATCCCGTTGTGTCGTAAAATACCATTGTTTGAGATGCGGTTAAAACTTTATGCATTGGGATGTTTTTCGTCTGTGCGTATTCTTAAAGCAGCGTTTTTTGTAGAATAACTCTAGACAAGGCTGCATTACAAGGATGCATTTAAAGGGGGTAAGCCAAATCCATTAGATAAGAAGTCAGATTGTTTACAGATTGTTGTTTATCGATTGGCATTGTTTGAAGATCGGTGGGCGTGGCTTTGTCATTTTGGGGAAAGCCAACAAAGCAGCAAGGTGACATGCATTTTTCTTTGGTTTCAGGTGATAAAATCATCATTTTAGGTGGAAAACAGACTATAATCTAAAAAAATACCTTGTAAAAATTTTCAATGAGGAAATTTTTTTCAAAAGCCTTTCACATAGTTGTCTGAGGTTGTCTGAGGTTGTCTGAGGTTGTCTGAGGTTGTCTGAGGTTGTCTGAGGTTGTCTGAGGTTGTCTGAGGTTGTCT
>NZ_JBHIMR010000002.1:264327-273642 GCF_042194215.1 Bartonella sp. MR100HLJHH
GAGGAATGCAAGAGCCGTACAACGGAAAAAGATATTCAAATGCTTAATACGCGTTTAGCTTATCAAAAAAGGGGAATATAATGGCACTTTTTCCATTTTCTATTGCTGATATTGATGATCCTGAATGTATTCGTGTGGTTCTTTATGCTAGCGGAAGAATGGGACATGCTCCTTTAAACGCATTGTTGAAGAAAGCATATGAAGATATTACAAAAATTTTAAAGCGCATGGATGCTTTAGCAAAGCGCATGGATGCGTTAGAAAAAAAATTAAATACTCTAGATCCTACCAAGGTCGAACAGAAAAAAAATACGAAAAAAGAGAATCAAGACAGTATTAATAATGTTGTGAGTGCTGGAATAACGACATCGAGCAGTATAGTGAGCGGATCAGAATTTAAAATAGAAGCATTGTCCGCTGGAGACATATTTTTTTCTCCAATAAACGAGACGCCAAAAATAGACTACAGCTCTTTTGTTTCAAAACTTACAGCACATGAGCCGCTAGAAATACACAGTAATGTTAGTCAATACATGGGTGTTGAGCAGTCTAGAGGGATTTCTTCTTTGTTTAAAAAGGAAAAATAGAAAAGAGTGGTCATAACAAACTGATTATAACAATAGGTATGGGTTGAAGCTATAGATCAGATGCACCTTATTTATATCTTCGGTGGGGTGTGGAATTGCACTCTGTTTGAGATGTTAAAAAAAGGTAAAAGTTGTTGCAGGAAAGTTGATCATGAGTTGTTGGGGAGATTAGGGCGCATATTGAAATCTAAGGGCAAGTTTTTAAAGCCTACAGAGAAAGGAGCTGTGCCCAAACAGAAACGCGTGGCAAAAGAAGTTTGTAGACGATAGAAAATCTTGCAATAATTTTAAAAAGCTTTTGGATAGAGCGTTCAATGATTTTAAATTTATAAACAATTTGCTGTTTCTACGCTTTTTTAAAAGAGAAAAAAAGCAGTTTAGTGCAATTTTAATTTGCCAAAAATCCCATAAAAAGAAAAATTTAATTGTCACAAGAACAAAAGCAGAAAAATTCCTATAAGAAAAAAATGCGTGTCATTATATCTTTTCTTATAAAGAAGAGCAATGTTGTACTGTTTGAGCAGGCTTGAAGGCTAAAATTTCACTTGTTTTCTTATCAAACAAGATTGTACAAGCGGTTGTTGATTTGTCTTATCCTGCTTATACTGTAAATACTGTCCTTTCAGGTGTGATGATATAAGGCAAGCCTCTTTGTAAGAGCCTAAATAACACAAAAAGTGTTTTTAAAGGTGTGCCAAATATTTAAGGCAGGGCTTATTTGTTGAGCTTTAAGTTTAAGTAAATCACATGTGGGAAAGCTAAATGGACCTCGCTATAATCCGAGCTATTAATAGATCAGATTGGGTGAAGCCTCGTCTTTTGAAGTGGTGGATGCAAGTTAAGAAAAATTATCTTTTACAAGCGTAAAAGAACGGATTTTATTATAATTATGGACTTTAACCATGTGTGTTTTTCATGGATGATATTGAAATAAAGCTACAAAGTATTTTGATTTATTTGATACGTTTTGATTTTAGAAAGTGCGTTGTTGCAAATGACTTCCATTAATACGAAGGCGTCATTATTTATACTCTTTTTGGATAAATTTTATAAATATAATTAAAAAGCTTGCAATATTATACGATTTGTGTATAAGTATTTATTATTGATTTCTTTTGTATTTTATTTTAATTATATCTCTATTCATAAGCCGCGCCATTTAAAGGTGCGGCTTTTTTCTGTTTAATAGCAGGGGTGCTATATATCTATTATTGAGGTGGCTTTGGATATTTTTTTCATTATTGTATTTTGTGATTTCGTTTTGCAGTGAAATCTCTAAATTCTTGAGTGTTTTATCCCAATAAGGAAGATTCAAAATAAAAATGCAGGTATCTGTTTATTTTTTTTGCGTTGATTATAATGGGGGGCGTTGAATAGTTAAAGAATGTTTGTTACTGTTTGACGGAGAGTGATATGGGTGAAGCGTAAAATGGTGGCGCACTTGAAGGTCCATTATCATACATGCTCGCATGATCAAAAATGCAAATGTGTCTTTTACAGTGTTTGTTGATCTCGATTAGAAAGTCCATTCTTTTCTTTGTTTGGAGTTTTACATCAATAATTTCTTATCTTGTTGTCGTGCTGCCTTTTGAGAGTGTGGTGATAGAAGGCATGTAAGATTTTATATATTGAAGTGTTTGTGTGTGGTAAATATGAGGGGTGTTTTTTCGTCATGTGATGAACTCTTCGGGCGGTGGGGATTTTGTCCATAAAGCGTCATAAAATATCACTTTTTGTTCTGTGGTGATAGAGATCCCACGAGGGGGAAAGAAGAAGGGGAAAGTCAAGTGGATTTTGTGAGCCAATCATGTAAACTGGAACGGATTCCATGCGGATATAAATCAGGCTTTGTTTGTTGCATATAGCGCTATTTGTTGCATAACTTGTGATAGCCAATTCTCTAAATAAAGGGATTTGACCGGTAGCAGAAAAAAGAAATCATTACGAGATAGCAAGTGTGCTTGTTTCAGAATGTCTAATGCTTTTGCATGACAAAGGAACGCGAAACTCTGTCACGTCGTCCTTTCATGTTTTCGAGTTCAGGGTTGTCCATATATTTCCTTCAACTTGATCTTTATGCATAGGACGCAAGGGAATTGGAGGCAAGAAATTAGGATGAACATTTTGGGACAAGCAAAAAGCCAATATGTTACGCTCGTTGTTTTACAGCATGTTTGATAAAAAGCTAGGACATCTTTCCAATCCATTATGTGTGTAACCTTAAGGCGTTGTTTTCTTAAGAGAGTACAGAGCTTTTTTGTTGCTTGTCAAACAACATCAAATCTCAACGCTACAGCATGTTTGAGAGAAAGAAGAATGAGAATCCTACAGATTCAGAAGGGCAAAACTCTCTGAGTGACTCCAGCTTTTGTAAGCTAGACTTTATGTATGACAGATGGGGGCTGTATTTGAGTGATTGCTGAAATAGAGAGACAGCCTTATTGAGAAAAATATAAAGGCATATTAATCACTCTTTGTGCTATCATTTTTTTTCTTTATAATTTTCAAAACTATCTATAGCAATATTATTTAAATAATGAAGATAATGCCTTATGCCTTTGTGTATCGCGTGTCTTTTTGGGATTATGCCTCTCACATAAAAACAGAATGCCCCAAATATTATTTGTCTCCGAATATATATTTATTGCATATTTACGGACTTGTTTTAAAGAGATATCCCACTCCCAAGTCCCTTTCACAAGAACACTCGTCAATGGTATAGGGGTAAAGCCCCTATGAAATGGATAAAACTTATAAGGTATCTCCCTCATCTTTATGCTTCATAAAAGTGCAGGTTGGTATTCTCATATATTTTTCCAACTCCCAATGTTACGAAAGCCTTGGTTCGTGAGACGATTCATAAGAGGTATATGCCTTTTTTGTACAGTTTTTAATCCACATGCCAGCTCCGCGTGTAACATGCAAGAAAAAGAGTTTGATTCAACAGCAAACAGATTGAGGATGAAAAATCCTATGGTATTCGGGTCTCTCATTCAATATGCAAAACAATAAATAATCTTTATAAATCAATGTGATATATCTTAAAGAAGACGAATTGTTTATAGAGCTGCATGGATGAAGAATCTTCGTCTTTTAAGGTGATGAAAGAAAATTATAATCCCTATTTTTTCATAAAGGGCATGAGAAAAGTGTTTCACAAAAATTTTATACGATAAAAAAAGAGAGTCTTTTGACATAAGAGTCTTGATCGTTTGCCGCTATAACCTGTATTGTGTATACAGATGCTTCTATCATTTTTTGCTGTAAAAGCTTCTCTTGGGATGTTAAAGGGTACAATCTTTATGGAAAAAAGAATCCGTGCAAGGCAAAAGGCTTATTTCAAAAGATTATATCGCAAGATTGCTTTTGTTTGCATAATACTTTTTTGTGTAGTGATTTTGTGTTTTGTTGTTGCAAAGGTGATCAGTTATTTTTCTTCTCATAAAAAAATAACACAACAAGCACCCGTTGAATTGGTTATTCCTGTTTTTGATCTGCGCGTATATTGCAAGGAAATTTCTGCTTCCGTTATGCCCGATATGAAAAGAGAAGTCTATCAGCATTGTCTTAATTTGGAAAGTGAGGCCTATTTTGCTATTCGTGAAATGTGGGATCAGCTTTCTGATACTGCAAAAAAACAATGTTTGACGTTGGTACGACCTGGGGATGGAAATTATTTTCTCTTACGCGATTGTTTTCTCAATGAAAAAGAAAATAAAAAAGGCAAAAGACGCAATTACTTTTAAGTTTTTATACGGAAAGTTAAAAGGATGCGAATTTTGATGAGAAGATAAAAACCTCTTAAATTACGATCTGCCTCGAGACCAATAGCAATTTGATTTATTTATCTTGTTATATCACACTTCTTATTTAAGATGTGGCGACATAAGGCATGGATGCCTCCTTGAAATGTTTAAGGGGGCGTGGTGGAGTTTTAGGAGGATTTGTTGAGCTTTTTTAAGGGAAATAACAGGTGTGGGAAATCCATTTCGTAATGGTTCTGGTGAAGGGTATAATGGTAAAGCCCCCATGAAGTGTATAAAATTTATAGAGCATGTTCATCTTTACGTTTCAAACAAGAGTAAGCCCCAAGTACCACTTACACTTTGCGAGCTTTCAATGGTGTTTGCTGACAGCCCTTGAGCCTTAGAGATGGTTCATAAGAGGCACTTTTAGCCTTTCTTTATCGTTTTTACTCCACACAGGCTTTTCCGTGTGTAACATGAAAGAAAAAGAGATTGATTCAATAGCAAACAAATTGAGGATGAAAAATCCTAGGGTATTAAGTTTTCTTACTCAACACAAAAAATATGAATGATCATTATAAATCAATTCAGTGTACGAATTTTACAAAAATTTTGATTGTTGACAGAGCAGTGTGACTTGAGAACCTTCGTTCTTTGAGGGCGTAAGTCAATAGAAATGACAAAAATGAGTAAAAAAGAAACATTCCTTTTATAAACATTCAAGGCTGCTTCATGCGTAAAGTGCTGTGCTGGGTTTACAAATGTGCTTGTTTTATAATTCCAGTTTTCTTTATCAGAAAAGATAAGAGAGGAAATGCGTTATGCCATTCTTATTGATAGTTTTTGAGAAGAAGCTGATTTTTAGGAAAGTGTGACATATTGGTCATTTTTTTCATAATTTGATATTTTTTTGTATTTAAATATTTTGCTTTTTAAGCTCAATTTGTTATAAATAAAAACTGTGATTAATTTAAAAACTCCATGGGTTAAAATAGAAATTGATAGTATCTGGCTTATTTAGGAAAGAAGATTAATCTCTTGGTGATTATAGGGCTTGAATAATACTTCGTATTAATCTATCTATAAAAATCAAGAGGTTTTGTGAAGCGATCGTGGATTATCGCTCGCAAGGGGTTGCTTTAGCGATGAAGAGAGGCTATATATCATAGGATAAAGAGGTTCGCGCAGTGACTCGTTGGGATGGAAGTGCTTGTGAGTTAAATGCACGAGGGGGTAGAGGGTATCGGCGTTTTTAGGAGCGGTGGTTTTAGAGCAAAAAAGGAAGCTTCTAATATTCTCTGGCAGGAATTTTTCTTTGTCAGGTGTGTTGTATGTGTGTTTTCCTTTTTGTTTTCCACAAGATAATTATTTTTTTAGTGAAATATGGTTTATTTTAAAAAAAACACTTGGCATTTTATGTGAACATCATTAGGTTTCTGCTGTTTAACAGAGAAAGAGGGAATTTTTGATTTACGATTTCCCTGCTGTTTTGTGATTTTCAAGAAAATATATGCTTTTATCAATATCAGTAGGGTTCGTTTGAGTAAAATAAACGCGGATAGCTTGATAACCGTATGTTAAAAATGATTAGCATTATCAAAAGGTAATGCAATGAGGAAGAGTCAATTAAGACATACATTAAGACAAACACTCCAAAAAGGGATAAAGATGAGGCCACAACAAAATAGACGGGTACGCGGTCGCAATAATAACAATAATGGTAATAACAATAATAATCGTCGCGGTCCTAATCCGTTGTCTCGCAATTATGAAAGCAGCGGTCCGGATGTTAAAATTCGCGGGAATGCTCAGCAAATTGCCGATAAATACATAAGCCTTGCGCGTGATGCACAAGGTGCGGGTGATCGTGTTATGTCGGAGAATTATTTACAACATGCCGAGCACTATTTGCGTATTATTTTAGCAGCAGCTGGACAAATGTCTCAATCAGTTCGACGTGATGAAAATCGTGGTGATGAAAATCGTGATGAAAACAACGAGCAAGAATGCGGTGAAATAAATCTTGACGGTGAAAAAAAGGATGCTGTTGAGGGTGATACAGATGTATTACAGATGCCGTCGCAAAAAAATGGTAATGGCCAATATGCTAAAACGCAAAATGGGGATGCGCGTGAAAATGCTTTAGAGGCTCTATCGGATGAAAAAACGGATCAAGAGCACTGTCACTCTGAGAAAAATGTTGAACCTGTCAAAAAAACACGCCGTTCTCCCCGTCGACGTACTGTACGGACCCAACAAGATGAATCATCTCTTGAGCTTTCACTTACAACAGCAGAAAGCACGAGCAATGGAGATGCATCAACAGCAACAAAAGAGGTTTCTTCGTTGCCTGGATTAGGTGAGGGAATACAGAGAAAAACGCGCCGTCGCCGAGTAGTCAATCTTGAAGCAGAGGAAAATGTTTAAACCTGAAGGGTGCTGTTTAAGCGCTTGTGGTGATGTTATTAGTATCATGATGGTGAATTATATATGCTCAAGAAGCTTTTTGCGCTTCTTTGAATTTTCACGGTCAGTACTAGGAACTTAACGAAGGGTGTTGACAGAAAAGATTGCCCCTTTGCTGGGATTTAAGTAAGGGGATACAGAGAAAAACGCGCCGTTGCCTAAGTGGTCGCATCTTGAAGCAGAGGAAAATGTTTAAACCTGAAGGATGTTGTGTAAGCGCTTGTGATGATGTTATTGGTATCATGATGGTAAATTATATATGCTCAAGAAGCTTTTTGCGCTTTCTTTGAATTTTCACGGTCAGTCCTAGGAACTTAACGAAGGATGTCGACAGACAAGATTGCCTCGTTGCTGGGATTTAAGTGGGGGGATACAGAGAAAAACGCGCCGTCGCCTAAGTGGTCGCATCTTGAAGCAGAGGAAAATGTTTAAACCTGAAGGGTGCTGTTTAAGCGCTTGTGATGATGTTATTGGTATCATGATGGTAAATTATATATGCTCAAGAAGCTTTTTGCGCTTTCTTTGAATTTTTACGGTCAGTGTCAGGAACTTAACGAAGGTTGTCGACAGACAAGATTGCCTCGTTGCTGGGATTTAAGTGAGGGAATACAGAGAAAAGCACATCCGTGTATTTTAAGAGACAGTTCTTGTATAAAGAACGCAATGTCGTTGTTTTATTTATTGACACTTATATTTAATATTGTTCAATGTATTTATGCCCATTTTGCGATGGTGCTCATGAATTCTATCATGTGAAATCCATCGGTTATCTTTGCTTAATAAAAGATGTAAGCTGGGCGTTATAGCTTTAATTTTCAATGTTGCAACAGTTCTTCTTTTGATACCGGATCATTCATAAGAGGTATTTTTATTCATCCATTTCCTTGCTGGGATATGTGAGCAAATGATTTTGATTCAGTTTCTCATGAACAGATTTGAAAGGGGAGAATCCTACAGTATTTGAGGTTCTCGTTCGACATGTAAAATAAATGATCACTATTAAATTAATATGTTGAATTTTTGCACTCAAGAAGATGTCTTTCTTGTACGTTCATTAGAATTTTCCTAAGCGATGTCAGTTTGCTTAAGCATGGGAATGCGTTGATAGAAAGGTTTCTTCTTTTCCAAGATTAGGTCAGGAGATACAGAGAAAAACGCGCCGTCGCCCAAGTGATCGTATCTTGAAGCAGAGGAAAATGTTTAAACCTGAAGGATGCTATGTAAGCGCTTGTGGTGATATTAGTTTGCTTAATGAGGCATTGTTTCCGATATTTCTTTTTTTGTTTCAACAGAAAGAACGGCGATTAATGCACCAGTGTGATAATTGTAAATCATAAATTTTGTTTGTCTATCAGGGGTTAAAACTTTCAGTACAATATTGTGTTCTGAGAGGCTTTGCGACAAAATCTGTGTTTTTTCCGGTAGAGAGAGCGTATGATTGATAACGTGTGGGGTTTTGCTGGGAGAGGAAGATAACTCTATTTGTTTTGGCGCTGATCCGGTTGCGACCACTTTATAAACAATTAAAAACAGTACGGTTAGAATAAGGAAAAGCGTTATTAAAACGGAAATAATCATTAAACCCATAAGTTTTTTTCTCACTCGTTCTACAGCAGGATCTAAAGGGAGATCTTGAGGCAGAGAGTTTTGCTCTGTGTGATGGTCTTTTGAAGGTTGCATTCGCTTATTATCCATCATGTCTTTCATTGATTATTTTTTTGAGATCTGATGGGTTTATGCTTTTAAAGTTTTTTGTGCAAGAGATTTGTGGAAGAAGAATGCAAAAGAGGAAGCGATGTTGGTAAAATACCTTCTTTCTGGACTGTAGATATCTTGTTATTTTCATTTTGGCTTTTAAGCAGGAAATTTCCACGGTTTGTTACAGACCAGATCAATTTTACTTCTTGTTGATGTAAATCTGCATGGACGTCTATACATTGGGCAAAAATTTGTTGTCCAGAAAATGCAAAATTTTTTGTGGACGGTATCATGGATTGTTCACATGCTTGAGCCGTTGGATAGATTTTAACCATTGTATTGTTCGAATAGCAACTATTGAAATCATCTGTACATGAAACTAATAAGAGGATAAAAACAAGGGGATTCATCAATTATTTTCCAAATGAGAGGTTGACAGCATGGGCTCCAATTTGTCAGCCTAGGGGCTTCTTCACCGTTAAACGTTTTTACAGTTTTTTAGTTCCCCCTTTGAGATGTCCGTTCCCCCTTTGAGATGTCCGTTCCCCCTTTGAGATGTCCGTTCCCCCTTTGAGATGTCCGTTCCCCCTTTGAGATGTCCGTTCCCCCTTTGAGATGTCCGTTCCCCCTTTGAGATGTCCGTTCCCCCTTTGAGATGTCCGTTCCCCCTTTGAGATGTCCGTTCCCCCTTTGAGATGTCCGTTCCCCCTTTGAGATGTCCGTTCCCCCTTTGAGATGTCCGTTCCCCCTTTGAGATGTCCGTTCCCCCTTTGAGATGTCCGTTCCCCCTTTGAGATGTCCGTTCCCCCTTTGAGATG
>NZ_JBHIMR010000002.1:273742-282319 GCF_042194215.1 Bartonella sp. MR100HLJHH
GTTCCCCCTTTGAGATGTCCGTTCCCCCTTTGAGATGTCCGTTCCCCCTTTGAGATGTCCGTTCCCCCTTTGAGATGCCGGTCTATAGTGAATTAATAAAAGTCATTGGCTTGCACGTCATAAAAGGCTGTGTGTGGGCTTTGTGTTGGTGAGAAATATTTGAAAAAAGACTAAAATGCCCCTTATGAACGCTCTCAAAGGTCAATGGCTGTTGCAACATGAGGGACAAAGGGTATGATAATGCTCAGCTACTACTTTTATGAAGTGAAAAGAGGTATGAAGGTAAAGAAGGATGTGGAGTAAAAAGGGGCGTGCTTGATGGTTCACTTTACGGGGGCTATTATATTTTATTTACAGACACTGTTTTGAAATGAGCGTGGATGCGCTGGGAAATATTAAAAAAGTGCGTGAATGAAAAACACAAGTGTATTCTGTTTTAGGATGTCCTATTGTACCTGAAGAGGATATCTCCATTAAAGAATGCGATAAATAAAAGCATAAAATGTGTAATTTCATCAGTTAATTGTTGTTGTCGTGGATGCTTTAGTCCCGTAAAGCTGAAGAGTGATGATGGATGTTAGCTTTACTCCTTGAAATTTTATATTCTGCCAAAATGGAATTGTATGCGCATTGCGAAAGTTACACAAAAAGAGATAGGTAATAGGTTCGCTTTTATTTGGCATATAAAAGCTGAAACGGTTTACTCTTCATTGTTTTGGTTTCTCTCTTAAAATATGCGGTTCTATAAGGGATGAAAGTTGATTGACAGCGGGAATGGAGTTTATATGGCTTAAGTTTTCATCGTTAAGGTTTTGGGGAACTATTGGGGGACATAGTGGTTGGTTTAAAGAGGCTGGAAAATATCTTTGTGCTTAATAAAATAGATGAGAAATTTTGCTGAAAAGGGAAAACTTCTCTTGTTTGTTATTTGAAATGCTCTTTTAAGAAAAAATATCAAAATAAGTATCAGGAACAGAGAGGCAATAGACAATTCCTTCTTTTGTCAATTTGAGGAAAGCGGAACCATTCACGGAAATGGGAACGATTTTTTCGAGAACGGCACTACCAAAACAGGCTTTTTTATTGTTTGGGGGGGGGATGTCGGATTCAAAATTTTCATGCCAAGTGATGATAAGTTGCGTTTTGCCATTCAGTTTTGTTTCGATTTCACAGCGTACACAGATGCTACCCTTTTCTTGGGAAAGGGCTCCAAAAGAAAGAGAATTGACAATTAGTTCATGAAAAGCCAAACCAATATGCAAAGCGGCATTGGGAAAAAGATAAGGATCTACGCCTTCAAGTGAAAAACGTTCTGTTTCTTTCATAAAATAGCCTAAAGCCTGCATTTGGACCAATTCGCGAAATTGAGCGCCACGCCAATCGGAATCAGTGATCAGATCTTGAGAATGAGAAAGAGAATGAAGACGACCTTGAAATTTGCGTAAGAAAACCTGAAGAGATTCAGTATAGCGGGCGGTTTGGCTGGCAATACTTTGAATGATCGCTAGAAGATTTTTAGAACGGTGACTGACCTCGCGAAGAAGGATTTTGAGCACTTGTTCACGGCGGCGTAAACCGGAAATATTGACACCGGTGGTGATAATACCGATAATGTCTCCGTTATCATTACGATGGCAATCAATAGAAAATTTATACCAAATCTCTTGTTTTTTTGTATCTTCAAAACGGGCTTCAACAGTTTGCATTTTGCCACTCGCTAAAACTTGCAGTTTGATGGTTTCCATATTGTCTGCAAGGTCAAGCGAAAAAAAGTCGCTGTCACGACACCCAACCCGCCATTTATTGTGCAAATGGTGTGGCAAGTTTTCAGCCCATAAATAAACCAGATTTGTTGCCTGATAGAGAACACAAATATCAGCACCACGAATCGCTTGCATGAGCGCACTCATATGAGATCTATCCATGGGAGGCTTTGAAAGAGGCGTAACGATCATAATTTTAAGATGTTACTCTGTTCTAAGCCGCTTTAGAAGCATTCTCTTGAAAAAATAAAGCTTGGGAAATAAGCGCTTTCACCATATCAGGGTTAAAAGGTTTGGTCACTAAAAAAGTTGGTTCTGGACGTTCGCCGGTCAGCAGCCTTTCGGGAAAAGCCGTGATGAAAATCACCGGTATACGGTCATTTTTCAAAATCTCGTTGACCGCGTCAATACCTGAACTGTTATCGGCTAATTGAATATCAGCCAAAATCAACCGTGGTTTTTTCTTATGATACATGATGACAGCTTCATCACGCGTGCGCGCTATTCCCACAACATGATGACCTAAGCTTTCTACCATTTGCTCAATATCAAGCGCAATAAGAGGTTCATCTTCAATAATCATTACTTCAGTGGCAATTTGTTGAGAAATATCAATGGATGCTTGGTTGAGAAGCTTACGAAATTCTTTCGTATCCAGATTCATGATTTCGCTGGCTTCTTGTTCATGAAATCCTTCAACGGCAATGAGCAAAAATGCTTGGCGCGCACGGGGCGTGAGATAGGATAATTTGGCACTGGTTTTTTGTTCAAGACCAAATTGGGGCAGGGGTTCAGGGATGTTCGGTGTGGTTTGGTCAAAAAGATGGCAAAAAAGCCAATAGGTACCAATTCGGTCACTGGATGCTTTGGGAAAAATGGAGATATCGGCAATGAGTGCTTCCAACATCGCTGACACATAAGCATCGCCAGAGGATTGGCTACCGGTGACAGAGCGGGCAAAACGCCGAAGATAGGGAAGATGCGGGGCAATGCGCGTTGATAATGACATAATTTATAACTCCTTTGATCTTTCAAGCATTTTGTTGGTTGAAATTCTCAACAGATAAAAAAGTTCCTTGATTTGTATGGAACTTTTTACCGATAGCCATATTTACAACCATAAGGCGAAAAATTCTTCGCGGTGCTACTGATATTATATGGATTAGGGGGATGAAAAATGAACAACCGTGATGAAAAAAATCTCACCACACAATTTACAGTTGGAGATGATCTTCTCGGGGTCAATAGCGAAATAGCACGGAAGTTACGTCAATTTTACATGGAAATTCAAGAAGAAGCACTGCCGCGGTGTTTGCTCGAGCTTTTAGAGAAGTTGGAGCGCGCAGAGCAATTTGGCTTAAACGCAGAGCAATTTGGCTTAAACAATGTGGAAAAGGTTTGAATCCTTTATGTCAAAGTGCGCGAAAAACTTTAAACAAGAACTCCTTTCGGTGTTGCCGGCTTTACGAGCTTTTGCTGTTTCTTTAAGTGGCAAGCAGGATAAAGCCGAAGATTTGGTCCAAGATACTGTTATGAAGGCATGGGCTAAGCAAGATAGTTTTGAGATGGGAACCAATCTTAAGGCTTGGCTTTTTACCATTTTGCGCAATGAATTTTACAGTCAAATGCGTAAAAAGGGAAGAGAAGTTCAAGATACCGATGGCGTGTTTACTCAAAATGTTGCTGTTCATCCTGCTCAATATGGATCGCTTGATTTGCAAGATTTCAAAAAAGCCTTAAATTTGCTTTCTGCCGATCAAAGAGAAGCCATTATTCTCATTGGCGCATCGGGGTTTTCTTATGAAGATGCTGCGGCTATTTGTGGTTGTGCTGTTGGAACCATTAAAAGCCGTGTGAGCAGGGCGCGTAATCGATTACAAGAACTTCTCAAGGTGGATGGTGAGTCTGATTATGGTCCTGATTCTTATTCAGCTGGAAGTACATTGTGTTCATTTAACGGCTAAAAAAGCATAATAATTATGATCGATAGCCTTGTTTTTTTTATTCCCGTTATAGCTATTACAGTAAAGTCAGTATCTGAGGAAATTCAGAGTGTTTGGCGTGTATCCTTAGGAACATAAGAAAAGCCTGTATAAACTTTCCCACGGGCTTTAGGTTTTATGTTCCATAAGGTTGCCTTCCTTTGTGCTGAAAAATGACGACTTTCAAGTTCGCCAATGGACATTCTATGACAACAAAAACAAATTTGATGCCTCAAATGCCTTCTTCTGATGCAACGATATCACGCTGGCGGTGGGTAGCGATTGTTGTTTCTCTTGTTATGGCTCTTTTGGCATCGGTTTTTATTATGTTGCTTTCAAATGCCGTTGATCGAGAAGTCGCACAGTTGAATACAAGTTCAGAATTACGCGAACAGGCTGATTTGGTCCTTATTAGCTTGATTGATATGGCTGTTGCTGATCGCAGCTATGCAAAAACGCGCAAGGTGGAAGATAAAATACGTTTTGAAAATGCAGAGCGGGAGTTGGGGGATATTCTCGATTATATCGCACTTATTGTTTATGCGCATCCACAATGGGATGAATGGTTTACGGCTTTTAAAAAAGAGGTTGAAGCACGAAAAGCATTTATGAATGCCCATATGCATGCTCTTGATGCGATTCCTGAACAACCTTCTCATGCTGCCTCTTTTGAAGTATCAAAGATTCCTGTGGCACGTTTAGCTCAATTGATGACAAGCTTTATTAATGGGGATGATGTGGTGCGACAAAAACAGCGTGAGGGTATTGCATTGATGCGGGCTGCTTTGACATTGGCGGCTATTGTTTCCGTTGTGAGTACTTTTATTTCTGCCTATTTTGTTATTAATCGTTTTCATCGTGATGTACGCTCTTTAAAATTGTATCAATTGCTGCTTCATAGCGAAAATATCGCTCTGGAAGCCCGCGTGAAAGAACGAACACAAGAATTAGAAAGAGCACGCAATCACGCTGAAAAAGAACGCCAACGGGTTGAAATATTGTTGCAGGATGCAAGCCATCGCATTGGCAATTCTCTTGGGACGGTGTCTTCTTTGCTGGGGCTCCAGTTAAACCGGAGCAAAAATGAAGAGGTACGTTCTGTTCTAGGAGCTGCACGCGATCGTATTCAGACAATTTCTACAGCACATCGTCGTTTGCGCTTAAGTGATGATATGGAAACGACTTTTTTGGCAGAGTTTCTCAGTTCTGTTGTGCATGATGTCGAATTGGCTGTCCCTTTTGAATTGCGTGAAAACATCACTATTCACACCAACTTTAAAGATTGTCGCCTGTCTTCAAGAGATGCGACAACACTTGGAATTATCCTTGGTGAACTGCTGACAAATTCCTTAAAACATGCCTTTCCTGATCAACGTACCGGTCATATTTATATCTCTTTTGGTCCCCAGAAAGATGGACAATTGATGCTCATTGTAGAGGATGATGGCGTGGGAATGAAAAGCCAAACTTTAGAACAAAAAACAGGACTTGGTCGTGTGGTCGTGGAACAGCTCTGTATGCAATTTGGTGAAAAACCTCTGTTTGAAACTTCTGCTTTAGGAGGCACAAAGGTTGTCATTCCTTTGCCAAAACTACGCATGAAGAGTTCAAAAAAAGCTCTGACTGATTTTTAAAAGGGATAAACTCTTTGCTCTCTGCTTGTTCGTTTTAATAAAAATGAGAATAAAATATGACTTAGATAACGCGAATACAGCACCATTTACATCAGATTGTCAATTGTCTTCAAGAGAAGCAACATTGCTTCTTCATCTTTTGGTCTTTTTGTTTTTCGCTTTGTTGACTCCGATTATAGGCTTTCAAAATTCTCCTTTTTTGTATGTTTTATAGCTTTTAAGTGCTTAAGTTAAAATTTAAATTTATTTTGAATAAGAGCTCCTTTAAATCAATAATACTTATATTAGTAAGCTCTATTTCTTTGCGAAGAGATTGTTTTTTCAAGTTTTGTTATTTTTTGTAAGGCATGTAAAACTTTAAATATATGGTGTTTTTGTAAAAGTGTGTAACGAATATTCTTAAGGATAACTTGCTCATAAAGTCTATGAAACACCGTCCTTTAGGGCTATGAACAGCATAAGCATTAGGTGGAATCTCTTCAACAAGAAGTCGGGTTGTTTATAGAATGATATGGGTTTTAGAATCTTCATCTTTAGAAAAACTCACCTTTGATTAAAATTTTATTGCATGGAAAACAAAGGGATTTTTATCGTTTTGATGAAACAAACAAGAAGAGTTAGCCTTTTTGGGTTTCATATTTTGCACTTTTCTATTATGCATAAACATGCAAAGGGGAGGGCGTTTTATTTTTAATCATTGTTATGCGACCTTGGGTGGTGGCATATTTCGGCGTATTCTTTATAGATGTTTAAAGTGCGAAAATCTCTTTGAGAAAAATAAGCGCTAAAGCATATTTTTTAGATGTTTTGAGTTGTAAAAATGCAGATGCTTTTATGCTTTAAGTCTCTTCGGAGGGGGGTATCGGGCTGTTGATCAAAGAATCAATATTGTTTTTTTCTTGTAGGAATGTTTGTAGGTCTTGATTGGTTAAGGCTTTGCTATCCGGTATACGGATGCGCATGGGATCAACTTTGACGCCATTGACAATGATTTCAAAATGACAATGGGGACCGGTTGCCATTCCTGTTGTTCCAACATACCCAATGATTTGTCCTTGTCGTACTTTCACGCCTGGTTTGATGTCTGGTGCATAACGGCTTTGGTGTGAATAACTGCTGATATATCCATTGGCGTGTTGAATTTCCGTGTGATTTCCATAGCCACCTGTTACGCCTACTCTTGTGACAATACCATCTCCTACAGCAATAATGGGTGATCCTTTAGGAGCAACCCAATCAACTCCCGTATGCATGCGAACATAGCCTAAAATAGGATGTTTGCGTGGACCAAAGGGGGAGCCAAAAATCCCATTTGGTGTGGGTTTGCGCAGCAAGAAAGGCTTTGAACTCCTCCCTTCAGAATCATAATAATCAACGCTTCCATCTTTTAATTGATAACGGTAATATTTATAAGTTGTATTTCCAAAAGTTGCGCTAATATAACGAATTTCTGGATCAGTGTTTTTGGATGCTTCCTTTGCTTTCAAGTTCTTTTTGCCGTTTTGGTTTTCTTTATCGCTTTGTGGTACGGCATAAAATATTTCGATTTGATCATTGGGGGTTATCGGACTTTTCATGTCAATATTGGTGGCAAGCAGACGAATAAGACGATGAGAGAGAGATTGTGATATATTATGGCTTAGCAAGGCATTATAGAGTGCATCATAAGCTGTTGGTAATTGCGCGCTATTGATATAAGAATGCGGAATACCATTTTGAAAAGCCGTTTTAAGAGCTTTAGACATTTTAGGCTCTGTGCTTTCAATGAATTGGCCTTTATCATTCAGCGCAATGGTGAGAACATGATACATCCCTTGATAGATACTTGCGCGTACGAGATGGTCTTCTTCACCAGCTTGTGTCACAATACCAATGCGTAAAAGACTTCCCTCTTTAAGGGTATCGGAAAGGCTCATTTTTTCTAGCGTTTTTACAACCTGTTCAATTTGCTTTTTTGTATAACTGGTTTTTTTGAAAGCATCGGCTATCTTTTGTTTTTTACGAATAGGAATAATATCTTCAACATAGTTTTTTGTCAGATCGATACGGTGACTTTGAGGAGAAACGGTTACATTTTCTTGAACAATGCGAACTTCAGGGGATTCTGTGCCTTGGGAATCAGTGGATGCATCTTCTAATTTTAAAGGATCAATCAATGTGAGAACTGAAAGAAGTTCGGTACTTTTTTCTAAAGTGAATCCAGCTTTTTGCACTTCTTGTTGTGCCTCTTCATCTGTCAGCGTATCGTTGTTGTCAAAATCGAATTGATTTACCTTAAAATCATAGCTGCGTAAGGTGATTTTTGTTTCAACCTTTGCTCCATAAATCTGTCCAGAATCTTGTGGTTTGGCGCTTTGATTTTTCGAATCACTGGCAAGAATGCTTAAAGAATCAAATTTTGGATAGCTATATTTCTGGGGGCGCTTTTCGGCTAAAGCCATACGAATCCATTCAAAATGTTGTGTTTGAATAACTTGTTCATCGCCTTTTTTTTGCAGAATCGATAGTTCAAATTGACGTTTGCTGTCAAAGCTTTGTCGTGCATGGGTGGGAAAAATACGATCACCTTTATACCCATTGGCCTCAGGATCTTGTGTATGGGAGAGGTTTTCTTTTGTAAACCATTGTGGAGGGGTTACCAATCGCTGTTGTTCATCAAGAGCCGTAAAAAGTGCAATACCCATAAGAATGCAGGAAGTGATTCCTGTCAGAACGGTTCCCGTAAGCCAACGGGCCGAAACTTGTCGGCGCGCAGGACGCAAGCGTTTAACGACAAGAGCAGGGTCCTGTCCGGGATCGTTTTTTTGTTGTTCGTTATCCCACATAGATTTTAAGAGTACTTTTTCAATATTAAATAAAGAAAGCTAGCATAGCTTAGCATGTTTCTACAAGAATTTGATTCTTTTTACAAATTACAGATCATACGAATTCTCTTTATACAGTAATGTCTTTATGAATCGTACCTGTGCAGAAAAATTTCCTTATTAAAGTAACATAAAACAAGCGTTATTGTGATTAATCCATTCCTAGGCACTTCCTATTTTTATGCATTGCAATGGGGTGCTATATTTTACTTTAAAGGCGCCATGCTCCCTTTAACTCTTTCTGTTTTCATGTTTTATTTTTATTTTAGTGTAATGTATTGAAATACAACCAGTTGTTTATGTTATTTTATTTTAAAAAAAAGTAAAAAATGAT
>NZ_JBHIMR010000020.1:0-9002 GCF_042194215.1 Bartonella sp. MR100HLJHH
AGGATACTTTCATGCTTTAAAACTTCTACCTCTAAAGCAAACACATAAAAAGCTGCACACATGATGCAGCTTTTTTTGCAAAATTTCCTGATTGCTCTTTTGTATCATTATCTCTCATATCAGATAACTTCGCCAGTCTATAATCCTTCAATACTCCCCTTTCAAAAAACATAAGGAGTTGCTCATCGCTGCAAATAGGCATTGTGCTTATTTTGAAGAGAGCTCTGTAAACTTCCTTTCTCAACTGATTATCAAGAAAAACTAGACAAAGCGCGGGATATCCCATAAATACGCAGAAGAAAATTGTACCTTTAGCATCTTGGGGAGGAGCACTGTGACAAAGAAAAAATCCATGATTTTCGTCCAAATAGGACTTTTCCTTGTTTTGGGCTTTAGCAGCTTTGCCGATGAAACAGCGCAAGTTACATTTGCTCTCCACTTAGCAGAAAGCACAGCTTCTATTTCAATGCTCCTTTTTGCAGGGCTTATCGGGGCAATTTTTGCCGGACCAATTGCACCACGCCTCTTGCATCGCTTCCAACCAGCACGAACAGTACCCATTGTTTTATTGTTTGAAGCACTCTTTATAGCCACAGCTGCAATCGCCAACCAATTTTGGATTTATATTGCACTTTCTTTCGCACTAGGTTGTGCTGGTTCAATCTTTTGGTCTGCTATCCTCGTTTCCGTCCCAGAATTTGCAAACAATGATCAGCAACTAGACCGTATAAACCGCGTTATCCAAACAGTTCGTAATCTTGGTTACATTGCTGGACCACTCTTAGGGGGGGTGTTGTATGGAATATCAAACGGGCAAAAAGGATTGTTTGCGCTGTCAATCATGGTTCTTTTTGCCACCTTTATCACTCTCTTCTGTTTTAAAAGTTTAAAAATTCATACACAAACGACAAACACAACGCAAAAAAGCAAAAAAGGGCTAGACTTAAGAGGCCTCTTGCGTAAAAAAAATGTTGTCTATGCTCTTGCACCCCTCATCATTACCATCATCCTCACCTCTGCTCTCAACGTCTTATCGATTGTCCGCATTCGTACCGATCTCAACTTAAGCGCTGAAACCTATGGGATAATCACAAGCATGGTAAGTCTTGGCCTCGTGGTTGGTCCACTCTGTTTCTCCAGCCTTTTTCATCGCTTTGGCAATGCCGCTGGTGCATCACTTGCCGCTACAATCATTGGATTTGCAATTTTCTGCTTTTCCCTCACACAACTCATATGGCTGATGATGCTGTCATTTTTCATCCTTGGGAGTGCAAACGGTGTGCAAAATGCCCTGATGGCAAGTTTTATGATGAAAGCCATTCAAAAAGAACAGCGAAACAGTCAAATGCCCGCTTATCTCTTCATCATACAAACATCCGTATGCCTTGGCTTTATAGGAGCCGGTTTTGTCCATGTTCATCACACACAATACACACTCTTTGTCATCGGCATCGCCACAATGATCGCAGGCATATTGGGTTTTATTTTGAACAGTGCCGTACAAAAAAAGGAACAGAGAGAATTTGAGAATGGTTAGTGGACTCGGCTGTTTGTCCAGCCAGCAAACAATGCCCCAAAAATGGCATGACAATCACCACCTGATCAAATCATTGTATCTCTCATGCAACCCCATACCAACCCAATAGGACTTTGATAAACCACTCTTTAATGTAGAGCAACTAACAACCCTCCCCAAAACTTGATATTTTAAAGCAAAAAAACAATAACATCATGCAACAAGATCCTATAGGCTTAAACTTTTACAATGGAACAGGCGGCTATGTGTGGCAACTGGCAGACTATATGCGACATGATTGTCATGAGAGCTCCCATACACTTGAATTGCAAAAACCAACACCACCCATAGCCATCAATTCTTTCGCTGTCTATCCACGTGAACTCAATCCTTTATCACGCGTTCAATGGGTAAAGGACGTACAGATAACGAGAAATAAACCAGCTTTAATTGGAAAACGGCAAATACAACCTGCAACCGTTGTTTCTACAAAAGGAGCGGCATTTGGCGGATTCGACTTTCCCACATTTGAAGCACTTCGTGAAGGCTGCCTTGTCCAATCACTGAGGGAAATACAATTCAATGGTACTCTTCTTGCCTCTGGAAGTCTTTTGATATCACTTTTACGACACGGTCTCATCAAAACAGATCAAAAAGCATTTTCAGAAAATGATGCAACCGCTCTTTTACGAGAGCCAACATGTATTATCATAGATTCTTCTCTTGGCACTCTTGCCATTAATCAACTCAATGGGCGTACAATCCGGCTTCATGAAAAAACAAAACATCTCTTGAAGCAAGCCACCACACCAATACGTATTCAATATCCGCTAGAGGATTCAATAAAGTTTTTTGTAAAAGCAGGAATGCTGCGATTGATAAAATTATAAGGATAAAAAGATGCAGCTGATAAGACCTGGCATGGGAACAGAAAATAGTGCTCAACTTATCCATGCACTTATTCAAATGGCAAGACCGCACACAGTCATTGAAATCGGTGCGGGGGATCGTACGCGCTTGATTGCTAAAGCACTTCAAAAAGCGAAATTATCATGGCAACAAGATAAAAAGCTTTTAGAATCCTCCACCTGGGAAGAGCGCACAGCTTTGCTTGATCCTTCAGGAATTCCTGAAAATTACGAACCACAACTGATTACAATTGATGATTTTACAGCCAAAGGTCAATCAGCAGAAGAAGTATGGCAAGAACTTCTTAAAGATGGCATTAAAAAAGACACTGTAACATTTATCAATGAGAATTTCTTCTCTCTTGATGAAAGCACCCTCAAATCTTGGGGACCAATAGATTTTGCTTGGATCGATGCTGGAACTCCAGCAGATGATGTGCGATTTGTTATAACCCTTTGGGAACACATCACCGCTGGTGGTTATCTATGTCTGCATGAACCAACAATAACAACAACAATTGCTCTCAATGGGGCACAACGGGGTCAAAGTGTCAGAACTCCTTTGTGGGAAGAAATTCTCTACCGGCTTGATGGCTCCTATGAGGCTTTAACACTCCCCGAAAACCACAAATATCGCCAAAGTGGTCTGGGAATTATTCGCAAACGCACCCCTACCGAACAAATTGTACGCGCACAATCGCTACAAGCAGAACTCATAGAAATCAATGAACTGCCCATTCGCAATGATCTTTTGCCCATGGGAAAAGAAACCCTTCGCAAACGCGATACCCGCAATTCACTAATCTCTGCCATGACCTCACCTACACTGCGCGCTGTTTATGCCGCCATTATCCTTGGTGCGAAAAATCTTTCCGAAGTCCTCAAACATGTCGATTCAGATGCGAAAAACATTCACAAATCCATCAATCGCCTTTTGAACCTCGGACTTATTCACAACACAACAGAAGGATTTCAAGCCGAAGAGACACTGTGGAAAATGCTAGAAAATAAACATGAGCGGAATAGGGAAAATTTAAGCGACCGCCATTTAGAAACAGAAGAGATGCTATCAAAAATTGCACAAGCCTTTCAGAAGCAAAAAATCTATAGCGAAACGGAAGTTTCCAAGATATGCAACCTCTTTACGATAGACTTTGCCCGATGATAATAACGCATTATATATAAAAACACAATAAAGTCAATAGTTTGTGTGCAATTGTTTTATAAGAATCCACTTAAGAATCCACACTTTTATGCATGATCCATTTGACCCTTTTTTATATAAGATTGCCATGTATGAATAGACCATAAAAAGCAAATCATCATGTAAATGTTATAACGCATGTGTCAGTCAAATGAAATGAAAAGCAGATATCATTCATAACAGTTTATAAATTTATGATACGTTTTTATCACAGCACAAATTACATTGTTTTAAAATTTAATTGTTTGGAATTATCGATAACATACGTTTAAAGATCACATCTTGTTTTAATGATTGGATTGTTAATCGCATGATAAAAACATAAAATTACAGTTCTCAAAATTGAGAAGCGTAAAATCTAAAGATGTTATCGCAACATTAGATTATCCTATAAGAAAGTAATCATTTGAAACTGTCATAAGCTTATAGGTTTAATTTATAAAGATTGCATAAAAGGATTTAAAGACAAGATCGCTTTTAAAAACGCTTTCTAAAAATTTAGAAACGATAAGTAAGAAGCATAAATATAGTATCATCACAACAGCTATGCTAATTTTTAAAAACGAAACTGTATTCGCTTCCACAAAAAAATGGAAACGAACAATGCAATAGCAGTAGAATACTATCTACTTAGACATGGTACTAAAAAACGTTTTAAAAGTTACCGTTTAAAAGCACAGAGCCCAAATATGGACTGAGTGATTTACTCACCCCAAAATTGGGGGCAGCTATTGAGACAAAGATAAGCAAGCAAAATTTAAAATCATTGTAACATCATAAGGCATGGAATTTTTCTAAATTTTGAGTCAAAAGCTGTAATATTTAAAGAAGGCTCTATTTTAAAGTTAACGAGCCCAAATATGGACCGGTTGATTTTAGCGGGCTCAAATTTGAGCCGGCTAATTTATAAAGAAGTTACATTTAGAGCAAAATGAAAAGATACTTATAAGAATCTCTTTAAATGAACGTTTAAACGTTTGAAACATAAAATGAGATCTTTATAAGTGTTTAAAACTTTTTTTATAACAGCTATAACTTAGTTATCATTTGCTCTTAAGAATGTTTCATTTATGAGAAAACTAAGATTTAGCTTTCACAGCAGAGCAAAATCTTGAAAACCTTACATTTTATAAAAGCGTTTGTTTATTTTTCTTATGAAAAGCTGCTTTGAAAAACCAATGCTTGTAAATATAAAAACTGTTTTGTTATAAGATATTTACTTAATATGCATGTTCTTTTGATTGGATTGATAAAGCTACCGAGTGTTTTGATAACTTATCATATCTCAATAGAGCACTTGCAATATGATACGTTTTGTATATATGCACTGATTACTCCATTGTGGATGATTCATTTTAATCAATAAGAATCGCTATTTGAAAGCCGCGTCATATCATTTGGCACGGCTTTTTTTTATTTTACTCTCTCTTTTATGATATGTTTATAGCAATGCATTTTATATGCGTTTATAACCATAAAGAAGGCACGCCCCCATGTCTCTTTTTATTCTGTTTTATCAGTTATATTGACAACATTATCCCTTTCATAAACCTCACAATTTTTTGGAACCAACCTTACTTTGCTTTGACTGTTTAATTTTGCATTGCCATAGGCTTTTCCCCAGACCTTGGCATGATAGGAAACCTTGGCATTACCATAAACAGAGCCATAAATTTTAGCATGACCTTTGACAATAGCATGGTTATAAATCTTGGCATGGCTGTAAACACAGACAGAGCCAGAAACCTGAGCATGCCCATAAACCCTTGCATAATTATAAACCCAAGCATTATAAGAAATATGCGCATTATCATAAACATGGGCTTCTGTATAAATACGAGCGCTCCCACTCACATGGGCGTTGCCATAAACATAGCCAGATATACGTGCATTACTATAGACACAAGCATTGTCATAAACTTTAGCATATTGAGAGATAAAAGCCTTACCATAGACTTCAGCATTGCCATAAACTTGACCACAGACTTGAGAAAAATGGCGTATTTTTGCATTTTCATAAACACGGGCATAGCCATAAACCCACGCATTATCATAGACCCAGCAATTGCCATCATGAGAGAGGTTACTTTCCTTTTCAATAAAGCCCCCCAGATCCCCCACTTTGACATCATCAAAGTCTTTTAAAGCTTTAATGCGATAAAGGTTTGTAATTTTCTTAGTAATCCTATCTTTAATTTGTTTGGTTTCATTGGTTAATTCATATTTTTTGCACATAAAGATACCCTCACAATCTAATGTGATAAACGTTTGCTAAAATTTGAAATGAGATGTTTAAAGAAGGGCGCCCCCGCCGCGCCCGCGCGTCTTTACGCAGCGTCTTTTATGGTTTGATCACAAATTTTGATATGACCATTCAATTTTTTGGTATCTATATATGAATTGCCAAAAACACTCACTTGATCACAAATGTATGTATAGCCTGTAATTTTTGCATTTTCATAAATACAAGCATCATCACCAACCACAGCAAAAAACCAAACTTGAGCATTGTCATAAATTCTTGCATTGCCATAAGCTTGCGCATAGCCAGTCAATAAAGCGTTATCATAGATTTTAGCATGACCTTTTATAACAGCCCTGTCAGATACCTCAGCATGATTCAAAACGCAGGCATGATCGTAAACATAAGTTATTCCAAAAACCAAGGCATGATCAGCAACCCTTGCATTGTCATAAATTTTTGCACAATCAAAAACTTTAGCATTGCCTTCAATTTTTGCATTATCAAAAACACTAGCGTAATCACAGACTGTAGCGTGATCAGAAACATGAGCATTATTATAAACACAAGCCTTATCATAGACCCAGCAATTACCATCATGAGAGAGGTTATCTTCCTTTTCAATAAAGCCACCCAAGGCACCAGCCTTAACATCAGCAAAGTCTTTTAATGCTTTAATGCGATAAAGGGTATGATTATTAATTACATACGTTTCATTTGTGAGTGCAAACTTCTTTTGCATGGCACAATTCCTTTATAAGAAGATTTAATTTTTGAATGAGATGTTTAAAGAGGGGCGCCCCCGCCGCGCCCGCGCGTTCAATTACGCAGCATCACTTTCATATTCGCTGTCATTATCATCGTCATAATACCCTTCAAAATCAGCATAATACTCATGACGATAATAATCATCTTCGCTACCAAACTCAGGATATGCATCATCATAGATATCTTCATTAGCTGTTAAAGAGGCATTACTATGAATATAAGAAGAACCAGAGATAAGAGCATCACAAATAACGGCATCATCAAAAACACGCGATTCATCACAAATATAAGCAGAGCCACTTATTTTTGCATTGCCTCCGACATGGGCATCATTACAAATGACAGCATTATCGGAAATATGAGCATGATCAGTGACACGGGCGTTATCATAAATTTGTGCATTGCCTTCAATTACAACGGCGTTGCTAGCATGAGCATTGCCAGAAAGTTTAGCATTGTCCTTTAATGTTCTTCCTTCAAAAATAGCATTTCCATAAATTTGAGCATTGCCATAGACGTCAACAAAAAAGCTTTTTACTTTAGCATTTCCAAAGACGCGTGCATTTTGAAAGACCCGCGCTTTATTATAAACCCAGCAATTTCCTTCATGAGATAAGTTGCTTTCTTTTTCAATATACCCCCCGAGATCACCTTTTTTCACATCACCAAAATCTCTTAAAGCTCTAATTCGAGTTAAGAAATGACCATCGATATATTCACCATCATCAATAAATTCGTATTTTTTTGCAGGCTGTTGTTGATTAACAAGCGCGATTTTATTTGCAATATTAGAGATAACGGGGGTGTTTTTTGATATAGTTATCATATTTAAACCTTACTGATTATACGTTTTTGATTGACAGCCCATAATGGGCGTCGGGTGCTCAAAAACACGGCAGTAAGTCCGTCGTTACGCTTTTCCCATAGGGGTATTGTATAGCGTAACTACACCCGACAAAATCACTATATATGCGTTTTATAGCATAAAAAATAGTCAATTTTTAGAGGGGATCAGGTTTATCGTAATCCATCCGCTTACTGTTTAAGTGTTTTTGAAGCACTTGATTACTTATTTATCAAAATACGTATTTATTGTTAATTGTTATTTTATCTTTTTTGATATTTTTTTTGTATTTTTTAAATACGTTGTGTATTGATAATATCTTATGCCTATTAATTGCTTCTTTTATATTTATGTGCTTTTAAAGCTATATTATAGGCTTCATTAAACGATTGCGTTATTTTCTAAATATACATTCACAAGATTTAGAAACGCTCTCATCATGCGTGTTTTTATCTTTATAACCTATCGGTTTTTTACTAAATGGTTTTTAAGATTTCTGTTAATTTCCTTTATAACGCATTTGCAATTTAACAGCCTTTTATAGCTGTTATGTTCTTTATAGCCATGGCATCATTTTTCATTTTCATAAGAGAAATGATAAATAGAATATATGATAATTATGATTTACTGCTTTTTATGAAAACATCTAAAGAAAGGATGATAATTATAGAGATGAGCAAAATCCCTTTTAATAAACTTTTGTCATTTTTGTCAGTTCTTTTTAGAACCTATATCATTTTTTTTAATGAGAAAAAATTAAAATCATTATATTTCAATAAGTTAAGTTTTATCAATTTTTCAAAATACAACTTATTAAAACTGCCATAACAAATAGATACAACTGTAAATATATATTTGTCAGTTTGTGTCAGTACATTGAATCGACAAAAGTGATCATTTAGTGAATGATTAAAACATGTCTTATGAGAGTATGTGATCTTTTAAAGCCTTTCAAAAGAAAGGGATTATAATCATAATAAATGCTATCAAGACCATTATGGTTGTGAGTTTTGGAGGTTTAGGGTTTTTGGGGGGGGTGGAGGTGCTTTTTACGCCCCCCCTTTACATATTTTTCAATAAAAAATAAAAGTTTATTATATTTCAATATGTTAACTTTTATCAAGTTTCCAAAAAACAACCTATATCAAAATACAACCTGTAAATTCAACTAATACTATATGTTTTGTAGGGGTTTTGGGGGTTTTAGAAACATTCAAAACCTATAAGTAATATAAGAAAATGAATATACATAACTCTCTTTAAACAAAGCTTTTGATAACAATAAAGCTATTATTTTAGATTACGGTATAACCTCTTAAAGGCAATGTAGAAGCGTATTCACTTTAAGATGGGATTTCTTAAAAGTCTTAAAGCAATCAAAATAAGAGTATTTAAAAGTGCAAATGATTTCTTTTTAGAATAACGCATATAAACACTCCTTTTAAGATTATATCTAATCAACTTAACAAGAGAGGTATAGATTATGGTTATAAGCTCTATACCCCTTATGAGTTTATCAT
>NZ_JBHIMR010000021.1:0-3024 GCF_042194215.1 Bartonella sp. MR100HLJHH
GGGTAATGTCTTTTTCAATCTCTTTGGTAATTTCATCCTTAACATTCTTGAATGTATCTTTAACGTTTTCGAATGAAGTTCCAACACCAGCAAAGGCAGTCGCAACATCGTCATAAGACTTATCAGTCGCAGTGCCATCTTTATTGAAGGTCTTAACCGTGAATGTAGGAGCAACCCATGCACCATTCTCATAGCTAGCAGCACCGCCTAAAGATTTTGCAACACTGCTCCCTAATGTATGAAGCTGTGAGCCATTAACGGCGTCTGTTGAAGTTTCACTGATAGCTCCAGCTGCAAGAGACGTTATCTTGCTGTTTTCTTGTGTTACTACAACTGTGCCGTCTTCTTCTTCTTTCGTCTTTTTATGCTGCGCTACAAAGGCATTAGCAGTTTTACTCCAATTCAATGAATCACTTTTTGCATCCGCAATCTCTTTGGTAACCTCTTTTTTAATATTCGTAATAGAATTATTCACATTTGAGAAAGAGGTACCAACTCCAGCAAAAGCTGTTGCTACATCATGATAGCCTTTATCTTCTGTTTTCCCATCTTCTTTCACGCTCTTAACCGTGAATGTAGGAGCGGTCCATGTTCCACCATCATACTTAGCACCACCGCCAAAATAACTTGCAACACTGTTCCCAAGAGTATGAAGCTGATTGCCCGCTACAGCATCGCTTGAGGTTGCAGTAACGTCACCATTTGCAAGGGATGTAATCTTGCTGTTTGTTTTGCTGTCCTTTTCCCCATGCAAAGCTACAAAGGCGCCTTTAGTCTTGTCCCACAACAAGGAATCGCTTTGAACAAGGGTAATGTCTTTTTCAATCTCTTTGGTAATTTCATCCTTAACATTCTTGAATGTATCTTTAACGTTTTCGAATGAATCACCAACACCGGCAAAGGCAGTCGCGACAGTGTCATAAGACTTCTCAGTCGCAGTGCCATCTTTATTGAAGGTTTTAACCTTGAATGTAGGAGCAACCCATGCGCCATTCTCATAGCTAGCAGCACCGCCTAAGGATTTTGCAACACTGCTTCCTAGGGTATAAAGCTGATTGCCCGCTACAGCATCGCTTGAGGTTGCAGTAACGTCTCCATTCTTAAGTGATGTAATCTTGCTGTTTGTTTTGCTGTCCTTTTCCCCATGCAAGGCTACAAAGGCGCCTTTAGTCTTGTCCCACGACAAGGCATCACCTTGAGATGCTTGAGTAATATTGCTTAGTTTTTCATCAAACTTTTTGATCTCATTCGCTAGATGCGTATTCACATTCTTGACACTCGTATCAAGACCCGCAAACGCACTACCAACATCATTGAAGCTTGTCTTTCCCACTTTACCATCTTCAGAAACATTGGAGATTTCGTAAGTCGGATCAACCCAACCATCGTCAAGATTAGAGGAAACGTTAGTAAGATCAAAGCCAGAACCACCGCCTAAAGCTTTTGTAGTATGGTTAAAGTCTCTAGCAATGCTCATGAAACTTGAACCCATATTAGACAAGGCACTAAATAGATCGAAAGAGTCGGAGGACATCGCGTGGCCGTTCTGGTAGTTCGCTGCAGGTATGAAACCGTACGACCAATTTCCATTCGGAGTCAAGCCAGTACTACCGCCAAAAGCCTTCGCAATCTCTTCGCCCAATTTATGAATCTGGGAACCATTTACCGCTTCGGTTGAGTCTTTTGTGGTCTTACCAGCAGCAAGATTAAAAATAATCCGAGGTTCATTGTTACTATTCATAATATTTATTTTTTTTAATGGTGAGGCAGCAGCAATAGTTACCGCCCTTTCTTCATCATCCCGACCTAATCCACGGATTAAACCTTCTATATTCTTATGCTGATCATGACCTTGAGATAGATTATTTTGTTTCTCTTCAATAGCAGGGGGATTCTTTATCTCAGCAAGTTCAAGTTGATGATTTAAACTTGTGAAAGCACTTTTCACGCTAGAAAATGCATCCGCTACATTCTTAGAACTTTCCTTCTTAGAACTTTCCTTACCCGTAAGTGCAGTATCAAGTGCAGGTTGCGTTTGAAACTTAATATTAGGATTTAAATTTCTGAAAGCATCTTCATCCTTAGAACTTTCCCTACCCGCAAATGCAGTCTCAAGCGCAGTATCAAGTGCAAGTTGCGTTTGAAACTTAATATTAGGATTTAAATTTTTGAAGGCATCTTCATCCTCTATAAATGCAGAGCCACTATCTTTATATAATTTACTGCCAACAACATAGGCTGGTGGAATGGCTTTAAGCACATTTGTACCGCCACTAAAACCGCTTGATATGTTATTAAAAATCTGAGTATTAGCAGAAACAGGAGAAATATTTGATAAAAAGATAATCACTGAAGCCAATGAAAGCGCTTTAATAAAAAGTAATTGATAAAGCGAGAAAGAATTTTTAAAATCATTCACCACTGGCGCTTTTGATGTGGTATATAATTTTTTCATAACAAATTCTCCAAGTAAAAAAACATATTCAGAACATAAAAAAAACACATTTCAGCGCTAGGGATGATTTTGTGGTGTGGTTTTGTTTGTTCTTTACAAAGTTTAGGTTTGTCGCAGAGACGAACGGAAGTAATTAGAGCTTCGGCAAGGCTGCGATTAAGGTTGATTAGCGATTTGGTTAATGGGTTTTTGATTTTTTTCGCCTTTAAGAAGGGTTCTCTTTTTGCAACAAAATTTCTGAATTTGAGGGGGAGAAAATAGATAGAACGGATATGATGAAGGCATGTTTGTATGCTATTGTTAGATCTGCGGTTTATAGTTTTTAAAGTGAAAGAGATCATTTTGTATGCTTAAGAGGCTATAAGGTATAGTTGCGGAAAAAGGTTAAGTTGTCCGGCGAATGATTTAGAGTATTTGTTGTGAAATCATTGCGCTTTTATCGTAGGGATAAGCGACATACTCTCGAGTTTTAGATTTTTTCGCTTGAAGAGCTTTAAAATAAAACGAGGATAGTTGTGTGATTTTTTCATGATCCGTCGCACCTCCCTTTGCGAGAACTTTTTCTGTTT
>NZ_JBHIMR010000021.1:3034-8664 GCF_042194215.1 Bartonella sp. MR100HLJHH
AGAATGAGTCTTACTAAAGACTATTTTTATAGTTTTATAGACTGTTGAGTAAAATAGCAAGAAGAAAATGAATTTAATTATTTTTACAGAATGAGTCTTTCCGATTTATACAATCGTGAAATATCCTTATAACTTTAAAATTCATAGATTCCATGCATTATAGACTTGTCTAGAGCTTCTGTTTCATAGTTTGTTTGAGGTATCCCATTTTGATCAAAATGAGTCTTACTCATAATTGCCGCTGTTGCATACCTCATGATTGCTACTGCTATGTACAGAGCAAATAAGTAAAATAATAAAATGGGATTTTTACTTTTTTAAACGTATCCCCCCAATGGATATTTTCTATCAATGAAATTATAGAACGTACAGTTTTAAAATACTGTGCGATTACGCACTCTATCAATTTATATGAGAGTATTACTCTGTATTTGTAAAATTTTTGTTAAAGTGCTTCACTTCTCATTAAAATAAATCTCACTAAGATTCTTACTATAGAATATATTGTTATGAGACTTTATAAGTATACTACTCTATGGCTTTCTCTGTAAAATATTACTTCTCTATAATATAAAATTTCGCCCTTGTCTGATGAGACAAGGGCGAAACTTCGCTTAAATTGTAGTTTTTCATATACTCTGATATTATCTTAATTTCAGAGTTATTCCACCACCTACGCCCCACTGACCTCCGGCACTGGTTGCTGATAGATTAGAGCGAATCTTGCCATCTTCAGATGTATAACCTGCACCAATAGCAAAGGCAGATTGGCCACGCCAAAAACCACCACCAAATGAAACACTTACAGATCCTGGATCATCGAAGTAACGTAAGTTAGACACTGCCAAACCAATCGCTGCTGCTTGCCTTGCCTCTTTGCGCACATTCGTAATATCATAACTTAGTGCGTCAAACTTCATATCGGTATAGGATTTCGCCTCGTTAATACTATTATTGACAAGACCGTTAACTTGATCATCCGTATACTTTTTCGCTTCAGAAAGAGTAATCTTCATCTGCTCCTCGGTATAATCATGTAACTGACCACCATTCACTACGTCCTTAGAGCCTTTTTTAATTTCTCCATCTTTAACATTAGTAATCAAAACAGGTTCACTGTCATCGGCACCTTTTAGAGTGATGCTATTGGTTTTCTTTCCGCTTTCTTTATCAACATCATAGCTAACCGCAAGATTCACCTTGTTTTCCACTTCTGTTACCTTGGTTTCAACTGCTGCTACCTTGTTTTCAACTGCTGTTACCTTTTCATTCGTCGTCCAGAGCTGTCCTGCATTCACGGCGTCTGTTGAATTTTCTACAAGAGCACCCTTCTCTACATTGACAATCTTGCTGGGCTTACCATCATGACTAGCGTCATACCCTTCTTTTCCTGCGTCCCATGGGAATCCATTGGAGGCTACGCTAGGGGTTTCCTTCTGTTCAACAGCCTCAAGACGTGTATTGATCGCCAACATGCTCTTACGTACACCATCAAACGCGGAAGCTACATCATTATATTCTTTCGACATAACACCGACGTCACCAAACTCCATAACCCTAAAGGTTGGAGCTGTCCATAGGTCATCTTGTTCATTATATCGAGCATTACCACCGAAATAAGTAGCAATATTTTTGCTGACATTATAAAGTTGAGAACCATTGATTGCTTCGTCTGAGTTAGCAGAAATATTACCATTCACAAGACCAAAAAGACTCCGTTTTTTACCTGAAGTAGTCATAAGACTTACTTGAGTTGATTCTATGTCAGGAGAAATAGTTACCGGAGGCAGAGTCCCATCATCACCCATGGCATATTCCTCTTCATCCATGACAAGAGATAAGCTTCTCATAAAAGGAAAGCCTTCTGCAATAGTAGGATAGCTTACACCAATACCGTTCAGAACCCGCTCATTCAAACCTGTTAAAGTACCATTAAGGCCAGCAAATGCAGCTGCAACACTCGTATACGTGTTCTCAGTCTCATTACCTTTCTCATCAAAGGCTTTAATTGTGAAAGTAGGAGCACTCCAGTTTCCACTTTCATCATATCCAGCACCACCGCCAAAATAAGTAGCAATCTGGTTGTTCATCGAATAGAGCTGAGAACCAGTTACAGCATCAGTCGACGTTTCTGAAATCTCACCATCAGCAATACCAAAAAGACGCCGGCTTTCACCTTTACTATTCATAAAACTTACTTGAGTTAATGGTGAATTAGGAGCAACAGCTATCGTAGTGGGAACCTTAACATCACCTAGAGCACTAGGTAAGGTTTCCACAGATAAGCTTCTCATAAAAGGAAAACCTTCTGAGATAATATCCGAATAATCATCTTGAGATTCTCGTTTAACTTCTTCAATACCAGGACGACTGTTTATATCAACAATCTGATTATTAAAAGTTGTCAAAGCACTATTTACGCCAGCAAGTGCAGCTGCAACACTCGTATACGTGTTCTCAGTCTCATTACCATCCTTATCAAAGGCTTTAATTGTGAAAGTAGGAGCACTCCAGTTTCCACTTTCATCATATCCAGCACCACCGCCAAAATAATTTGCAAATGCCTGAGACATATAATAAAGCTGGCCACCATTTACTGCTTCGGTCGATGTTTTCGTAAATGCACCCCCCTTAACACCAGAGAGAACTCGTGGGGTATTAATATTGTTTGCAATATCTATTCTATCGCCACTTTTGCTTCCCCCAATGGTAATAAGCCCAGCGCTATTTTGCTTAATAAAACTATCGCCTGTCCCATTAATGACTATATTTTCAATCTTTTTATCAAGATTTGTAAAAGAACTATTTACACCAGAAAGTGCCTCCGCAACATTTCCATATTGCGTTTCAGCTCCATTACCATTCTCATCAAAGACTTTAACTGTAAAAGTAGGAGCATTCCACTTTCCATCTTCACCATATCCAGCATCACCACTAAAATAGCCTGCAACGACATTGCTCATGGAATAAAGTTGAGAACCATTTATCGCATCAGTGGATGCTGCTGTAATAGAACCAGCATTAACACCGGAAAGAGTCCGTGCCGCATTATCAACGCTTGCAATACTTACGTTAGCTCCACTTACTGCTCCACCAATGGTAATAAGCCCTGTATCATCTTGCTTAACAAGACTATTCCCTGTCCCATTAATGACTATATTTTCAATCTTTTTATTAAGATTCGCAAAAGAATTATTCACGCCACCAAATGCATCTGCGACACTCCTATAACTTTTGTGTGTCTCATTTCCATACTGATCAAAGGCTTTAATCATAAAAACAGGAGCTGACCACCTTCCATTGCTATAGTAGGCACCACCACCCAAAGAATCAGCAACCCCAGAGCCCAAATTATAAAGCTGGTTACCATTGACTGCTTGATCTGATCTTGGGCCAACCATACCATCACGAACACCCATAAGAATTCGCGACTCACGAGAACTATTTGCAAAGTCTACTGCAATGCCGTGTGTGTTCGCACCAATTATAATTGTCCCTGCGCTATTTTGCATAACATACTTATTGGAAACTAATTGATTAATTTTATTATCATATTGATTAAATTTATTATTAATATTCGCATTAACTTCATTCTTCCATCGCTGGAAAGAATCTCCCACACCAGCAAACGCAGAGCCAACATCTCTATACACGTTACCGTCAATCACATAGGTTGGCGCAATACTTTTCAGTATATTTGTACCACCACCAAAATACTTCGCTACATTACCCCACGTATCACAAGCAGAAACAGGAGAAGCATTTGATAAAAAGACAGCTACTGACACTAATGAAAGCGTTCTAATAAAAGGTAATCCATGAGACGAGCAAGAATTTTTTAAATTACTCACTGCTAGCGTGTGTGGTGTGGTATATGTTTTTTTCATCATAAATTCTCCAAGTAAGAAAAATATTAAAAACATTAAAAAGACATATTCCGGTGCTACTAGGCTCCAGGGTTTGTTTTTTTTCTTGTTTTATAAAAGATTAGGGTTGTCATAATAAGGAAGAGGACTATTTAAGATATCAATGAGATTGTGGTCGGCGTTGATTGATAGCCCAATTAATAAGGTTTTTATTTCCCCCTTTTACGGAGGATTTTCTTTTTTTAGCAAAGCCTTTAAATTTAAAGGTGAAGAAGGGTAAAAGAAGTGTGAATAAAACATGTTTGCGTACTATTGTTAGGTGTTGTGTGTTGAAGAGGCAATAAAGGGTGTTTATTGCGGAGGAGGGTTAGGTTGTTTGATGAGTGATTTAGAGCATTTTTTGTAGGGTTATTGTGCTTTTGTCGTAAAGATAAGCGAGATATCCCTGAGCTTTAGATGTGTGTCTCTTAAAGCTTTCTGAAATAAGATAATAGTGATTGTGTGATTTCTTCATGATTTACCGCACCCCGCTTTGCGAAAAGATTCTTAGTGTCTTTTAACTAATCCTTTGCATTCTTACAGACTTTAAAAAAAATAGCAAGGAAAAAAATGATTTAATTATTTTTTATATAATGCGTCTTGCTGATTTATGAAATAATTCTAAAATTCATAGCCTCATTGTTTACACTTTGGGCTTTTATAAAAGTGCTGGTGCATCGTTATGCTTTAAATACCCCTGTTTTGATCAAAGTGAGATTATTTAAGCATTCCAGCTGCTGCATACGAAGAAAATAATAAAAATAGTAAAAAATGAGATTTTTTATTTCTTCAAGCATACCCCCCAATGGATATTTCTATTAATAAAATTATAAACCGTACAGTTTTAAAATATTGTGCAATTGCGCGCTCTATTAATTTATATGAAGACATCACTCTGCATTTGTAAATTTTTTTGTTAGAATGCTTCACTGTAACTAAAATCTGTCCCACTAAGATTATTACTACAGAATAACATTGTTATAAAACTTTATAAGTATACTACTCTATGAATTTCTGTGTAAAATATCACTTCTTTATAAAATTTTTACCCTCGTCTGATGAGACAAGAGAAAATGCATTTTTTATCGTTAATTCAGCGGTGAGTTTACTCCTGCACTTACCCCAAGTAACTCCCTGCACTCATGACAGATCGGTTAGAGCGAATGAATCCGTCCTCTGATGTATAACCAGCACCAAAGGCAAATGCGGATTGACTGCACCATAAAACCCGTACCAAATGAAACACTCAACTTCCCTAGTGTATCGTTGTAATGCAAACCTGCCACTGCCAAACCAACAGCCGCTGCTTGTCTTGCTTCTTTCCAAACATCTTCAATGGCGTAACTCAACGTTTTAAACTTCATATCGGTATAGGATTTCGCCTCATTAACACCATTATTGACTATAGTATTGACTTTCTCATCCGTATACTTTTTAGCATCATCAAAAACTGTCTTAATCTGCTGCTCACTGTCATGTAACAACCAACCAGCCCCCTCCACGACTTCTGTCAAATTTGCGTAAAACACGCCACTCTTCACACCTTTTCTCTGTTTTATTTTCAATATTAATGCTGGCATTATTATTTGTGGGAACCGTTCTTTTAATCGTGTAACCCTTTTCGCTCCTGTCTTGTATAGACAGGAGCGTTTTTGAAAATAATAGTAGTGAATTTTATTAATTTAGAGTTAAGCTTAATCCGACACCTACACCCCAGCGCCCTCC
>NZ_JBHIMR010000022.1:0-8536 GCF_042194215.1 Bartonella sp. MR100HLJHH
GTGCCGGTAAATTTGGCAAATTGTGGCTCCGCATCCCCTGCTCCTGGATCGTGCTTCTTGACAGAATGAAACAAGGGAAGACCTTGCAAATAACTCACATCAAAAGTCCAAGTTCCACCCAGCATCTGGCGCGAATGCGAAATCCCAAAATTGGCTACGCTATATTGACGGCTACCAACCTCTATCTTATTGCCAAGAAGGTAATTGTTGGTTCTTTTATAAGAAAGACCTAAATTCAAGGTTGTAAGGGAAATACCATCACGGTAAAGAACCCTGCTTGTACTGGCGTGCAACTCACTGGAATCCCCCGTCGTCTCAATATCGGTAAAATTGCCAGGGATTATGCTTTGGTAATTATAAACAGTGCCATTCAATCCAAAGGTCCAATAACCGTACGGAATACTCACACTCGCTGAAATGTTATTGCTATGTCCTTCTTGCTTGCTCCCACCCCAATAATCGGGCTCACTGCGTTGATAGTTAAAATCCCACGCATCATTCATCCCTAAAATATTTTCTACCCTTAAGCCCGCACTATAACGCGCATAACCCGTGGAGACTTGTCCCATATTGTCATGAGAAACAGTAACCTTGAAAGTTTTATCGGGATGATTGTTAATATTGACAATGGTGCCCCCTTCTTCACGCCCTGGAAGAAGTTCGCTTTGAGCGTGCGCTGAACTCAAACGGTTGATCTGATCAAGCCCTTGTTCAATATCGCGCATGTTCAAAACATGACCTTGAAGCCCAGGAAAAGCACTCCACACAACATTATTATAACGAGATGCCGGTGAACCATTATAGTAAATCTCTGAAAGCTTGCCCTCAACGACAACAAATTTGAGCGCCTTGCTGTTTTTGATATCTTGATCAGGAATGTAAAAACGCGCCGTCACATAGCCTTGATCCAAATAAACTTTGGTTAACTTCTTGATTAAGAGCTGAATATCGACAAGACCAATACATCTTCCAACATAAGGCTCTGTTACGGCTGATATAAAGCGCTTTTTGACATGATGCACTCCCTCAACAACAATAGCATGAATGGGAAAACATTGTTTCCCACCCAAAAGCGTTTCTGGATTTTGCTCTGAAGGCGTCTTGATCCTTTTAGGCGTTAAAGCGCGTAAATTCTCAATTCTTTCTAATTGCTGCTTCTCAGATTGTTGGCGAGAAAAATTATCGGTTGGGGAAGGAAAAATAGCTGAGGAGCGCGCATAAACACTTACACCTGTAAACAAGCCAAATAAAACAATAATGGCACGAAAAATTCTCAAAAGAGAACTTTGGCGTAAAAATACACAAAACAATACAGATTGCCCCCGCTTTGCACTATTCATGAAGCATTATTTAAAAGAACTTCATGAACCTCTAACAAGTCCACTCAAAACAGCCACTGCCCTATGACGCTTTTAACAAAAGCACATGCCTCTGTAACCAAAGAAAAGTGACACCCAAAACTGCTTTATTTTAACTGCTGAAGATCTCTCCCCCACATTTATGTAGAAAGACCTCTAAACAAAACTGTTTAGCCCGTCAATGGTTAATACATCAATATCCCCAGTTTAATGCTACAATATATTTATCAATAATTAGAGATAAATTCACTCTCCAGCTCCTCTAAGCCACTCAACACGCATATAAACGAGACATCATGCTATCAAGCACATCCTATCGTCAAAAACCATCATAGCAAACAATAAGAAATCTCTTTGAGAGCCTTTCAAGACAATTACGCAAAACTCTTTTTCCTGCCTTTGCTCGCCAAATTTGGCGAGCAAACAAAGTCTTGATTTTCTAATAAGTTATATTTAATGGCATTTTCATCAAAGAACTTTTCTCCAAAGACAATGATCTGAGTGATCTGAACAGAAGAGTTTTGTCCAGTGCTGTCAGTGTTGTCAGTTCTTTTTAGAGCCTATATCATTTTTTTCAAATGAGAGAAAATTAAAATCATTATATTTCAATATGTTAGTATTTTAACGATACAACCTATATCGACAATACAACCTTAAATACAATCCATAATATATATTTGTCAGTTTGTGTCAGTAAATTGAACTGACAAAATAGACTATTTGAGTGACTCATAAAACCTATCAAAATAATCATTATGATATTTTAAAAGCACATGCTTCATTTGTCTTGATTAACCCGTGAAACGAATAGCAAATTTCACTAGTTTGCTGATCTGATCTCTCTCATAGGCTGTGGATAAACAGCATTAAAAAAAACTTTTTGAAAAAATTTATCCGCTTTTTAGCATTTTCCGAATTTTTCTCACTATTCATTCAAAATGGATTTAATAAGCTTCATTTTGATTCTTTTGAAGAGAATTAATCAATAGAATATATTGTCATGGAGTTTATTCTTTATGCTTCGCCCTCATCATTCTGATCATGAACATGTCTCTTTACGCTCTCTCTTAGAATATTATCGTCAACAAGCAAAATCACCCCGTGAATTGGGAACGCTGTTTGAAAACCTTGTCATGGCTTATCTTATGCATGACCCTCTCCATTTTGGACGATATGAAACGGTTGAGAGCTATTATGAATGGGCTAAAGAGCGTGAAGGTTGGAATAAAAATGATATCGGCATTGATCTGGTGGCAAAGCTTCGTCATCAAGAGGGATATGTGGCTATTCAATGTAAGTTTTATAAAGCTGACCATCAGATCAGTAAAAAAGATATTGATAGCTTTATCGCTGCCTCTGGAAAAGACATCTTTAAATATCGTCTTCTCGTCGATACCACGGAAGTGGAATTAAGTGACAATGTCAATGCCATGATCAAAGGACAAGCGATACCCGTTTATCGCATTGACCTTCGTCATATGGAAAACAGTCGTATAGATTGGCAAATATTTGCAACTAAAAAAGAAATTGTTCTTAAATCAATAAAAGAGCCTCGTCCCCATCAAGAAGAAGCCATCAAGAAAGTCTGTGAAGGGTTAAAAGAAGCAGACCGTGGCAAGCTGATTATGGCATGTGGAACGGGCAAGACTTTCACTAGCCTTAAGATAGCAGAAACCATAGCAGGAAAAGGCAAGCGTGTGTTGTTTTTGGTGCCCTCGCTTGCTTTAGTCTCACAAACGATCCGTGAATGGACAGCCGATGCACAAGTACCTTTGCGTTCTTTTGCTGTGTGTTCGGATACAAAAGTAGGCAAGCGTCGTAAAAACCAAGATGATATTGTTGGCATGGAAACATCAGATCTTGTGCTCCCTGCTACCACGGATGCCCAAGCCCTTGCCAAAGAAGCTAGTGAAAACCTAGCAGATGCAATGACGGTTATCTTTTCAACTTACCATTCTATCCAAGTGATTTCGGATGCGCAAAAAGAGCATGGTTTACCCGAATTTGATCTCATCATTTGCGATGAAGCACACCGTACCACTGGTGCTTCATTGGGAAGTGAAAACAATGAATCCGAATTTATCAAGGTTCATGATAACAGCATCATTTGGGGCAAAAAACGTCTGTATATGACAGCAACGCCTAAGATCTTTAGTGATACTGCTAAAAGGCGGGCGGATGAGATCAATGCTGTTTTGGCATCTATGGACGATGAAACGCTTTATGGCAAACAACTCCATCATTATACATTCGCGGAAGCTGTCGATAATGAACTGTTAACCCCTTATAAGATTGTGGTCTTAGGCATTAATGAAACCTATATCACACCAGCCATACAGGAGATTATTGCCAATGAAAACCGTGAAATTGATTTAGATGATGCGGCAAAAATTATTGGCTGTTATAGAGCACTTACCAAAATAGATAAGCAAGCGGCTGTTGATGATGATGATACAGAGCCCATGCAATGTGCTTTAGCTTTTTGTAAAGATATCAATACCTCTCAATATATAACAAAGCTCTTTAATAAAATTATCAAATCTCATATTGATGATTTCCTTCAAACCGTTCCCTTTCTAAACTGTGAAGTAAGACATATTGACGGAACGCAAAGTGTCAAAAAGCGCAATGAGGAACTGGATTGGCTTAAAGAAGATGCGGGTCAAAATGTTTGTCGGATTTTAAGCAATGTTCGGTGTCTGTCTGAAGGAATTGACGTCCCTGCTCTTGATGCGATCATGTTTTTACACCCGCGTAATAGCCAAGTCGATGTGATACAGGCGGTAGGGCGTGTGATGCGTCGTGCTCCAAATAAGAAAACGGGCTATATCATTTTACCCATTATCATTCCTTCACGCTTAGAAGCCAAAAAGGCTTTAAAAAACAATAAGAGATACCGTGTTGTTTGGCAAGTTTTGCATGCTTTACATTCTCATGATGAGAGACTTGCTCGGACAATTAATCAAATGTCTTTAGGACAAGATAGCAGCCATACGATTGAGATTATAGAGATTAAGCGTGAGGATGAATTAAAAGAGCTTACCACAACGGTTGATGAGATCTCGATACCATCAAAAGCAGAAAGTTCTGGACGTGTCATTGGAACAGCAGAAAGCAAATCTCAATCGGTATCTGGAGGACAAGGAGACCTATTCCGCCGTTCTGAATTTTTTGATTTTGTCAAAGCCATTTTTCTGGATAGTTTTAAAATCACCGATTATTGGGGCATATGGGCGAACAATGTTGCTGAGATTGCTCAAAATCATATCACGCATCTTCAAAATCTGCTTACTGATGAGACAAGCGAAACCTATCATGCTTTTGATACATTTCATAAGGAACTAAAGAACAACGTCAACAGCGATATCAAACAAGAAGAAGCGATTGAGATGTTAGCGCAACATCTTGTCACGCGTCCCGTGTTTGAAGCCTTGTTTGAAGGCAATGAATTTGTACAGAACAATGCCATTTCGCAAGCAATGGATAAGATCTTAACGGAACTGGATAAAACCAATATCGAAGAGAAAACGAAAGATCTTGATAAATTTTACAAAAGTGTCACATTCTGTACAGCAGGTATCACCGAAACTCATGCAAAACAGAATCTTATTATCAAACTTTATGAAAGTTTTTTTGCCAAGGCATTTAAGAAAACCACGGATAAGCTTGGGATTGTTTATACCCCCGTTGAGGTCGTGGATTTTATCATTCATTCTGTTGATGATGTTTTACGCAATGAATTTGGAAAAAGCTTGGGGTCACGTGGTGTTTCTATTCTTGACCCTTTCACTGGAACGGGTACCTTTATCACAAGGCTTTTACAATCAAAGCTCATAAAACCAGAGGATATGGAATATAAGTTCCGTCATGATATCCATGCCAATGAGATTGTTTTGCTAGCGTACTACATAGCAGCCATTAACATTGAATCGACTTATCATAGTTTGAAGAAAGGAGAGTATACTCCTTTCAAACATATTGGTTTAACCGATACATTCCGGATGCTTGAAAAACAAGATCTGATGAGAGGTTTACTAGAGAAAAACAGTGAATATTTAGAACTTCAGAAAAACCTCAATATTGAAGTTATCTTCGGCAATCCTCCTTATTCAGTAGGGCAAAAAAGCGAAAACGATAATGCGAAGAATACTCCTTATCCCATATTAGATAACCGTATTCGTGAAACCTATGCTGCTCAATCTAAAGTAACAAATACACGAGCGCTTTATGATAGTTATATTCGTGCCATTCGTTGGGCTAGTGACCGTATTGCTGATGCTGGGGTAATCGGCTTTGTTTCTGGTTCTGGTTATGTAGAAAAGCCAACAATGGACTGCTTACGAAAATCTTTAGCCAAAGAGTTTACGAGTATTTATGTGCTTAATTTACGGGGAGATATTCGTAAAAATATGATGAACAAAAATAACGCTCAAGAAGGTGAAAATGTTTTTGGCAACGGTAGTATGACTGGTATTGCTGTGACACTATTTATCAAAAACCCCAATGTTTCTAGAGATTGTAAAATTTACTATCACGACATTGGTGATAATCTCACAACAAAAGAAAAACTTACTGCTCTTGAATACTTTGGTAGTATTGGTGGTGTCACGCGTGAAAGCGGTTGGCAATTGATTAAACCAGACAAGCATGGTGACTGGATTAAGCAACGTGATGACAGTTTTGCTAGCTTTCTAACCTTGGGAGATAAGAAGGGTAATAATAAGAAAAAGGAAAATAATAAAAAGCTCTTTGAAACTTTTTCGTGTGGTATACAAACTAACCGTGATGCTTGGGCATATAACTCAAGCCGTGAGGTTTTAGCAAAAAATATGAGTCATATGATTGCTTTCTATAATAGCGAAGTGGAACGTTTTAATAATGTCTATCCGCATGCTGACCGTAAGTTACGTGCAAATGCTGTAAACAATTTTGTTAGTGTTGATGCTACAAAAATTTGTTGGAGTAGTAGTCTAAAAGAAGAGTTTGTAAGAGGAAAGGTTTTTGAATTTGAAGATAAATGTCTTATTCAAAGCCTATATCGTCCTTTTACGAAGCAATGGCTTTACTATAGTCGTATTTTTAACCATAGAGTCTATCAAATGCCGCGTATATTTCCGATAGGGGAAATGATTGAGAATAAAATAATTCAAGTTACAGGTATAGGAGCAATGGGGGGCTTTTCTGTTTTGATGAATAAAGCTTTACCTAGTTTAGATGCAATAGAAAAAGGTCAATGCTTTCCACGCTATATTTACGAAGACACTACGGTCTCAAAAGATAGAAACAAGAAACAAACTCATTTATTTACGAATTCTATAGAAAAAAGCATCAATGCTGGTTTACAGAAGCGTGATGCTATTACTGATGAGGGATTAGCCCATTTTCAAGCTGCTTATCCTAATGAAATAATCACTAAAGATGATCTATTCTATTATGTTTACGGTTTACTTCATTCGGAAGATTACCGTGCTCGTTATGCTGATAACCTCTCTAAAGAATTGCCTCGTATCCCTTGTGTAAAGAATGCTGAAGATTTTTGGAAATTTGTGACAGCAGGACGTGAATTGGGTCATTTGCATGTAAATTATGAAGATGTGGAACCTTATCCCGTGACCTTTAAAAAGGGTAATCCAAAATTTACAGAGATCTCTAATCCTGAGAAATTCTATTACGTTACAGAAATGAAATTCGCAAAAGCAGGTAAAGAAAAAGATAAATCAACTGTTATTTACAATAGCAATATCACAATGACAGATATACCTAAGGAAGCTTATAGCTATATTGTAAATGGTAAATCCGCTCTTGAATGGGTTATGGGGCGTCAATGCGTAAAGACTGATAAAAAGAGTGGCATTGTTAATGATGCCAATCGTTATGCTGTTGAAACCATTGGCAACCCTGCCTACCCTCTAGAGTTATTTCAGAGGGTTATTACCGTAAGTTTAGAGACCATGAAAATCGTTAAGAACCTACCAAAATTAGAACTAAGAGAAACTGAATAACTTATAAAGCATGCTCATATAACGGGTATGATAAACTCATAAGGGGTATAAGGTTTTATACCTATAGGTTCTATGCCCCTTTTATAAATTGCTTACATACAATCTTTAAAAGAATAGTTTATATGCGTTATTCTAAAAGATAAGGCTTTGCACTTTTTAAAACACTGTACTTTGGATTGCCTTTAAGACTTTTAAGAAACCCTATCTTAAAGTGAATATGCTTCTTTTACATTGCCTTTAAAAGATTATACCGTAATCTAAAATGATAGCTTTATTGTTTTCAAAAGCTTTGTTGTGAATACTTATATTACTTTACGCTTTTAATTCCCTAATTTTTGAAAAAAGTATAAGCACCCCCAAAACCCCTACAAAATATATATATTACAGGTTGTGTTTATAGAGTGCGTTCAATATAGGTTGTTTACATTAGAGCCCCTTATAAACAAAATTCACAAAAAATTAAAAACCATTTAGTAAAAAAACTGATAGGTTATAAAGATAAAAATACGCATTATGAGAGCGTTTCTAAATATTATAAATGTATAGATTCAGAAAATAACGCAATCGTTTCATAAAGCCTATAATATAGCTTTAAAAGTACATAAATATAAAAGAAGCAATTAATAAGCATAAGTTATTATCAATACACAACGTATTTAAAAAATAAGAAAAAATATCAAAAAAGATAAAATATTATTTGACAATAAATACGTATTTTGTTATATAAATAATCAAGTGATCAAAACACTTTCGAATAGCGGATAGGTTACGAAACAGCCTCTCCCATGCCTTTTAAAATACTGACTTTCTTTTATGCTTTTGTTAGTATATGAGAATTTTGTCGGGTGTAGCTATGCCATACAATACCCTTTCAAGGGAAAAGTGTAGCAACGGACTATTCGCCGTGTTTTGAGCGCCCGGCGCCCTTATAGGGTGTCAATTTCAAAACAATTGAACGAATAGGATATTTAGCATGAGTGCTATAGTTAATAAATTAACCCCCCCCGTTATCTCTTCCATTGCAAATGAAACCGCCCCTGTTAATCAACAACAGCCTGCAAAAAAATACGAATTTACCAATGAAAAATTCACTTTTGACGGTCTTACTTTACACCGTATACGTGCTCTAAGAGATTTTGATGATGTTAAGGCGGGGGACCTCGGCGGTTTTATTGA
>NZ_JBHIMR010000023.1:0-8180 GCF_042194215.1 Bartonella sp. MR100HLJHH
CATCTGAACATGACACTGCGCTCATGATAAAACGTGAAAATATAAAAATGTACCTAATGGGAAATGTTATAGAATAAGGCGTTCAAACAAAGCATATCATAAATCGGAGCCCTTCTCTTTATGCGATAAGGAGAGTGCGAGGCAAAACAGTAAAAATGCAGCGATAGAGAATATAAAGAATATGAGATATGTTTGATTGAGGGAAAGATATTCCTCTGTCAGCGAATGGATCAAAAAGCCAGCGAATACACCCCCCAAAGCTCCGCCTATTTGCTGTAATATGCGTGTGATAACTGCTGTATCTTTGACGTATAAACTGTTGACATATTGGATAGGGGCGGAAAGGCAGACAATGGTGGTGATGCCAAGCCCTATGCCTCTTAGCAAGAATCCAAGCCCATCCATGCTTATATTATAGCCGAAGCATAATAATCCAAAGCTTGATATCACCAAACCAATTCCTATCATGAAAAAGGGAGATTTTTCTTTCCATTTTTGGTAAATAAATTTCCTTCCGATCCATGCACCCACTCCTTGCAAAGCAAGGACTGCGCCGATGATGAGAAGGCTATTTTCATGGGCTTGTTCCATGGCAACGGCTAGTGGGAAATAAACGAGGAAGCTATAAAAAAGAAATGAAGCAACAAGCCCCATGATCATGAGTAATGTATAGCGCACATTTTGAAATCTGCTAAAGACGATTAATTTGTTTTTTGCTTTCTGATTAGAAACAATGAACAATATGAGAGATATCACCGCTATAAGTGCTAGGATATATACGGAGGTGTTGTTCTTTATATTTCTGGCTTCTGTGAGATAAAAAAATGAAATAAGCGATATGAAAAACGCTAAAAATGCAAATAAGTTAAATTTTGTTTTTGTTGTTTCGTTGCTCTTTAAGTGTTTCGCTCCAATGGTGAGCGCCAATAAAATGAGCGGAATATTGATAAAAAATAACAAACGCCAAGAGACATACTGAGCAAGTGAGGCACCCACCAGCGGACCAAAGGCAGGAGCGAAAACTGTTGGTACGGCTATGGTGCCCATGGCTTGGCGCACTCGTGTCTGTCCAAATTGTAAGGCAATGATGGTTTGGCTAAGGGGCAGCAAAAGACCGGTCCCGAAACCTTGAACGATACGGGCAGATATAATGGTTGGAAAATTATAGCTTAATCCTATCCCCAGTGATCCAAGCATAAAAATGAAGCTTGCAAGAAACCAAGTTCTTTTGATGCCTATTCTTCCTTGCACAAAAGCTGCTATCAACAATCCTGGCACGGTGGCAAGAAAATAGGATGTTACAACCCATTGTATATTATTTTCCTCTACTGAAAGATAAAAAGCAAGGTCTGGAAGGATGACATTAACAATGCTTCCGTCCAGCAAGGGGAGTATGCTGGAAATAATTACGGTATATATGACATACCTTTCTGATTTGGTATAGGAATCCACCTTTTGCATAATTTTGCTCCCTACAGATACTCTTTAAAATATTGGTCCTGCTCTATAAATTACAGGCTTTGAGAATTAATACGCGTTTGTTGATTGCGATATTGGGATGAATGTGATTGGAAGTGCTGATGGTCCCCCCAAAATGTTTCTCTTGTGTACAACCCCTCTTTCTCCAAAATGAAGCTATCAGTTAAGCTGATCTCAATGAGTTTATCGAGGAGTCTATTCGTCGTCAACTCACTTTGCATGTTTGAAAATTTGAGAGAATACTCTGCATGATCAGAAAGGAATAAATGCATTGCGTATTTATTTTTGTATTCGTTCCATTGTTTTTCCATGATAATGTTTTAAGCCTTTAAAGTCTGGACAATTCTGATGTTTGTGGAAGAGCTTTTGGGGGCAAAGTTATGAGAACGTCAATGTTATGATGATTATGGCTGTTTATTCTTGCTATGGATGGCGCTGATGATCTTTTTTCGTAAAAGATACATTATGATAAGCAAAAAGAAAGAGAGAGTTTTGCTTCATATAAGTGGAGAAGGGGGTATTTTTAGGTTTGTCCGAAATTGTCATCTCGATATCGTTGAGTGATGTGCAATCAATCATGGCATGATGGGGGGTGAAGAGGATAATATGCTTTTTCATCAACTTACCTTTTTGCTGAATTTTTGAGTGTGAGGAGAGAGAGGAGGGCGGTACTGAGAGAGGCAATACTCAAGATCTGCCAAACCGATAATCCAAAAAATTCTTGGTTGTAGAAGAGGGAGCCAAGATAACTTCCTGCCATGCCTCCGAAAGCACTGGACAAGCTCATGATTCCAAATGTGCTAGCGATTAAGCGTTCATCTATATTTGTGGCCTCATAATCGAGGCGTATGTAGATCACGATTTCAGCAAAGGAAAAGAGGATGATCGCGAAGAAGAGGTAAAAATAAGAATGCTCAAGAGCGTGGAGGAGGAGGAATGAGATTCCAAACAAAACAAAGGATAATACTTTGGGCGTTTTGGAGTTTTCTTTACATGCCCATTTGGAAACAGACATTTGGAAAAAGATCACGATGAGAGCATTCAAGACAAAAATAAAAGAAGTAGCACTTCCTTCAAAAACCTGATCACTGAATACAGGTATGGTGCTTTCGAGTTGGATATAAAAAAAGGTAAACAAGAATATAAAAAGCGAAACGCCAAGCATGGTCTTGTTGGTGAGCAACTTTCTAAAATCAGAAAAATTTATTTTGTCCAATTTGTTAGTATTAGAGCTTTCTTTTAAGGTGCAGTTCAGAAGAAATAATAAAAAAAAGATCAATCCAACGAAACTAAATAATAAGGAGGGGAGCATTTTAAAAATCAACATTCCAAGCAAGGGACCGATAGAGACCCCTATATTAACAAAGACTGATCTTGTTGCTAAGGCATCCACTTTTTCAGTTCTCGAAACATTTCTTACTAAAAAAGATTTCGCAGCAGGAGTGTATAGACTGCTTCCTAAACCAATGAAGGCGCAAGAGAGGAGGAGGATATAAAAATTATGCGTAAAACCAATGATGAGATAGCCAGGGATTCGTGTTGCTAGACCTAAAAGCATTGTTTTTTTTACATGGACATAATCGGAGAGCAACCCTCCTAAGAGAGAGCCTGCCTTTTTGCACAAAAAAGCTACTCCGATGATGATTCCAACTTCTGTTGTACTGAGAGAGTTAAGTTTATTTAAGTAAATCGCCAAAAAAGGGACAACCATAAATATCCCAATATTGCTCAGTAAAGTTGTTATGAGGATGAGTTTTATGCTTGCCTTGAAAGTGAAGAATTTACGCACCATTTTATTTTGCCACCACAAGATTTACTTTTTTTGCTTAAGAAAGTGCATTTAACAGAGCCGTTTCTGAACTTGTTCCTGAGGTCAATAAAATGTCAGCGCACGCAGATTGCTCTCTCAAATTCAGGGTTTTTCCCTGTAAGGGAATGGGTAGAGAATAGTTTGTTTGCTCCTTGCATGTTGCAAGCGCATTTGCTGAAATTTACCTGTTGTTTTGCATAGACAAGTGCTTGACCGATAAAGGTTTGGGGATCAGTTCTTTTTGAAATAATTTAGGTTCTCTTCCTAGTGCACATTCTAAAAATCCTTTGTAGATATTGGTGTTAAAAGTTTGGCAGAGTGCTTCACCAATTTGCACGCCTCTTAAGCGTGGATTTATTCAACAACTTTAAAGAAGTTCCCTTCAGTGATGATAAATTCCGTATGTGCAAAGCCCCCATGATAGGAAACAGCTGCTAGGATATTTTTAATCCCTTCTTCTATTCCCTGTAATTGTGCAATGTTCTTGTCTAAGGGAAAGTTGTTGCAAGTCTCTTAAAGTCAGGCATGTCTGACATGACCCTGCTTGAGAGGGCGAGAAGCTTTGTTTTCCCTCGATAGCTAATGGTTTTAGCACTGTAGAGTGTGCCTGTAAAGAAGGTCTCAATGAGATTTTTTTTGAGGGAAGTATGGTTTTTTATAAATTCCATGATTGCGGTAAATTCCGTTTTATTTTCTGCAAACTATACGTTTTTTGAGTTTGTTCCCTGTGGGTCTTTCAGAATGACAGGATAGGAGAGCTTGTGTGTGGCTTGGAAAGCCTCACTTTCAATAACAGTTATTTGTCCTTTTGTGAGACCTTTTTCACAGAGGATTTTTCTTAAACAAGCTTTGTCTCTACAGATATTTATCGCATAGGCATTTTGGGTTTTATATCCCAACTGGGCGGAGATGTCGTTGACACTTGTCGCCCACGTGTCTGTAAGATTGAGAATGCCACTAAAGTTTTTTAAATTTTGGCAATAGGTTATCATTTCCGCATGATGAAATGTATCGCGTTCAATAACACTGAGATGCACGCTTTTAATATAATCCAGTTCATAAAAATAGAGATCTTTATTATGGGTGAGGAGGTGTAAGTGAAGTGCGAGCGTTTCTGCTGCCTCTATAAGTCTAGCCAAGTCAAAGGTTGAGGCTTCCACCAGTACAAAATGCATCTCTATCTTCTCTTCATGGGAATTATTTGGTGAAAAAAGCCGCAAAAATCGTTTGTTTATCCCCTTCAAAATGCGATTATGACAAGGACAACTGTGTTGATGGACGTTGAAAAAAATGAAAAAGCGCGTATGGGGGCAATAACAATCAAGCGCAAGAACGCTTGTGGGAAGTTGCAATCTTAGCTTATTTAATTTCCACTAAATCACTATCAGGCACTAGGATATTGAGAAGTTTGAAAAAAGGATTTTATTTGGGGGGGGGTATTTTTTCAGAGCTTGAGGAGCGAACAAATTGAGATTTCCGCATAAAGCAAATATGGAAAAATTGCGCTTTATTGATACCCTCTTTTATCAAATAAGAGGATGAGAGCGATGATAAAAGAGCGCTTCTTTTAAGGGTGTGCAGGTGAATTAATGAACAATAAAACTCTATCCACCCGTGTTCAAATTTTTTCACGATAATGCGTTGCATGGTCTTTTGCCGAAAGAGTACAATCTTGAAGATTCAAGACATTTGTTAAATCGTGAATAGAAGTTAAAGCGCCCATAATATTATAAAAGGTTGGTGTTCTTCCTTTCAGGTGTAAGGTATGTTCGTGGTGTTCCACAGTTATATGATTGATCCTATGCAATATGAACACTCTCACCTGTGATGCGCTCAAGTAATGAAGCATCATCAGGATAAAAAAGGATACTCTTCATTCATTGTTTTTAGGCATCATTTTCAGGATGTGTTTTCGCTTGAATGTGTCCTATAAAATGTAAACATTACTGTTTGTCTAAAAAACATTGGCAATCTTGTAACACTGGAATCCTATTGGACCAGTTTCTTGGGTGGTAAAGCTAAGAGGCTTAATATGCAATTCAGGGATTATGTCTTTTATTTTCAACACAGATTTAAGCTTGAAAGGCTTCTCCAAGAGAAAATAGGTTTTTTGAGAGATTTAATTTTTTTCTCAAGATATGGTAATAAGTTTATCCGCAAAACTTGGTAGGCATATGATGGTATCAATAGAAAATTCTTCGATAGCTGAATTCAAAGTCTCAAGATCAACCATAGAGGCGAATGGATAATATGTTATTTTAAAAAGGTGACAAACTTCATGGGAAAACAAAAATCCGCTCCATAATCCTTTAAGCTGTGAGGCAATTGGCAATAGGGCTTACAGAACAATCTTTAAAGACCGTTTTGAGGTTCTTTGCCGCAGAGTGTGTTACAGCCCCATAATTGAGTGATTTATGGCGAAGTGTTTTGGGTGCTCTTGTTGTGCTACTGGTTTTCAAAAATGATATGTGACATGGAAGCTGCTTATTTTTTAGTTTGTATGAGGCACAGGCAAGAGGCAAAGGCGGAGGCACCAACAATCATGCAAAAGATGAAAGCGATATGACTGTTGAAATAGCTGATGATCCATCCACTTGTCCATGAGCCGGCGGCTTGGCCAATATTTGAAACAACAAGAATATAACTAAAAAGAACACTGGCAGAGAGGGATACGGTTGTTTTCCCTGCTTGATAATATATTTCTGGAACCATGACAGATTCATAGACACTGTAGGCAATTAATGCGGTTACAGCGGTAAAGACCCCACCCATGAGGAAAAATGAGGAGAAACTTCCCATAAAACAGAGCAGATAAAAAGTTGCTTTATCGGAAAGGGTGAGATGTTTATTGATTACTCCCTGCCAGATACAAATGCTGATGCCAACAATTGAAAAGAAAATTCCACTATAAGGGGCGAGATTGCTGTCAAATTTATTGAGAAGTGTTGTGGTGGTGATGAAAATTCCCATGAGAAATGTACAAAGCAAAGCCGTGACCAGCAAATAAGCAATAGAACGATTATGTATTATTGTTTTTAAAGAAAAAAGAAGAGCTTTTTTTGTTTTTTTATCCTTTTCAAGAGATAATGTTTTATGCGGGTAATGATAAACAATTTTGAGAGATAGAACACAAAGATACAAACCAAGGAGTGCAAAAAAAGCCATTAAAAAAGTTGATGCGTTATATTTTATGGCAATCATTGCAACAAGAGGGGCAATAACGACCGCAGCGTTTTGAAAAAACGAATAGAGAGTTAATGCGCGCTTAAGAGCACTTCCCTTGAGATGTTCTGATAAAATTTCTCTCAAAAATGGCTTTGAAATTGCTTTCGAAAAAGCCATTAAGGTAAAAAAGGTCAACCATGCAGAAGGCATGAGCGATAGGATAACGCATACAAAAGCGCTACTCCTTAAAATAAAGGCGGTAGCCATTAAGAGTTTACGAGAAAGTCTTTCTAATAAACTTGTTGTGGTTACCATGAGAATGCTTTCAAGGATTACCGACCCAGAGAGATAAAACGCAACATTGGTAGCAGTTATGAGAGAAGAGTTTCCAATCAGAGGGAGTACAAAGAAAAAGGAAAATTCAGAAAGAAAAACTGTGCTATAGATGAAAAAAGGAATTTTATTTTTGCCCATGGAATTTCCATAGAAGTGTCGTTAAATGATCAAATACATTTTGTTGTATCTGTTGAGGAAGTTTTGTCAGCCCTGTTTCCGCTGTGCACATTTCGTTGAAATAGTCTCTTTATCAATTCATCAGTCAGTCCACTGCAAGAATGTTATTTTTTGTTTGTCTACGATGTTTTTAGAAATATCGAGCATGATCTGGGTTGAGCGACAACACTATGCCCTGATGTTTGCGCAATAATCGGTAAGATCATTGAGACCTTGATCCCATATCTTCTTCTGGTGATTTTGACTGTTTCTAATCCTATTTGATAACCAATTGGCACCCCGCATTCTTGCTTTTCCATTGTATCCTTTATAAAGGGGATGTACTAACCCCTCCATAGATTGTCAACATATGAATGAGATGAATGATTTTATAACCTTTTAATGAAATTATATTTTTTTAGTGGAAGGTTATTCATTCTCTTGAAATATAGAAGAAAAACGATTGAGTTCGCTAACATTTTTCAATTCTCTTTTAGCGCATGCGTTGATATTTTCCTCCATGGCGTTGTAAAAAACCCCTCTCAACAAGAGTGCGTCGTAATCGTGCAATGCATTGATTTATAATGATAATTCACTGTTTTGTATGTTGAATGAGAGTCCCGAATAACGTAAGATTCTCTCATTTCAAATCTGTTTATCTTGAATCAATCAAAACCACTATTTGCACATAACAAGTGGGATGAGCGTGTGGATCAAATTTGTATAAGAAAGGACTAAAAATGGCTCTTATGAACCGTCTTAATGCAAGGGCTGTCGCAACATTGGGGGCTGGCAAATATAATGATGGTGCCGGCTTGTTACTTCATAAGCGTAAAGATGGAGGTGCTCAATGGATTTACCGTTATACCATTCATGGTCGGCGCCGCGAAATGGGCTTGGGTGCCTTGAGAGATGTTTCTTTAAAACAAGCCCGTGAATTAGCAAATCAATGGCGTTCTGTTTTGCATGAGGGGCGTGATCCCATTAAAGAACGTGAGAAACAAAAGCGTGAGGCAATAAGTAATCTCCATTACCTAAAAGACATTGCCTTAGATGCTTTTGAAAGTCGTAAAGCTGAACTCAAGAATGATGGTAAAGATGGAGATTGGTTTTTACCTTTACGCCTTCATATTCTCCCTAAATTAGGTTGTCTGCTGGTTTCTGAGATTACACAAACAGAGATACGCAATGTTCTTGCCCCTATTTGGCATACAAAAGCTGGAACAGCTAATAG
>NZ_JBHIMR010000024.1:0-1707 GCF_042194215.1 Bartonella sp. MR100HLJHH
GGCTTTGAAAGAGTGATAAAAGGACTTAAAAATCATACAAGCTCGCTTATACAACAGCTATCCATTTGACTTGCGCTATTTTTGGTTTTGTATTTAATCTTTCCATAATCTTATAAGAACAGCGCCATCAGCTCCAGCACCACTTGTATAGGAATCTCTAACAGCTCCAGCACCGCCACCACCAAAACCACGACCTCCTTTTCCTGAAGTATAGTTATGTTGTGCTAGTCCTCCAGGACCACCCCTTGATGTATCGCCTCCAGCATCACCGCCATCACCGCTTATCTTGCCAGTAATTCCACTCGTTCCAGCATAACCATTTCCGCCTTTGGCAATTCCTAGATGTGCGTCTGTTGCTAAACCAAAATTTCCACCAATGCCCCCAGTTCCACCAATGCCTGAATAGTAATAAGTATTTCCCCTTGATGTATTATAATAAGCCCCCCCTCCACCATTTCCTCCTTTAGCGGTAATAAAATTTTTGCCAACGGTCGTTGTTCCTCCAGAATTACCTGTTGCACGGAGTGATGCAACAGAAGTTCCACCCTTACCAATTGTGATATCTTCATGACCATTTAAACTGGCTTTATAGCCATACCAGACTGAACAACCGCCACCGCCGCCACCTCCTCCTAATCTTGGCGTATCCGCTCCGCCACCACTACCACCGCCACCCCATGCTTGGATTTCTAACCTAGTTTGGTCTGTTACCCAATCTGGCCATTCAATTTTCCCATCTTGCGTGTAGAGCAATTCAGCATCGGCAATAATGAGTTTATTAATCAAATCTTTTTTGATGTTTTTAATTTCCTGCTTGAGAATATCTATTTCTGATTTCGTATAAACAAGATCACCATCAACTTTCAGCGGTCCTTTCAACATGCTTCCGCTTGCGCTTAAACGAGTGACTACTTCATTGTTATGCATAAGGTTGAGTGATGAATTGCCTATGAGTTCTAAGCCACCACTCATAGTCACTTTGCTGGTAAATTTATTGTAATTCTGCCACTCATTTGGACTTGTGAGGCGTCCATAGCTTGTCAGATCTTCGTTGATTTTGGCTCTAAAATCATCAAGCCCCACAATATCTTCGGTTTTATGTTGATGTGCGCCTAACAGTGAGACAGCACTGCCAAAGGTGAAGTTATTGTTGCTTGATTTATAGAGAACATAATTATTTGCGGCATCTTTTGCGCCCTCGAGATCGCTTAAATCAGTAAATGAGAAGGTTTTATCGGCTGCCATTTTGCCTTTGAGAGCCGCTTCAAGATCGGCAACATCATTTATTGTATGCGTGTGTTTTGAAGGCGCTTTTCCCTCTACCTTTTCCTCAACTTCCATTATGGCTTGATCAATTTTGGTCAAGTTTTCCCGCAAGATTGGGAATTCAGAACTGATAAAGCGTCCTTCTTTAGGCAATTCCATGTCGAGTTTTTTGGTTTTGGTCATCTCTGTTCTCCCATCACAATATGCCGGCGCCAAAATCGCTCACCATAGACCGTGCCGCCGGTCCGCCGGTAAGGGTGAGTTTTAAGCGCGCTTGTTTGGCTGTTTTGTCGCTGCTTACAAATTTGCGCTCTGTCCAAAGGGGTTCAGCGAGTTGTTCTGTTTCGTCTAATGTGAGAGGAACAAAAGCACCATCATCCAGTTGCATCTCGAGTGTAAAGGTTGCACCGCCCGGTAAAAAGGTTTTGATATAGCTGGTCA
>NZ_JBHIMR010000024.1:1807-7964 GCF_042194215.1 Bartonella sp. MR100HLJHH
AGGAGTTGATAAACCGTGCCATTGTTTCGTTCAATTTCAAAGATGACAGAACAATCGCTTGAAGGCAATTCAATGGCTGCGCGTATTTGCAAATCAGAGCAGTCCACAAGGTCAAAAGTGCCAAAATCAATGGTTTTTTCTGTTTGTGTGTAGCGGGCTGCCAACACACGAAAGGCTAAAGCCTCATCTTGATGGGCGGTCCAGCTTTGTGCGTTAACTGAAGAAAAGCGTGGTCCCGTTACATAAGGGTGGCTCGAGACGTATCTCTGGTGTTCTGCATCAAAATCCCCAAGCTTTGCCAGTGAGACAGAATGATTACTATCATCTGTCTTAATAACAAAAGCCGTTAAGCGGTCATCCATCACAAGGAGTGGTACATCATAGCGTGCCTCTGCCCACCCTAGCTTTGCGCCCTTCATGGAATAAAAGCTTTGTGCTTGAATATCGGCGGTCGGATAACCGTTTTCTGTGGTGACCAAATCAATCACCAGATCATGGTTTTGATTACCGATTTTGCAAAGATGAAAGTCAATACCGGTGATTTGCCGTGTTTCATCGGGGGTAAAAACTTGCGCTTGTGGGTCTACTTGCGTCCATATCTTCACCGTTGTGGTGCGCCGCATGACTTTCACATCAATCACACCTTGACCGGTAAAAAGCCCCGTTGCAATTGTTCCACCTTTCCCCCGTGCCACAACATTTTTTGTGCCAGCAGTGATATTTTTAGGAATCTTAAAAGTGCCCTCAATGGCGCCATAAGAATCGGCAAAAAGGGGATAATTCGGCAAGACATTCACACCATCAAAAGTGAGGCTTTCTAATTGTTCCCACTTGCCAAGACCTTCAATTTTGAAGGAAAGGGTAATTTGTCTCAAAAAATCGATTTTCTCTTGGGTTGCACTCACCAAATCATCACTGATTTCTGTTTTACGAATGCTTCTCCCACGGTTCCATCCCATGTTCAGTTGATTGGTCACGCTTGAGAGCCAATCGGTGCGCTGTTCGTGCCAAAAGTCTGTCGCGGGGTCAAGGGTTACTGTACCAGGCAGGGGTGCAAAATTTTGATAGGGGTTGATTTTTTCGCAAGCCGTTGTCAACTCTTGCGCAATGATCACTTCATTTGTCCAGTCAAGGGTAACAGGCGCTTTTAAAGGAGCGGTATAGAATGTTGGGTCAATAGCAAGCTGCAAAATGCCATTGCCTACAGCCCCCGTTTGTTGAAAGCCTCCATCTCTGTAAGAGTCATCTAGAAAGGGATCAGCAAACATACCTTTTTTGGCAACAGGTTCTTTAGAGTCCACATTGCTTTTAATACGCTCTAACTGCATGAGACGGTCAAGCGAAAGCACCCGTTGAAAATAGCGCCACATCTCATCATAGGGGGCAACACGTGTGCCATCATTGACCACAACCGGCGTTTCAAGCCAATTGTTGGTGATCGTTGCAAGGGACAACACATCATCAGGGACACTGGGTGCCATGGGGTGATCTGCCGAGATACCTTTGATGTAAACCACATTGCCCCCTGTGTTGAGACCTATACGGTCAATGCGGGGTAATTTGTAAGTGTAACTGACGATAATATCACCACCTTGCGCCCCACCTGAGACTGTGATTTCCTGCTCTGTTACTTTATCAGCCGTGATTTTTGCGCGGGTGCGGTAAGTCACTTTATAGGTGCTGCCCAGTAAAGGTTCATCTCCTAAGGGAGCCCAATCAATGGTGTCTCCGGTTTTTTTAAAATCTGTGCCTTCTTTAAATTCCTTGTTTCCTTGAACAACTTTAATAAACGCGGTGATGCTTTTATCAGGAACACCATCACGCCCAGCGGCAACGGCACCACGGGTGACGTTAACGGTTTTTTCTTTTGTCAACAAAAGAGACTGAATATCGGCAATAGGAAAATAATAGGGTTTAAAGGTAAAACTTGTTTTCCCTTTTGGAGGCGCAAAAATATGCGTTTCGCTCGGAACAACGCTTGTCGAAAAATCTTGCATCTCTTCATGACGCAAAGCGGCTAAGCGCTTGCGTTTAAAGCCATTGATATTGGCTTCTCCTTCTTGAATACTAAACACTTGGCAACCATTATTTGCTCCCAATGCGCTCACACGGCAGCCACTCACGATATAATGCCCATGGGCTCTGTCATACGTCGCAATAGCTTGCATGGCGGGTTCAAGCAATGAGGGTGATTTTTGATCAATCAGAACACCATCTTGTAAAATATAAACGGGAAAGAAAGTGCCACTTTGCGCATCCTCTTTCAGTGCCCAAACAAGCTTTGCTGTTTCGCGTGCGGCGCCTACTTCTCCTTCTGCCAAGGTGCCAGGGACTTGCCCCAAGAGCTCCGGATCATCTTCGTGTGTTATCCATTTTTTTTGCAGCTTCACACCAATTTCCAAGCGTCCAATCATGGAAACATTGTTGAGTACAGCGGGTGCTACGGGGAAAATATCGCCTGCGATATAAATTTTGCCATCCGTTAAAGTGACAGTCCTTGTCTCTTTGTTGACAAAAGCATCAGCCCGTTCAACGCGGTCTCCTTCTTGTGCCACAAGGCGCCCCAAACGGTCATGCCGTCCCCTTATAATGGTTTGAACTTCATTCAGTTCACCACTTTGAATAAACGGACGCGTGCCGTAAAAGACAACGCTTTGTTGTTCCTCTTTGCCGCGAGATCTGTCAATTGCAAACGGTAGACCACTTTCATGCTTCATATTAAAACCTCAATAAAATCTTGAATTGTTCGCGAACATCGGCACGCAAAGGAATATTAATTGGCGTTTTGAGTATCTCGACACCGCCATTGAGTTCATCAGGCTCCAACCAAAGTTTGCCAAGGGGGATATCTTGTTTGGGGGTGGCATGAACGAGAACAGAAACAAATGCTGCTTGTTTGCCGTCAACATCGCGAAAGTCTGTGCGGGCTGCAACAAGAAGCGCCGTGCCCCTCGGGGAGGGCTGATAGTGATTGCCTGAATGGCTGTAAACACCCTCTAAAACCTGTTCGACAGGCGCTACAGCATAGCATCTTTGATACCCAATCACGGCATCTTGGCTGTCTCTTAACACGAGATAAAGCGTGCGACCATGAAACCACTCTGCCATCAGCATATCGCGTTCATGTTTTTTGACCGAACACCACGGAAAATTTGCCATGTCCCATGGGTAATCGATTTGGTCCCAGCTTAACTCTTCATCCCCATCATCTATCCAATTACCAATAAGCCTGCCTTCTTCTCTTAAGAGAACGTGCTCTATCTCTGTTGTGCGCCCAAAGGAAAACAAAGTGCCCCCAGCTGTTAAGCTAACACCACTTTCATACTCCAACATGCTGTCATCAAGGCGTGACATATTGCCTTCCATGGCTTGAACATCATAACCATAGGTCCCTCGACGAAAATCAGAGCGCAAACTTTTGGAAAGGTCTGTGATTGCTTCAATGGCTTCAAGGCTTTTCCGTTCAGGCAACTGATCAAAATCAAGTTGAAAGGAATTCCACCATGCCCGCCCCGTCCATGCGGGTTGAAAGCGCGCCGAAATCCCTAGCCATTCAAGCCCCATCTCTATTGCTGCAAGTGAGCCACGTATCCGCTGCCATTGAAGCCCTTGATCAATCAAATCATAGAGGTTTGGAACATAAGGTGTAAGTTCTCCAAGCCCGTATTCTTCAATCAACCACGGCAAGAAGCGGGGAGGGCGTGTGATCAGTTTTGCGCGTGAAATCCCCAAAACAGAACCATCAATATCTTGATGAAAATCGCAAACATCGGCAAGGCGCTTTTCAAATTCTGTCGCGTTTGTGGGAAGGAGGGAACCAACCATTAGCGCGCACGCCCTTTGAAGTTTAAGGTGATTTTTCCAATCGATAAAACTTCTTCATCACAAACCGTACTGTCTTGTGTTGGTGTAATGGCAATGACTTTTTGGACACCAGAAATCATTAGTTTTGAAATCCACCACGACAAACTTAATTCACGACCAATGGCTTGTTCTTGTCTCCATGCTGCTCTTAAATTTGTTTCCATTGTTGTAAGAATTTTCAAAGATGTTTCTGGTAACAGCCAAACATCTGCCTCTAAATCCAGCACTTTTTTGACAGCAGCGTGAACAATGATTGTATCATTGGTCATGATGATATTTTTTCTGTGAAGAGCTTCTGAAACTGTTTGTATGAGATCTTCAGATGCCGTTCCTTCTTCATTGTTGCCAAAAAGAGCAACATAAATGGTTGGATCTTTGCCTTTACGGTAAACAATCGCATCCTTAACACGATTATCTGCTGTTAAGGCTATAAGCTTGTAATAGGGCTCTGTCCCGCTACCATTGCCACCACGGGCATGAAGCTCTATGCGTTCACGATATCTCTCGTCACTTTCACCATCCATGCGGGCAAGACCATGCCAGTTTCCCAAAGCATCAAGAGATTCACCGCTTGCAAAATCAAGAATGTTGTTGCGTGCCGCTTCGTTAATACGCTGTCTTAAAAGCAGTTCTCGATAGCTAAAAGCCTCAATGACTTTTACGGCCGGATCACTTTCAAGAATGGTATATTCAGGCAAAAGCTCTTTTAAATGGGCAAGAGCAGCAGCGCGTATTTCCTCAAAAGAAAGTTCTGTGATGATTTCCGGTTTTGCAAGTACTCCATTCATTTTATCAATAATCCTTCCATGGTAATGGGCTTGCCGGATGGCAAATAAATGCCTTCAAAGGACAAAGAAACTTGTCCAGCCTCACTCCATTTAAAATCAATTTTTTTCAATTTAAAACGCGGTTCCCACTTGTCTAAAGCCTCAGCAACAGCAGCATAAAGAGCAACAGCAAAAGCATTATTCACTGGAGCATCAATGAGTTCTGCAACATGTGAACCATAATCACGCCGCATTACACGCGAACCAATCCGCGTTGACAAAATATCAAGGATTGATTGGCGTAAATGATCAATGCCGGTCAATGACTTTCCCGTTGTACGGTCCATTCCACTGTTCAATTGGGACCTCCTGTCATAGAACCACCAGGGGAAACACCACCATGAACATGTGTTGCTCCTACATTGGTGTCGTTATGCTTTAGTCCACTTGAATGAATGGAAACATTATTTCCAGAATGAAGAGAGATACTATCATTCGAATTCAGAGAAACGCCACCACCTGCCTTCAAAGAGATGCCGCCCTTTGCGTTTAAATTTATATCGCTTTCTGAAACAATCTTTATGCCTTCCGGTGCGGTAAGCTCTAGCTTGCCACCATCACCTTTTAGTGACACACCATCAGCAATCGTCAGGATAAATTTCCCCCCTGATTTGATATGAATTCCATAAGTGTTTTGTTCATCATCATATTCAAGGCGGGTTCCATCAGGGTATATCGTTCGGTGAATGCTGCCTTTATCGGCTGCTTGATTAGCATCGGTGTGAAGTGAACCAACAATCACCCCTTGTGATAAATCCCCTGATGACGAGATAACAACTACTTGCTCTCCAACATCGCGCCCTTCATAGGAGCGTGTTTTACCGGCGCGGGCTTGTGTGTCTGGAATCCAGTCACTGATGAGATTGCCACTTTTTACCCGATAGCGTGCGTTTTTATGGTCGACATGGCTAATCTTCCCCACCACAACCATATTGGCCACACGTCTTTTTAGATCGGTGATTTCTTTATCGCGCCGCTCTAACATGTCCACCTTCAATTTTATGGTATTTATCTTTATTTCTCACGCCTGTTTCTGGTTCAAAGCTTAAGAAAGGTTCAACGAGTCTTGCTGTTACACTGCCTTCTTCTTCATCCATGTTGGGGATATTTGTCACATAAATGACTTCAAAGGTTAAAATTGCACCATGGAGCGCTAGGGCGCCATTATCGCCAAAGGCAAAAGCAATATTTTGTAGGCGGCATGTCTCAACTGTGTTGTTGAGATTGGGATTAGCGTAGAAAACCTCCTCAACTTCCCATGCTAGTTGGTCTACAAAACGTGCTCCATCTTCACATGTCGCATAACATTCAACATCTAGCGTTAAAACACGCCGCCTTATTCCATAATCATAGCCATCTTCAATCGTTTCACTTTGTGTTGAGATATTAATTGCAGGCGTGTTCTCAGGGGAAAAGTTGAAATCACGCATATTGAAAATATTGTCACCAGCTGCCGTCTTTGCTGC
>NZ_JBHIMR010000025.1:0-7760 GCF_042194215.1 Bartonella sp. MR100HLJHH
GCTTCCGATATCGATGCGAAGGGCAATGTTGGTCTTGGCGCCCAAGGGGAGGTAACAATAGGGGTGAGAAACGATGAAATGGAGTATCATCTTCAGGGCAAAAACACGAAAGTGGATATGCAAGCCTCTCATGCGGTTGGCTCTTCGATAAAATCGGGAGGTGATACCACTGTCATTGCAGGGCAGGATGGAAAGAAGCATGATCTCACCATCACGGGAAGTTCTGTTGCGGCTGAGGGCAAGGTGGGGCTGAAAGCCAGCAACGATGTTCTGATCACCAATGCAGAGGATAGCTTACACTATGAGATGTCGTACCATAAAGACGGTGGAGCATTTAGTAGCAGCAAATCTGTGCATAACAAGGTGGATGCTACCCAAGTTTCCGGTTCACTCATATCTGGGGGTGAAGGCGTTGCCATTGAATCTGGAAACAACACGGAAATTTTAGCCTCGACGCTCATAGCCGGTAAGGCAGAGGAAACGTCAGGAGAGGAAGCACCAGGAGAACAGAAACAAGCGGATATTACCATTCACTCTGGGGGAAAGATTGTCATCAAAGGCGCCCAAGAACACTTGGATCAGCAAGCACAATCGTCATCAAGTGGCTTTTTGCATGAGGAATCGTCCGATACATCTCAATCGCATACCACAACGGTCTCCTCTATCCTTGGGGCAACGGGCAACATTATCACGCAATCAGACAAAGAGACCACAATCACTGCTTCTCATATGTTTGCAAATGAAGATATTCATGTGACGGGAGAAAATGTGACAATTGATGGCATGACGGACCACCATAGCAGCCATTCAGAGACCCATGAAACGGGTTTTGGTGTGGGATCGGGCAAGGGTTTTGTGTCGATATACGGGAGTGAGGGAAAGACAGAAAATGAAGAGAGTTTTGAGCATCAAGGCTCTTCTCTCAATGGGAAAAATATCACCATCACCGCCACCAAAAAAGATGTGAACGTGGAGGGCTCTGATTTTACTGCGCAAGAAAATATTCATGTTTCGGCAGCCCATGATGTGAATGTTTCACCTGGTCACAATCGTCATAGGGCAAGCTCAAAGGAAGAACGCACAGGCTTTGGCATTCAGTTTGAAAAGAGCAACAGCGGTGCTTCTGTAGGTGTTGGAATTGCAAGCGCCAAAGATACGGGCGATCAATGGGAAACCACTTCCACACAATCACACATCACGGCACGCCAAGATGTGCAGATTACTGCTGACAATGATGTGAACTTACAAGCGACCAATGTTTTGGCGGATCGTGATGTCAACATTGATTCCGGCAATAATATCACCCTATCAGAAAGCTATGATACCTCTAACGCAAAAGAAAAGCATGAAAAGTCTTTTGCTGGTGTGACAACTTCCGTTGATATCGGTGTCCTTGGCACGGTACAAGGCTTAAAAGATTCAGCGGACCGTATGAACAATAAGGATGGAAATAACACAGTTATTAATGGCATACTGACTGGCATGAAAATCAATCACCTCTTTAATAAAGGAGAGAACTTTATTAATTGGCTGACTGGCAACACAGGGGAAAAGGGGAACATAACCAAAGGACTGAGTAACCCATTAGGAGGGATGGGGGGCTCCACCAAGGATGCTCTTGCCAATATGGCTGGCGCATCTGGCAGTGTAACCGTGGGCTTTAAAACTGAGAAAACAGAAGCCTCTGTTCAGACATCTACTGCGGTAACAAATAGTATAGAAGGCGGGCGTTCTATTAATATGCATGCTCACGAAGGCAGCATCCATAGTGTTGGCGCTGATATTATTGCTGGTACCAATCCAATCTATGTGCTGGAAAATGATGCACAGAGCGGAAATATCACCATGGAAGCAGGTAAAGATATCACCTTTGAAAGTGCGCAGAACACGCAAAGCACACAAAATAGCAGTGAAAGTTCTTCAATGAGTGTTGGCACCGGTTATGGCACGGGTGGCGCAGGGGCAACGGGTAGTGCTTCTTTTAGTCAAGGGGAAGGTTCCAGTGATGAAGTGCATCACAAAAACAGCCATATTATTGGCACCGGCACAGTTCATACCACGAGTGGGGCAAACACCACATTGGCAGGCGCCGTGGTTTCTGGAGAGCGTGTAGAAATAGAGGTTGGTGGTGATTTTGCCATTACCAGCCGCAGTGATACGGGACAAACTTCCAGCAAGCAAGACTCTGTTTCTGTTGGGTTTGGTGCTGGACAAACGGGTGGTGGGGGCTCCATGAGCGCCTCTTTCCAAAAGGATAAATCCTCCAGCGATTATCATAGTGTTGTGGAGCAATCAGGCATCAAAGCTGGTGATGGCGGCTTTAATATCATTGTTAAAGACAAAACGACCCTAACCGGAGGCATCATTGCCAGCACCGCGCCGGCGGACAAAAACAGCCTGACCACTGGAAGCATTAGCACCAGTGACATCAACAACGGTGCCCATGCTAAAGCCAGCAGCCATGGGTTTAGCATTTCTGGGAACGACACGATAAAGAACATTGCCAAGAATGTTTTAAATCACGGCAAAGCCAAGGATGGAGCAGAAGGGGAAACCAAATCTGCTATCAGTGATGGGACTATCATCCTTACTGATACAACTGGACAGAGGGCGATGGGGCAAGATGCTGGACAAATCATTGATGCACTCAACCGCAACACCGCAGCAGCACACCAGGCAGTAGGACAGCTAGATGTCGCACCGCTTGAGGGAGCAGTGCATAATCGCGTAGATATGATCAATGATTTATCGGATGAAGGATTGGGATACTGGGACAAAATACGCGAAGTCGCAAATGTCAAAGAGCACCCAGTAGGTGAGGTTGCGCATGATGAAAATGGCAATGTCCTCTATTTAACCGATGAAAATGGAGAGTATATAAAAGGCAGTGATGGAAAACCAATAATTCTGTATCGCTATTTAAAACCAGAGGAAGAAAAGCATTTACAAGCTGGTTCTGATGGCAACAGGCGTATGTTCTATAATGGTATTTTTAACACACCAGATGAGGCTGCCTATCGTGCTGTCCAATTAGCTGATAATGCGCATGAACCCCTTTATTTTACATACCACCCACAAGCTAAAGACAGGCTCGTAGAGTATGGGGTAGCAATTTATGAGTATTTTGGGGGATGGAGTAATTCGGCCAAGAAATTCCAAGATTTTACCTCTCGTTATGGTAATGACAAGGCTATTGTTAGTGCGCATAGTCGTGGTAGCTTAACAGTAGGCAATGGACTGCGTGACTTTGAAAAGCGCGGCATTCACGGTATAGCAGAAAAAACAGATATCTATCTTTTTGGACCAGCGGATCATGCTCGATCTATAGCGAATGCATTATATGTCGTAAGCGATGGCAAAAATGATCATGTTTACTTACAAAGCCATGCATCTGACCCCATTAGCACGTTGTTTGGTTACAATGCACCTACTTTTTATAAAGTACCTTTAAATCTAGATGTTTCACTTTTGGAGAAAGGTATAAAAAATCCTTTATATATGACGCTGTTTGTAGGAACCAGTTTATTGACTACAGCAACCTCTCCATTGATAGAGGGAGGGAGGGCGTTAGGCGGGTATGATCCTAGTCCCCATAATTGTTATGGTGATGCAAGTAAAGCGTGTATAACTAATTATGGAATACCGCCTACTAAACAAATTAATTCAACTTATTCAATTTTAGAGCATTTATGGAAGAAAAAATGAGACAAATTTTGAAATTATTGAGTGGTATAGTCCTATTAAGTGTAGCTGGATGTGACATTGAAAACATTGATAAGCCTCCTCCAGAGTATGTGAGTATGTGGGAGAAGGTAGGTGCAGATTCTACTGAAGTAGGAAAAGCCTTGTTAGAATGCGGAATGCCAAGCATTTTTGATATTGATTCAGAAAACAGAAAGCTTAGTATTAATGAGGATGCAACAATTTATGCTTGCATGGTTCAAGCAGGATTCCATTATAAAGGGAGAGGAAACTGGTGTTATACATTTAGAGAAGAAAACCTTCCCATTTGTCGTCCAGGTGCTGTCATTCCGAAGAGAAGTGTCGAAAAGCGCTTAAACAGCCCGTTTTGTAAAAGAAGTCCAGTACAACCTGAATGCAAGCCTTAAGTGATGATCAACAATCCGCCATCCTTGCCTTCGCTTGGAATGGCGGGATTGTTTCCTCTATATCACTATTTAACGTCAGGGGGAGAAAAGCATTTACAAGCTGGTTCTGATGGCAAGGTTCATGTTTTCCTCAATGGTATTCTTACAACACCAGATGAAGCAGCCCATAATGCGGTTCAGTTGGCTGATAACAAGAATGATCCGCACTATTTTCTGATGTTCCCTCATAGCGATTCGCTCTTGGTAGAGGGGTTCATTGCAGGGTATCAGTATTTTCTAGAAGGTAAGTTGGGTGCTCTGACCAATTCGACGAAGAAGTACCAGAATCTGTTGTATAGCCTTGGCAATATAGGATTGCATACTGATGCGCATAGCCGCGGCAGTATGACAGCGGGCAATGGATCGCATGATTTAGAAAAGCATGGTGTTCATGGTATAGCAAAGGAAACAACGATTAATTTCTTTGGACCAGCTTATAATACTCAAGACATGGCAGATACATTATATATCTTAAGGGATGGCAAGCAAACCACTGTCGGCTTGGAAAATCATGCAGATGATTTTGTTGGTGTTGTATTTGGCAAAAATCCTTACACTTTTGAGCAAATACCTCCTGGAAGTGGTCCCTGGAAAGAGAGAGGGCAAATATTTAAGGGCTACCCCAGTGTCCATGCTTGTTATGGACATCCAAGTGATGCTTGTACAAAGTTCTATGGTTTACCTAATCGTACGCCAATTTATTCAAAATATTCAGGGAGGAAAAAATGAAACAAATCTTGAAATTATTAAGCGGTCTCATTCTGTTAAATATCGCTGGATGTAACATCGACAAGCCTGCTCCAGGGTACTTGAGTATGTGGGAGAAAAATAGTGTTACTGATTTTACTGAGGTAGGAAAAGCTTTGTTAGAATGTGGTATGCCAACGCCTTATGATATCGATCCAGAAAACCAACAGCAGAGTATTAATGCTAAAGCAACAACTTATGCTTGCATGCTCCAATCAGGATTCCGCTATAAAGATGAAGAAGTAGCAAGAGCGGGAGGGCCATGTTATACTTTTAGAGCCGAAAACCTTCCCATTTGTCGTCCAGGTGCTGTCATACCACAGCGAAGTGTCAAGAAGCGCTTAAACAGCCCGTTTTGTACAAAGCATCCAGAACAACCTGAATGCGAGCCTTAAGTTTTGTTTGTGATGATCAAACAATCCCCCTCCTTACCTTCACTTGGAATGGCGGGAGTGTTCCCTCTATATCACTATTTAACGTCAGAGGGAGAAATGAAAGTGTTGTTTAATTTATTAAGCCTGCTCATTCTGTTAACGGTTACTGGATGTGACATTGAAAACATTGACAAACCTGCTCCAGGGTACGTGAATATGTGGGAGAAGCCAGGAGCAGATTCTACTGAGGTAGGAAAAGCCTTATTAGAATGTGGAATGCCGAGTCTTATCGATCCTGGTTCAGAAAATAAAGAGGTAAACAATAATGGATGGGCAACAATTGATGCCTGTATGGTTCAAGCAGGATTCCACTATAAAGATAAATGGGGAGGAACTTGGTGTCAAAACTATAAAGCCGAAAACTTGCCCATTTGTCAGCCTGGTGCTGTCATCCCGAAGAGAAGTGTCGAAAAGCGCTTAAACAGCCCGTTTTGTAAAAGGTATAAAAATGCATCTGAATGCAAGCCTTAAGTGATAATCAACAATCCGCCATCTTTGCCTTTGCTTGGAACGGCGGGATTGTTTCCTCAACTAACCATTTCAATATTGTTCACCGTTGTTTTAATGAAGCGGTGACAGGAAATATCAACAGGCTTATGAGCTGTTTTATCGTAAATAAATCCATTGAAAGAGGGGAAAAATGAAGAAAATCTTAAAAATATTGAGTTGCATGGCTTTGTTAAGTATCACTGGATGTGTTAACTCAATTCCCTCACTTTCTCCAGCATTATGGAGAAATAAAATACTTTTAGAATGTGGAGTACCGGACCTTAATAAGGTTGTGGCGCTAGATTTGAATCAATTTGCCAGTATTGAAATGTGTATGGCGCAATCAGGTTTTCGCCCTAGCTTTACAATACAAGATTGGTGTGAAAACCATAAATCGGACAATCTTCCCATATGTCGTCCTGGTGCTGTCATGCCTCAGCGAAGTGTTGAGAGACGCTTAAATAGCCCTTATTGTAAAAAGCATTCAGAACAACTTGAATGCAAACCTTAAGTGTTTCTATTGGTGATGATCAACAATCCCCCTCCTTGCCTTCACTTGGAATGGCGGGATTGTTTCCTCAACCACATTATTAACGGCTGAGGAAAAGCAGCATTTACAAGAAGGTTCTGATGGCAAGGTTCATGTTTTCCTCAATGGTATTCTTACAACACCAGATGAAGCAGCCCATAATGCGGTTCAGTTGGCTGATAATGCGCATGAACCCCTTTATTTTACCTACCACCCCCAAGCTAAAGACAAGCTAGTAGAATATGGGGTAGCAATTTATGAGTATTTTGGGGGATGGAGTAATTCGACCAAGAAATTCCAAGATTTTACCTATCGTTATGGCAATACAGGGGCGATTGTTAGTGCGCATAGCCGGGGTAGTTTGACAGTGGGTAATGGAATGCGTGACTTTGAAAAGCATGGCATTCACGGTATAGCAGAAAAAACAGATATCTATCTTTTTGGACCCGCTGATAACTCTCTATCGATAGCGAATGCACTCTATTATGTGAGTGATGGTAAAAAAGATTATATTTATTTACAAAACCATATATTCGATCCCATAGGTACAGGATTTGGTTACAATCCACCTACTGCTTATAAGGTACCCTTGAGGTTCCCTTATGCAATATTTCCACCAGCAACTCCAATGATAGAGCAAGGGGGAGCGTTCATCGGGCATAACCCTAGTACCCATAAGTGTTATGGTAATGCGGGGAAAAAATGTCAAGATAATTATGGAATACATCATAATGCAAAAATTTATGCACCTTATGCAATTTTAGATAATTTAGGTTTAGGTTATTTATGGAGAAAAAATGAATACACTGTTTAAATTATTAAGTGGGATAGTTCTGTTAAGTGTCTCTGGATGTGACATATCAAATATTGACAAACCTCCTCCAGGGGAAGTACATGGGTGGTTGAAGGAGGGAGCAGATTTTACTGAGATAGGAAAAGCTTTATTAGAATGTGGAATGCCGAGTCTTATCGATCCTGATTCAGAAAATAGAAACCTCAGTTTAAATCAAATGGCATCCATTGATGCTTGTATGGTCCAAGCAGGATTTCGTGATAGATACGGTGGTCCATATTGGTGCTATAATTATAAAGACCTTCCCATTTGTCAGCTTGGTGCTGTCATCCCACAGAGAAGTGTCGAAAAGCGCTTAAACAGCCCGTTTTGTAAAAGGTATAAAAACGCGGATGAATGCAAACCTTAAGTTTTGTTTGTGATGATCAACAATCCCTCATCCTTGCTTTGCTTGAAATGACGGGATTGTTTCCTCTATATCACTATTTAACGTCAGAGGGAGAAAAGCATTTACAAGCTGGTTCTGATGGCAAGGTTCATGTTTTCCTCAATGGTATTCTTACAACACCAGATGAAGCAGCCCATAATGCGGTTCAGTTGGCTGATAACAAGAATGATCC
>NZ_JBHIMR010000026.1:0-7357 GCF_042194215.1 Bartonella sp. MR100HLJHH
GCAAAACAAGTCGAACGCTTTGCAGAAAAACAAATTGCCGATGTTACATCTGCCCAATCAAAGCGTGTCAAAAAAGGTGTTTATATTAAAGAAAAAGCTACAGCAAAGTTTCTTGAGACAGATATCATTGGTTCTGGAACACCGATACCTCTTAAATTTTTTCAAGCAGAAGAAACAAAACGCGGCGTAACTTACAAAATGTTTGGAAAAAAAGAAATCTTACCCCATGCTTTTATCAAAGGTGGGAGTTTTCCAAAGCGTGTTGAATTAAAAAAGCTGAATGGGAATGTGTTTCAAAGAGCGGATGGAGATCAATTCCCTATTGCAAAACAAGAGGGACCCTCAATTGCTGGGGTGATGTCCAAGCCAGAAATTGCAAGTGCTATCGTAAAAAAAGCCAATAAAAGATTAATTGCCAACATACAGTACCAACTTGCTCGTCAAGAATATGCCGCCAATAAGAAAGCTAAATAATGCTCTTAAGCTATGTTTATGTGCTATACAATAGGATTTTCTTTCTTGACAAGATTCACAGAAAACATATATCGTTAAATTAGGTGCCTAGAAAACACCTTGATAGATAGCGGATGAATTGCCGAAACAGTTTATTTTCCGCACATTAAGGCTTTGACTCATTCTATGCTCGTCGCATATAATGGTCTCGTCGGGTGTAGTTACGCTATACAATACCCTTTTGGGAAAAGCATAACGACGGACTATCTACCGTGTTTTCTAGCACCCGATACCCCTTGGGGTATGAATAGAAGACATCTAAATAGATAGGAGTTCGTTATGAACAATTTAGTAAACTCCCAAACCACTTTAACAATGTCTAGCCGTGAAATTGCGGAATTATGTGATAAAAGGCATGACAATATTGTAAGAGATATTCGACAAATATGCACTGACCTCAAAATTGAGGTGAGTAAATTTCAAGGAAATTATAAGGATTCTACAGGACGCAAATTAGTCTGCTACAACCTACCTAAGCGTGAATGTCTTATATTAGTTTCAGGGTACAGTACAGTGCTGCGTGCTAAGATCATTGACCGCTGGATAGAACTCGAGAGTCAGGAGCAGACCAATTATGATTGTGATACACGCTTTGATTTGCCAAGCTATTGGGAAGGTATGAACGCTGGTGAAAAAGTTTTGTATCTTCTAGGTCCTATTCATATGCGTCTTCTTGATGCCTTCAGAGTGGATGAAGAGAACAGAAAATACAAAGCTCTCATTAAAGAAGCAAAACAGGTCTTAGAAAAATCTGTTACGAAAGCTGCTTAAATTTAAAATACAATCTCATCTTCCCTGCTTTCAGAGTGGGGAGGATATTAATTAAAGAAAATTGCCAATTATGCCTCTCCTATTTCCAAAAAAATATAATAAAATCAATATAAAAGGTACTTCCCAGCGGGTTGGGTCTGTTGCGGGGCGGACGAGCGCGAACTATCGCTAGCGACAGAATTTTCAAATTGACTGTACATTGTACACATAACACATTGATAAATAACAATTTCAATATGTACACTGTACAGTACGCGATTATTTTTAGATAAAAATTATTTTTATTCTTGACATTGTTGCGTTAATATATATTTTCGAATTAGGTGCCTAAGAAACACCTTAAACCAATAGCGGATGGATTGCCGAAACAATCTATCTTCTGAGCATTAAAGATTTTGACTCATTATATGCTGTAGCGTATAAAGATCTTGTCGGGTGTGGTTACGCTATACAATACTCTTTATGGGGAAAGCGTAACGACGGACTATTGGCCGTGTTTCTTAGCGCCCGGCATTCTTCTGGAATGTCAATAAGAAACCTCTAACCAATAGGAGTTCATCATGAACACTCTCATAGAAATTAAAGAACAAATGATTGGACAAGAAACTGTTCAAACTGTTAACGCACGTGAATTATATATGTTCTTAGAAGTCAACTCTAAATTTGCAGATTGGATTGTACGCCGTATTAAAGAATATGGATTTTTGGAAAATCAAGATTATGGTTTTACGTTTCTCAAAAATGAGAAACGTAAAAATGTTATAAGTAAAGAATACCATCTCACTTTAGACATGGCGAAAGAGCTTTCCATGGTTGAACGCAATGAGAAAGGACGACAGGCTCGTCGTTACTTTATTGAGTGTGAAAAGAAACTAAAAAGCCAATCTGTTGATTATTGTGATGATATACGTTTTGCTTTCCCAAAAGATTGGGATAAAATGTCTCCAACTAAAAAGGCTGTTTACATTTATGGACCTCTCCATATGCATCTTGTCAAAGCCTTTACATTGGTAGAAGAAAGCAAACATTATAAAGCTTTAATCAAAGAAGCAAAACAAGTCTTAGAAAGATCTGTCGTGAAAGCTGCTTAGCTTAAGACACATCTCCCCTCCCCGTTCTCAACAATGGGGAGGTGGTTAAGAAGGCAATAAAATTAAGGTGCACTATACCAAGTTGATCGTCCACCACCATGACGTATCAAAAGACCTTTTTCAACTAATGATGTAAAAGTTACTTTAAGTGTATTAGGGCTTGCACCAACCTCACGTACCATATCGCGGGTTGTAACACGTCCGTGATTACGCACATAATCAAGAATATTAAGAGCCAATTCAGATAAGGAAAAAAGAGCATTTTTTTCACTCTCTATTTTTATTTCTAATTGGCGTTTTTGTTTTTGTAGAGCACGTAAAAAAAAGAGTATCCAAGGCTCCCAATTGGGTGTTTTAGTATAAATTGTTTTTTGAGTTTGATTTAAAGCTAAGTAATAGCTTTCTTTATTATTCTCAATAATGCTTTCAAGTGATGAATATGGTACATAAACATAACCTTTTTGTAACAAAAGAAGGGTGGTTAAGATACGGCTTAAACGTCCATTTCCATCTTGAAAAGGATGAATAGCTAAAAATGTTACATTAAAAATACCAATCGTAAGTAAAGGATGAAGATCCTTTAATTCATTGGTTTTATTGAACCAAGTAATAAGCTCTTGCATTCGGTATGGTGTATCAAATGGTGTAGCTGTTTCAAAAACAATGCCAACCATTTTCCCTTGAGAATTAAATGCTGCTACATCATTGCGTAAAGTCTTATATTCACCTCGATGTCGTTGATCTTTCTCACTATTACACAAAAGATCACGATGAAGTTGTTTAATATGATTTTCAGTAATAGAAATATCACTCCAAGATTGAAAGATTGTTTCCATAACCTTGGCATAACCGATAACTTCTTGTTCATCACGACTCTTGAAACGTTTAATTTCTAAGTTTACCAAAAGCTGTTCGATTTCGCGGTCTGTTAACTTACTCCCTTCAATGCGTGTGGAAGATCCAATACTTTCAACAGTAGCAATATGACGAAGAGCGTTCAATCGCTCAGGTGCAAGAGTACCAAGGGCGCGCCATGCCCCTTTGAACTCATCAATTTCAGCAATGAGAGCCAACAATTCTTGTGTAATTTGGAGTGTATCTGTTTTCATACCGGAATATATACCGGATTATACCCGATTGTCAATCATTCGTAACACCGTAAACTCTTACTTCTTATGGCAGAGAAAAAGGCAAGGAGCAACTATGAATAAGAAAGCTCGTGAAGGTCTATCGGTTCGTGCGTTTGCAAAAAAGATGGGTGTTTCACATAATGCGGTGGTTTCTCGGATAAAGACAGGTAAATTTGATACAGCTCTTTTTGAAGATGGTTCTGTCAATGAAGCGCTTGCAACAGCTATCTGGAATGAGAATCCTACAAAACACCCTGCCTCACTTTTAGCACCTGATGGACAACCGCGGACAAAGATCAAACAAGCCTCCACAGATGGAGCCAACGAATACAAGATAAAACTGGAGCGGATGCAAGTTGCACTAGCAAAAGAAAAGATTGCTCTGGAAAAGTTACGCGAAACAACTGTCGATCGTGAAGAAGTGAAAAAGGCAGCGCGTGAGTTTGGAAGAGCGCACCGTGATGCTATGTTGAATTTTCCTCATCGTTTTGGTGCAAGCATTGCTGCACAAGTTGGATGTGATGCGGCCAGCCTTATTGGTGCTATTGATTATTATATGAGAACCGCTTTGCTTGAGGCGGTTAATATTCCAGTGCCTTTTCATGATCCTCATTCTCCAGAGTTAGAGCACTTGCAAGAAACGAATAATGGATGAAAATGCAGTCGAAGAATTTTTCGCCAATGCCAATGACGCACGACAACCAGACCCACCGTACACGGTTTCGCAATGGGCGGACAAGAATAGGTATCTTAGCACCGTAGCAAGTGCTGAGCCTGGGCTTTGGAGGACAAAGCGTACCCCTTATTTGCGTGAAATCATGGATAACCTTTCCTCTTACGTGCCAATTGAAACAACCATTGTCATGAAAGGGGCGCAGATTGGCATGTCTGAAGCAGGATTGAACTTTTGCGGTTATGCCATTCATTATAGTCCGGGACCTGCCCTTTATGTGATGCCAACGGTTGAGACAGCGAAGAAATTATCAAAAACCCGTCTTGACCCAATGATTATGGCAAGCCCTGCTTTAAGCGAACGCATTGCCCCAGCGCGGGCACGCGACAGCGGTAATACAATGTTTTCGAAAGAGTTTGATGGTGGGGCATTGATGCTTACAGGAGCAAACAGTGCAGCTGGTTTGCGTTCCATGCCTATTCGTTATCTGATTTTAGATGAGGTGGACGCCTATCCTCTCAGTGTGGATAACGAAGGTGATCCGGTGATGATTGCCGAAAAGCGGACCTCAACCTTTGTGCAGAGAAAGATTTTTAAATTGTCCACACCGACCCACCGTGACACAAGCCGTATCGCCAAAGATTTCGTGCTAGGAGACCAACGATATTACAATGTCCCTTGTGATGCATGTGGTGTTCTACAGCCCATTGTTTGGTCACAAATTAAGTGGCCAAAAGGCGCCCCCGAAAAAGCTGTGTTTGTTTGTGCGCATTGTGGTCATGAACATGCCGAGCACAGAAAAACAGATCTCATGAGTGAAGAAAGAGGTGCGTGCTGGGTGCCAACCAGTGAATCAAGCAGACCAAATTTGCGTTCTTACCATATTTCGGCACTCTATTCCCCTTGGCTTACTTGGGGGGAATGCGCAAGAGAGTTTTTAGATGCCAAGGATGATCCGGCACTTTTGCAGCCTTTTGTCAACACAGTGCTTGGAGAGCCATGGGAAGACAGAACAGGCGAAGTTGTTGACCCTGATAGCCTCTATGCAAAACGCGAAGATTATCCATTGGCACCAGAACAAGCCGTCGTGTTGACAGCAGGCATTGATGTGCAAAATGACCGCTTAGAACTTGAAGTGGTTGGATGGGGACGCAGTGAAGAAAGCTGGCATATTGATTATCAGGTCATCCTTGGTGATCCCTCTTCTTTTGAAGTATGGGACCAGCTGGATGAATACCTTACAAGACGCTGGCCACATCCAGGCTATAAAGATGGCATCAGGATAACGGCTGCTTGTATTGATACCGGTGGTGGACACACACAAGCGGTTTATAATTATGTCCGCCCCCGTGAGGGACGACGTATCTGGGGGATTAAGGGGCAAGCGGGATGGCGTGCGGTATGGCCACGCCGCCCAAGCAGAAACAATAAGGGGCAGATTAATCTCTATATTGTTGGTGTTGATGCAGCAAAAGATATTATCACGGCACGGTTTAAAAAATCCGGTCCTGAAGCATCGGGTGCTGGTGCAACACACTTTCACAAAAACCTTGATCGGGAATATTTTGACCAGCTAACCGCTGAAAGAAAAGTCATCAAATATTTTAAAGGCTTCAAGCGCATTGAATGGCAAAAAAGCGAAAAGGCAAGAAATGAAGCCTTGGATTGTAGGGTCTATGCTTATGCGGCTTTACAAGGCCTGATTTCGGCAGGAATAAACCTTAATCGAGAAGTCGATATCTTAGAAGAGCGTTTGGAAAAACTTAAAGTTGAAGGCTCTTTAGAGCAGCCAACACCAAGACATGCCCCCTCTCCTGCTCCAAGAAGATCTCAGACAGCACAGCCTCAAAGGAAACAATCCAGAACGGTGATGAATCCTTATATGCAAGGGGATTGGAGGTAATTTGTGGATGAAACTTTAGGACAATTTAACAGCAAATTTTCGAGACTGGAAAGTTTAAAAAGGCGGCGTGAACAAATTGAAGAGGCTCTTTATTCGGGTGCGCAATCGGTACGCCATGGCGATAAGCAAGTCAGCAACCGCTCTGTTGAGGAACTGCGCAGAGCGCTTGAGATGCTGAACACACAAATAGCGGACCTTGAAGGAAGCAAGCGTTCACGCGTTTTCTATTTTAATATATCACGAGGCTATTAATGGCTGGCTTTATCAATAAACTCACGGGCTTTTTTACAATTTCTCGTCAACACAATCCCCATTTTGAAGCGGCAAGCAAAAGCCGCCGTATGGGTGGTTTTGACCCCGCAAAAAAACATATCAATAAAGCCATTGAGGAATGCGGTGATACCATTGTTGCCCGTTCAAGATGACTTTATGACAATGAAGCTCTTTATGGTTCCGCAACGGAGGAATGGGTCTCTGCGGCTGTCAGTGATGGGATTAAACCTTATCCTCGTATTGAAGGTTTTCAAGAAGAAAAGAAAAAGCTTTTAGACTTATGGTGGCAATGGGTTGATGAAGCCGATTATGATGAAGATACCAGCTTTTATGGGCTGCAAGCAACCATTGCACGAGAGGTCTTTTTAACCGGAGAGTGCTTTGTAAGATTGCATTATGTTGATCTCTACGGGCGCTCTGGTGTGCCTCTTCAATTGCAAGTTTATCCCACCGAAATGTTGGACCTTTCCTACAATAGACCTGCTGAGATTGAAGGCAATTACATTCGTATGGGGATTGAATTTAATGCCAGTGGTAAGCGCGTTGCTTATCATTTCTGGGAACATCACCCCTATGATGATGTCCCTGCAAATATGGCATTTGAGAGCCAAGAGCGCGTGCGCGTCCCCGCTGAAATGGTCATTCATATCAAAGAGCGCCGTATTGCCGGACAATTGCGCGGTTCTCCCAAAATAACGCGCTCTATGACAAAGATCTTTCAACTCGAATCCTATGACGACGCAGAACTCGATAGAAAAAGGACGGCGGCTCTTTTCGCGGCGTTTGTCAAGGACAGTTCCCCAAACGTCGAAAAATTATCCGATAATCGTGATAAAAACAACGTTGAAGAAGAATACAAAGCACCTGTCATTGCGCCCGGTGCATCTCTTTATTTAGGAGAGAATAAAGAGGTTACATTCTCAAATCCTGTTGAGGTTGGTGGCTCTTATGAGGCTTTTCAATTTCGCAATATCTTGAAAATTTGTGCAGCACTTAATATGCC
>NZ_JBHIMR010000027.1:0-7042 GCF_042194215.1 Bartonella sp. MR100HLJHH
TATTGTAAATAGTATTATATTTATACAAAATATACATTTTTTATAAATATAATATAAACATAATGTATTTATTATTTATACAGTATTTTTATTATTATTTTTACAAATTATGTTTGACTTATTATAAAATGAACAGTAACAGAGTTACCACTGTATCGTTGTGATGCAGTTTTTTAATAATATAAGGAGACTAAAAATGGGTAGTTCAAGCTCATCACATGATTCACACAGAAATTCACATTCACACAGCAGTTCACATTCATCAAGTTGGTTTCATTATGAAACATGTAGTCCTACTGATTATGCTGTTACAATTATTGGAGGGGCTGCAGCTGGAGCAGTTGCAAACGCAGCAGGCAATGCGTTGAAAGGTGTTATATTAGGACCACAAGGTGTGGGGGCGTCCGCTTTGGCAGGAGCAATAAGTGGCTTAGGTTCGGGGGCAGTTGGAGCCGGTATAGGTAAATGGGTACAATGCCACTAAAAAATTAAAGAGCGCTGGTATTTGTTTTTAGAAAATAACCAGTAAATTATTCCTGAAGTTAATTTCATTACAGACATATATTTATAGATATATATAAAATAAACTTCAGGAATATAAAATTTTGAGCTGGATTTTATAATGGTAGATTTTTCTAATAGTATTACAACTTCATTAATATCAACAATTATATTTGGATTTTTATGTATTATTCCTTATATATTCAAATCCCGTAATTGGAAAAAAAATGCAAAGGGGGAATTATTTAAAATAGCTATGTTCTTTATGTTATATTCTCTTATTGATTATTTACGTAGATATATTGGTTTATACTAGATCCATATAAATTTATTTTTTACGCAGTTTTTTCTTAAAAATACGAATTGTATCAACTTCTCCAATACGCTAACAACTACTCCATTTGCTGAGTGCATATTGATTTCACTCTGATAGTTATGATGTGGGGCATTATGCTTAGATGTAGTCGCAAATGATCTTAAAGGCGCAGTAGTAGTGGGATTCACGGGTCTAATTAAAAGACCAAAAGGCGCTGCCGTTGGAGCATTAGGAGGTGTAGTATGCGAAGGTTATACAATCTTAGTTCATAAAATAGATGATTGCTATCATCGGTAAAGTGAAAGAATACTGATTCTAATTTAGTAGAAAATAGATAGCAATATATTCCTGAAATCAGTAATATTGTAATCATAATTAAAAAGTTATGGAAAAAATTGATTTCAGGGATATCATAATATTTATGACAATCATATTTTAGGGAGCATCTTCATTATGGAGATTATTTATAAAACTGCAAAATTATTTCTTCCAGAATTTATAGGTTTTTTTGTGGGTTTTTTTGCATGTACCTTGTTACTTAGATTTAAAAGCTATAGTTGGGAAGCATCTATAAAGAAATCACTATTAATAATGATTTTAGTCGTTATATTATCTTGTGCTATTGATTATATTATTAATTATATTGATTTATAAAAGTGCAAAAGTATAAAATTGTTATCCATATTCATTATATTTTTCTCTCTTTCCAATACGTGAAAACAGTTCTCCCACTTGCCAAGTGCGTAAAGTGGGCAAAGAGAGACTTAAAAGATGGGTGTAAATGCGCCGTCCAAATTCTAGCGTAAGCCGATTGGCTAAATAAGCTCCTAAGTAGCCAGATAGAGTGCTAAGAGCCGTGCTAAACAGCATGATAGAAACCATCAAGACAACGATAGCATAGAGACTTTCAATACGCTGAAAAGGGAGAATACGGTCGATAATCGCTTAAAAAATAAAAGGATTCACCAAGCCAAGTAAGCGCAAAACGACAGCAACGCAACTGATCATGAGCAGGGCAACGGGCTGTTCCATAACGCCCATGCTATCTCCCCTGGCACAGCACGTGTAATGCCCTGCGCATTCTTAAAAGAACACATCATTTTAAATCCTATAACGTTGCGTCATAGGACGGATTGTGCTATCTCTAGGTTGATGAGCTTGAGAAAGCCTTGTCCATCCTTATGTGACAAGGTTTTCTTTTTATGCCGCGTCGTTATAACGTTGCTGTTTTGCTTGCTCGATGACATTCAAAAGATCTGATTGTAACCAACGCGATAAAAAACCAAATTTTAAAGGTTTTGGGAGAGAGCCATTGGTTACATGACGGCGGAAAGTTGAGACACTCATATGAAGCAATTTTGCACTTTCACGGTCTGTCAAAAGAATATCATTTTCTGTCATAATAATTTCCTTTCAAAAGTAAAAAAATGGTAACAAATCATAACCATTTATTAACCACATTTTTGTTCATTTTTGAAGGTATTTTATTTATAGAAAACAATATTTTATCATATAATTTCTGATGTGATAATTTATGAATCTTATTGAGAAAGAATGAGAGAAAAGAGAGCTAAAGTTATCCACAGATCATGGGGTTATTCACCCCATATCTTAAGATTGACCCGTGACATAAGCCGCCCATTTATCCATATAGATCCGGCGTTGTTCTAGATAATCAGTCCGACGATAGGCACGCTCTACTTTACCTCCTACTGTATGACTTAGAATGGTTTCAGCGACTTCATAAGGGGCATTGGTTGTTTCAGCGAGCCAATCACGTAAACTAGAACGAAATCCATGGGGGCATGCCTCAATTTTATTGTCTCTCATATATTGAGCCATACAATTTGCAGCGAGGGGGCCCCGACCGGTTGCAGAAAAGAAGAAATCATTGCGAGAAAGCAAGCGCGCTTGTTTTAAGATTTCTAATGCTTCTGATGATAGAGGCACGCGAAACTCTTCTGTAGTATCACGTCGACCTTTCATATTTTCAGCAGGGATTGTCCAGATATCGCCATCAACTTGGTCTTTATGAATATGACACAAAGGGTTGGTACGAACGCCTGTCAGAATAAGCAAACGCAAAGCCAGTTGTGTTAAGGTTGATGCTTCGCAAAGTGTTTTATAAAAGGCAGGGACATCTCTCCAATCCATAGCTGGAAAATTTTGCGTTTTATGGCGTTGTTTACCTAAGAGAGCGCGTGCTTTTTCTGTTGCTTGTAAATCAACATCCAATCCTAAGGCTGCCGCATGTTTGAGACAAATATTAAGGCGGGTAAGAGCTTTATCAGCTGTTGCTGCTTTTGTATGCCAAATGGGAGCAAGTGTATTGCGTATCTCTGTTTGTGTAATCTCTGAAACGGGGAGGCAACCTAATTTGGGGAGAATATGGAGTTTTAAGGGTAAAAACCAACGCCCATCTTTACCATCTCCTTTTAGTTCAGCTTTACGGCTTTCAAAAGCATCCAACGCGATATCTTTTAAATAATGGAGATTACTTATTGCCTCACGCTTTTGTTTATTGCGTTCTTTAATGGGGTCACGCCCTTCACGAAGAACAGAACGCCATCCAGTTGCCAATTCACGGGCTTGTTTTAAAGAGACATCTCTCAAGGCACCCAAGCCCATTTCACGGCGCCGCCCATGAATGGTAAAACGGTAAATCCATTGAGCACCTCCATCTTTACGCTTATGAAGTAACAAGCCGGCACCATCATTATATTTGCCAGCTCCCAATGTTGCGACAGCCCTTGCATTAAGACGGTTCATAAGAGCCATTTTTAGTCCTTTCTTATACAAATTTTATCCACACACTCATCCCACTTGTTATGTACAAATGAGTGGTTTTAGTTGATTCAAGATAAACAGATTTGAAATGAGAGAATCTTACGTTATTCGGGATTCTAATTCAATATGAATAACGCTATATTATCATTATAAATCAATGTGTTATCTGAGTTCTGATCAACATCATAAGTTTGCCTTGGAATGTAAGGACCATGTTTCTTTAGAGCCTTTGTTATCATCAGAGCAGCAAGGAACGCCGGTTTGTTACAGTTATTTTGATAGGAAATTACATCTTTATCCCACGCCGGATAGAGCCTATCAGATTCAACTCATTCTCTCTCCATTGCGTTTATCAGAGATAGAGAGTGTCGATGAGGAGCATCCATGGTTTGTGCACGCGTTTGATTTGATTAAGGCGCGTGCAAAATACGAACTTTACAAGAATATCCTTAAAGACCCCGATTGTGCAACGGCAGCTTACAATGACTTTAACGAACAGTTGAATGAATTGCGTGCAGAGACGTCTCAACGTCATAACGTGACCAGAATAATACCAACGGATTTTTAGCATGGTTTATTTTCCTATAGCCGATTACAGACCGGATGTTGCGGTTGTCAACGGCAGTTTTACGGATAGCCTTGTGAATGTTTTACCGGCAGATGGCGGTTACATACCCATGCCTAGTGCAATGGTTGTTTCTAATCCTTTGGAAGAAAAGCCATTGGGTTCAATCGCCTTTAGAAGCGGTAATGGTGTTAAGATAATCGTAGGAGGAAAGCAAAAGCTTTACAGTTATGATAGTCAAACGAAAGGTTGGAAAGACATAAGCCAAAGTGGTGTGACCTATCATGCGCATGAGGATAATCAATGGTCGTTCGCTTTGTTTGGTCAAAGAATTATTGCGGTGAATAAAAATGATAAACCACAAGTTTTTAATACCCATAGTTCTGAACGATTTGAAGATTTAGGAGGCAATCCGCCGAAAGCAGGCTTGGTGAAGGTTTGGGGACCTTTTGTTTGTTTGATGCAATTGACAGATCACCCCAATCGCATTCATTGGTCTGGTTTGGAAGATGCAACCCATTGGACAGTTAAACAGAAAGATTGCGATTTTCAAGATTTTCCGGATGGAGAATATGTTCAAGGGGCAACAGAATCCACCAATCCCCTCATTTTTATGCGTTCTGCTATTTATGCAGGAACCTTTGTTGCGGGTTCTAAGATTGTATTTACGTTTCAAAAGATACAAGACAAGCGAGGAGCCCGCAGTGCAGCCTCTATAGCATGTCGAGGGAGTGATGCTTTTTTTGCAGGTGATGGTGGTTTTTATCAGATGAGTTTGGATGGTCAACTTTTACCGATAGGTTTTGAAAAGGTTGATAGAACGGTTTTTAAAACATTTGATAAGTTTGCTCTTGATGAGATGCAAGGAGTTATAGACCCCATTGATAACCGGATTTATTGGTCCTTAAAAAGAGGCAATAACGAACAAACCACCTTTGTTTATGATTGGGGCTTGCAGAAATGGTCGACGCTACAGGGAAAGATTTTCACGTTGTTTCCAGTGTTTACAACAGGTTATACTTTAGAACAGTTAGATGAGATTTCGCTCAATCTTGAGGCATTGCCTGCTTCTTTAGACAGCCCCCGTTGGCAAAGTGGCGCTCCAATGCTTGGTGCTTTTGATGAAAACAATCGGCTTGTTATGTTTACAGGAGCCCCGATGGAGGCAACGGTTGTTTCACAAGAGATGGGGGCGCCTGATGGAAGTTTTAACTTTATCACGAAAATGTTTGCCGAAGTTGATACAACACAAGGTCTTTTAAGCATAGGGGAACGTCGTCTTCGCAATAATCAGACGCCGATCACATGGCATAAGGAGAGGGTGTGTTCGTATGTCACGGGCGCTTATCATGGGCGTTCACGCAATCGTTATCACCGGTTTAAATTGCGCATTCCTAAGAATGAACCTTGGACGATGATAATAACGCATTATATATAAAAATACAATAAAGTCAATGGTTTGAGTAAAATTATTTTATAAGAATCCACTTAAGAATCCACACTTTTATGCATGATTCATTTGACCATTTTTTATATAAGATTGCCATGTATGAATAGACTATAAAAAGCAAATCATAAAGAAGTTTAAGAAGAAAAAACAACTTCAAAATGTCCTTCAAGCGTTTTAACTTCTTTCGGATTAACAATAATCTTGATATCGTTTCCCAATTTTGCCAAACACTCAAGCATTTTCATTTCACTAATTCCTCGAAATTCTCCACTTAAGAGTTTAGACAATTTGGGTTGAGTCATTTTCAAAAGTTGACTAGCCTGTTTTTGTGTTAAGTTCTTTTCTTTAAGAATTTGACTAATCTTATGAGCAAGTTGCGCTTTGATAAGCATCTCTCTGGAATCTGAAAAGCCAAGATCCGCATAAACATTGGAACTACCGTGAAAAACATTGATCATTTTAATTCCCTTCTAATTGTTCTGCTAACTTGAGACGTTCTTTGATCAGATTAATGTCTGGTTTTGGTGTTGCAATGCCACGGGTCGATTTTTTCTGAAAACAATGCAACACATAAAGAGATTTTTTATATTGTATCGTATAAACAGCGCGATAAGTTCCTTGAATATCGCGTTCAATAATTTCTAGAACATTTGCAGATCCAAACCCCTTGAGAACCTTAACATTTTCTCCTCTATCTCCTATCTGAGCAAGATAAAGAGCATAACCAATCCTTTGTTGAATAAGATCAGGAAGACTTTTTATATCTTTGAGTGAAGAACCAAGCCATATGATACGTTTTATTTTACTCATGATTATTAATATACCCATATGGGTATATTTCAAGTGGTTATTTTAATTTTGTGATTTTTTTATAACTATTATTAATAAAATTGACTTGATAAAAATGGTAACAAAAAACCATAATTGTTTATTTGTTTTATGAAAAGCTGCTTTTAAAAACCAATGCTCGTAAATGTAAAAAGAACGTTTTTTACAGATATTTATTGAATATGCATGTTTTTTTGATTGGATTGTTAAAGCTACCGAGCGTTTATAGGCTCTCTTATTCAAATGAGTGATTAAAGATCATATGCATCATTTACGTTCCTTTTGATAAGTTTTCATATCTCTAATAGAGCGCTTGCAATATGATACGTTTTGTATATATGCACTGATTACTCCATGTGGATGATTCATTTTAATCATTAGAATAGACATTTGAAAGCCGCGTCATATCATTTGGCACGGCTTTTTTTTATTTTATTCTCTCTTTTATGATATGTTTATAGCAATGCATTTTATATGCGTTTATAACCATAAAGAAGGCACGCCCCCCCATGTTTCTTTTTATTCTGTTTTATCAGTTATATTGACAACATTATCCCTTTCATACACCTCACAATTTTTTGGAACCAACCTTACT
>NZ_JBHIMR010000029.1:0-6406 GCF_042194215.1 Bartonella sp. MR100HLJHH
AAAAATAAAATTGAAGCCTGCCCCCATGGATTTCGTTCTAGTTTACGCAATTGGCTCGCTGAAACAACCGATGCCCCTTATGAAGTCGCTGAAACCATTCTAAGTCATACGGTCGGCGGTAAAGTAGAGCGTGCCTATCGTCGGACTGATTATCTAGAACAGCGCCGTGTCTACATGGATAAATGGGCGGCTTATGTCACGGGTCAATCTTAAGATATGGGGTGCATAACCCCATTATCTGTGCATAACTTTAACTCTCTTGTCTCTCATTCTTTCTCAATAAGATTCATCACGCCTCACATAAGAAATTATATGATAAAATATTGTTTTCTATAAATAAAATACCTTCAAAAATGAACCAAAATATGGTTAATAAATAGTTATGATTTGTTCTCATTTTTTTACTTTTGAAAGGATTTTAGTATGACAGAAAATGATATTCTTTTGACAGATCGTGAAAGTGCAAAATTGCTTCATATGAGTGTCTCAACATTCCGCCGTCATGTTACCAATGGCTCTCTCCCAAAACCCCTAAAATTTGGTTTTTTATCGCGTTGGTTACAATCAGATCTTATCAATGTAATCGAGCAAGCAAAACAGCAACGTCAAAGTGACGCAGCATAAAAAAACCTTGTCACGTAAGGACGGACAAGGCTTTCTCAAACTCATCAACCTAGTGCTTTATTTGGTGTAAATTCAAGGCTTTCTCTGCTAAAGCAAGACTTAAGGCTGGCATTCAAGTTGTTCTGAATGCTTTTTACAATAAGGGCTATTTAAGCGTCTCTCAACACTTCGTTGAGGCATGACAGCACCAGGACGACATATGGGAAGATTGTCCGATTTATGGTTTTCACACCATTCTTGTATTGTAAAGCTAGGACGAAAACCTGATTGCGCCATACACATTTCAATATTGGCAAATTGATTCAAATCTAGCGCCACAACCTTATTAAGGTCCGGTACTCCACATTCTAAAAGTATTTTATTTCTCCATAATGCTGGAGAAAGTGAGGGAATTGAGTTAACACATCCAGTGATACTTAACAGAGCTATACAACTCAACAGTTTTAAGATTTTCTTCATTTTTTCCCTCTTTCAATGGATTTATTTACGATAAAAAGCTCTTAAGCCTGTTGATATTTTCTGTCACCGCTGCTTAAAACAACGGTGAACAATATTGAGATGACAGATTGAGGAAACAATCGCGCCATTCCAAGCGAAGGCAAGGATGGCGGATTGTTGATCATCACAAACAACAAAACTTAAGGTTGGCATTTGCGACTATTTTTATATTTTTTACAAAACGGGCTGTTCAAGCGCTTCTTGACACTGCGCTGTGGAACAACAGCGCCTGGACGACAAATGGGAAGATCCTCGGCTTTATGATTTACACACCAAGTTCCCCCTCCCACTTTATCACGAAAACCTGATTGAATCATACAAGCTTCTATGGTTGCTATTGCATTGTAGCTGAGCTTTCTGCTTTCTGGATCAGTATCATAAGGGGTTGGCATTCCACATTCTAATAAGGCTTTACCTACCTCAGTAAAATCAGTAACACCATTTTTCTCCCACGTAGCTATCTCTCCTAGAGGAGGTTTATCGATATTACATCCAGTTACACTCACCAAAACTATTCCACTTAATAACTTTAAAATGTGTTTCATTTTTTACTCTTTGATTTACTTAAAGGAAATTGTTCACGATGAGATGAGCCGTAAAACTTTTGGCATTTATAACCCACATCTCCAAGACAGGTATGGGAACTTATGGGATTCATGATCACTCTCCACCATTCTTTCCACATGTTACTACCAGCAGGTATTGTCTCGTAGGTATAGCCATTGCCGCCAATCAATCTGCTTACAACGTCAAATCTATGCCCATCAAAGCCAATAGTGGTTTGTTTGCCATCACTCACATAACCTAACAGACCGGATGCAACTAAAGCATTAAAGGCTGGTCCATAGAAATTGATATTCGTATTGTCGGCTATACCGTGAACACCTTCTTGTTTGAAAGAATACAGCATATTAAAGCCTGTCAAACTGCCACGGCTATGTCCATAAAGTTCTAACCCTGTAATACCATGGCTATACACCAAATCTTTTGCTTCTTGTGTGGAATTGGTCAAACCCCAAAAATTATTTTCCATAAACTTCTGGTACCCTGCGACCAGAAGTTCTGAAATAGCAGAATCCGCTTGGGGAAACACAACAAAATAAAGCGGATTATTTTTATCCTTCACATGTTGAACCGCATAAACAGCGGCTTCCTCTGGTGGAGTAAAAATGCCACTGAGGGACACATGCACCTTGCCATCAAAACCAGCTTGTAAATGCTGCTTTTCTTCATCCGTTAAATAATGAAAGTGAGGAAACAATCCCACCATTTCAAGCAAAGGCAAGGATGGCGGATTGTTGGTCATTACAAATAGCAACACTTAAGGATAACATTCATATTGTTCTGGATGCTTTTTACAAAACGGGCTATTTAAGCGCTTCTTGACACTGCGCTGTGGTATGACAGCGCCTGGACGACAAATGGGCAAGTTTTCGGCTTTATGATTTCCACACCAGCCCCCCCTATCATATTTATCATGAAAACCAGCTTGAATCATACAAGCTTCTATGGTTGCCCATGCATTGTTGCTTAAATTTCTGTTTTCTGGAAATACATCATAAGGTGCTGGCATTCCACATTCTAAAAGTGCTTTTTTTACCTCAAGCCGATCTGCTCCTGATTTCTCCCACACCGTGAAGTATCCTGCAGGAGGTTTATTAAATTGGCATCCCGTTATAACTAATAAAGCTATGCAACTCAATAATTTAAAGATTTGTTTCATTTTTTCCTCCTTAAAGGGAATTGTACTCGATGGGAAAGTCCATATATATCTCGACATTTTGGACCCGCATCTCCAAGGCAAGTATGGGGATTATAAGGATTTGAGAACATATTCCATGTTTCTTTCCACCAGTTACTACCATCAGGTATTGTCTCATAAGTATAGCCATTACCGCCAATCCATCGGCTTACAAAGTCAAATCTATGCCCATCAAAGCCAATAGTGGTTTGTTTGCCACCACTCACATAACCTAACAAACCGGATGCCGCCAAAACATTAGCCGCTGGTCCATGGAAACTGATCGTTGTATTGCCAGCTACATCATTTACACCTTCTTGTTTGAAAGAATTCATCATATTAAAGCCTGTCAAACTGCCACGACTATGGGCATCAAAATGCAATCCTGTGTTACCATAGCGAGACATTATATCTTTTGCTTCTTGTGTGGAATTGGTCAAACCCCAAAAGTTATTTTCCATAAACTTCTGGTAGCCTGCGACCAGAAGTTCTGAGATAGCAGAATCCGCTTGGGGGAACACAACAAAATAAAGCGGTACATTTTTATTCTCCGCATGTTGCTCTGCATAAACAGCCGCCTCATAGGGTGGTGTAAAAATGCCATTGAGGGACACATGCACCTTGCCATCAGAGCCGGCTTGCAAATGCTGCTTTTCTTCATCCGTTAAATAATGTGCGTGAGGAAACAATCGCGCCATTCCAAGTGAAGGCAAGGATGGCGCATTGTTTCCATCACTTAAGGTTGACATTTGCGACTATTTTTATACTTTTTACAAAACGGGCTGTTTAAGCGCTTCTTGACACTGCGCTGTGGTATGACAGCGCCAGGACGACAAATCGGGAGATTTTCGGATCTAAAAGTATAACACCATCCTCCCTCATGTTCATTTTCATAATGGAAACCTGATTGAACCATACAAGCATGAATTGTTGCCCATGCATTGTTACTTAGCTTTCTGCTTTCTGGATCGGTATAATAAGGTGTTGGCATTCCACATTCTAACAAGGCTTTTCCTACCTCTGTAAAATCTGCTCCTGGTTTCTTCCACGCTGCCACCTCTCCTAGAGGAGGTTTGTTAAATTGACATCCGGCTATACTGAACAAAGTTACAGCGCTTAATAATTTTAGGGTTTGTTTCATTTTTTACTCCATGATTTACTTAAAGGAAATTGTTTACGATGAGATGAACCATAATCATATCTACATTGTGGACTCGCATCTCCAAGACATGTGTGGACACTGTTGGGATTTGTGAACATATTCCATGTTTCTTTCCACCAGTTACTGCCAGCAGGTATTGTCTCATAAGTATAGCCATTACCGCCAATCCATCGGCTTACAAAGTCAAATCTATGCCCATCAAAGCCAATAGTGGTTTGTTTGCCACCACTCACATAACCTAACAAACCGGATGCCGCCAAAACATTAGCCGCTGGTCCATGGAAACTGATCGTTGTATTGCCAGCTACATCATTTACACCTTCTTGTTTGAAAGAATTCATCATATTAAAGCCTGTCAAACTGCCACGACTATGGGCATCAAAATGCAATCCTGTGTTACCATAGCGAGACATTATATCTTTTGCTTCTTGTGTGGAATTGGTCAAACCCCAAAAGTTATTTTCCATAAACTTCTGGTAGCCTGCGACTAGAAGTTCTGAGATGGCAGAATCAGCTTGGGGGAACACAACAAAATAAAGCGGTACATTTTTATTCTCCGCATGTTGCTCTGCATAAACAGCAGCTTCATAGGGTGGCGTAAAAATGCCATTGAGGGACACATGCACCTTGCCATCAGAGCCTTCTTGCAAATGCTGCTTTTCTTCATCCGTTAAATAATGTGCGTGAGAAAACAATCGCGCCATTCCAAGTGAAGGCAAGGATGGCGCATTGTTTCCATCACCAATAGCAAGACTTAAGGTTTGCATTCATATTGTTCTGGATGCTTTTTACAAAACGGGCTGTTTAAGCGCTTCTTGACACTGCGCTGTGGTATGACAGCGCCAGGACGACAAATCGGGAGATTTTCGGCTCTAAAAGTATAACACCACCCCCCCCTTCTTTGATCTTTATAGCGGAATCCTGATTGAATCATACAAGCATGAATTGTTGCCCATGCATTGTTGCTTAAATTTCTATTTTCTGGAAATACATCATAAGGAGCTGGCATTCCACATTCTAATAATGCTTTGCCTACCTCAGTAAAGTCTGCTCCAGGCTTTTCCCACATCGCCAAAGATGATGAAGGAGTTTTATTAAACTGACATCCAGCTATATTCAACAAAGTTACAACACCTAATAGTTTTAAAATTTGTTTCATTTTTTACTCCTTAAAGGGACTTGTACTAGATTGGATGAGCCATAAACATATCGACATGCTGAGCTCGCATGTCCAAGACATGTGTGGACACTGTTGGGATTTGTGAACATATTCCATGTTTCTTTCCACCAGTTACTACCAGCAGGTATTGTCTCATAAGTATAGCCATTACCGCCAATCCATCGGCTTACAAAGTCAAATCTATGCCCATCAAAGCCAATAGTGGTTTGTTTGCCACCACTCACATAACCTAACAAACCGGATGCCGCCAAAACATTAGCCGCTGGTCCATGGAAACTGATCGTTGTATTGCCAGCTACATCATTTACACCTTCTTGTTTGAAAGAATTCATCATATTAAAGCCTGTCAAACTGCCACGACTATGGGCATCAAAATGCAATCCTGTGTTACCATAGCGAGACATTATATCTTTTGCTTTTTGTGTGGAATTGGTCAATCCCCAAAAGTTATTTTCCATAAACTTCTGGTAGCCTGCGACCAGAAGTTCTGAAATAGCAGAATCCGCTTGGGGGAACACAACAAAATAAAGCGGATTATTTTTATCCTTCGCATGTTGCTCTGCATAAACAGCGGCTTCCTCTGGTGGAGTAAAAATACCATTAAAGGAGACATGAACCTTGCCATCAGAACCTTCTTGTAAGTGCTGCTTTTCTTCATCCGTTAAATAATGAAAGTGAGGAAACAATCCCGCCATTCCAAGTGAAGGCAAGGATGGCGGATTGTTAATCATCACAAACAGCAAAACTTAAGGCTCGCATTCAGGTTGTTCTGGATGCTTTTTACAAAAAGGGCTGTTTAAGCGCTTCTTGACACTGCGCTGTGGGATGACAGCGCCTGGACGACAAATGGGAAGGTTTTTCTCTTTAAAAGTATAACACCACCCCCCCCCTTTTCCATTATCTTTATAGCGGAATCCTGCTTGAACCATGCAAGCATCAACTGTTGCTTTAGCATTAATACTCTGCTGTTGGTTTTCTGGAAAAACATCATAAGGGGTTGGCATACCACATTCTAACAATGCTTTTCCTATCTCCGTAAAATCTGCACCAGGTTTCTCCCACATACTCAGAGCCCCTGGAGAAGGCTTATCAATGTTACATCCAGCAATATTTAACAAAATGAAACCGCTTAATAATTTCAAGATTTGTTTCATTTTTTCCTCCCTGAATATTTTGAATAAATTGGCGTACGATTAGGTAA
>NZ_JBHIMR010000003.1:0-176060 GCF_042194215.1 Bartonella sp. MR100HLJHH
CCCATTTATGTGGTTGGAAAGATGGTCAAGAAACGAAGCAGCAAAGATAAAGGTCTTACAGAAAAAGAACAACAGCTCCTTCATGAGATGATAGAGACCTATCAAGGCTTAAAGATGATGTCACGCCTCATGAAATTGATTGCCTTCATTGTCTTTGTGTTTATTATCGATTTTGCCCGCTTTATGGATACTCTAGAAAGTATCTTCTCACACCTCAAAAAGTGGCTAACAAAAAGTTGAAAAACTTTTTCTTTAAGAAAAGAAATTAATATTAATGATAAGTAACACTATGTTTAACTAAGTTAAATGTTTTAACTAAGCTAAATAATGTTAATCATTAAAATTCTTAAAGAGGAAATATTATGAGTGAAAAAAGTGACTTATAGCAGCTAAAGTAGATATGAATCTAAAAAGCGCATTTATGGCTATAGCTGAAATAAAACACCGTCCAGCATCTCAAATTTTACGTGATCTTATTTGTGTGTACGTTGAAAATAATAAGATACTCAATAAAGAAACGCTTGAAATTTTTCATAAAAGCGATAGCAATGAAGATGTTTTTTTATGCTGAAAATATTGCTGATTTGATTAAGCAACTGGATATCTGATTATGCGTTCAGTGAGTTATTCAGGAAAGTTTAAAAAGGATGTAAAATGAGCAAAAAAGCGTGGAAAAGATATGCGAAAGTTCACAGGAGTGATGCAACTTCTAATTCATAAGAAGCAATTGCTATCTATTTTAAATGATCATACATTACAAGGAAACTAGAAGCCTCGTCGAGATCTTCATATAGAACCCGATTGGTTATTAATTTATATAGTTGATGAAAAGCGTATCCATTTTGATAGGACAGGTACGCATTCAGATTTACTTAATTAAGAAGTTGATTATGCCCTTTAAAAAACTGATTCGCAATAATTGAGAAGCATGTCACAAAATCCTATTCCCTAACCTTTATTTACGAATCCATCATGTTTTAAAAATATAATAAAACAAGATACTAAATAAGGAAAAATAAAAAGTGGTGCCCAGACGCGGATTCGAACCACGGACACGCGGATTTTCAGTCCGCTGCTCTACCAACTGAGCTATCTGGGCATGCTTCATAAAAAATATAAAGCGCTTGCGGTTATAACATTAAAATTTTCTCTGTCCAGTCATCAAAAGAAAAATAATTGATTTTTTAATAAGTTTATCTCCCTATTCTAGAGAGTTATCAATGAATCTTTATCATAAAATAAATTTGATAGGCATATTGGACGTGTTAGTGTATTGTTAGTAGAATAATGTCTTATCGTGGTGATGATACAAAAAATTAAAAGAATCAATCGAGAAGCATGATTAAGAAAGTTTTTTTAATAAAGTTTCAGTGAATTTTAAGCATACGAAATAATAGAAAATATTTTTGACTTTTTTCTAAAAAGATTATTGATTAGTCTTTATAATAATTTGTTTTTCTTTATAAAGAAAAACACATCTAAAAGGGGAGAAATAATGATAATGTTACAAAAACCAAGCAGTCGTCCCAATAATACTAATTTTTCTTCAGGTCCTTGTAGCAAACGGCCTGGTTGGACTCTTGATGTTCTTAAAAATGCATTAGTTGGGCGTTCACATAGATCTAGAGAAGCAGAATTAAAACTTGCTGAAGTTATTAATTTAACCCGTGAGATTCTTGAGGTTCCTTCTGATCATCGTATAGGAATTATGCCAGGTTCAGATACCGGTGCTGTTGAGGCTGCTCTATGGTCTCTATTAGGTGAGCGTGGCATTGATATGGCGGCGTGGGAAAGTTTTGGATTTGGGTGGAATAAAGATGTTGTCGAGCAATTAAAGCTTTCTGATGTGCGTCGTTTTGAAGCTCCTTATGGTGAAATACCAGATTTAACACAACTTGACTTTGATCGTGATGTTGTTTTTACATGGAATGGGACGACTTCTGGTGTGCGTATTCCTAATGCAGATTTCATTCCCCATAAGCGGGCTGGATTGACCATTTGTGATGCAACATCTGCAGCTTTTGCGCAATATCTTGATTTTTCAAAATTAGATGTTGTTACTTTTTCATGGCAGAAAGTTTTGGGAGGTGAGGCTGCGCATGGTATGGTGATTTTAAGTCCTCGTGCTGTTGAGAGGCTTGAGAATTATGTTCCAGCTTGGCCTATGCCTCAACTTTTCTATATGACAAAAAATGGAAAATTGAACGAAGATATTTTTAAAGGAAAGATAATCAATACACCTTCTATGCTTTGTGTTGAGGATTTTCTTGATGGGTTGAAGTGGGCAAAATCTCTAGGAGGTGCAGCGGCATTAAGAGCACGGGTGGAGAAAAACTTTTCTGTACTTGATGCTTTTGTTCGCAAAACACCATGGCTAGAATATTTGGCAAAAGATCCTGAAGTGCGTTCTAACACCGCTATTTGTTTAGATATTGTGGATCCAGTGATTACTGCTTTGGATACGGAAAAGCGAGTATCTTTCATAAAAGCGGTTGTGAAACGTCTTGATGAAGAAGGAGTTGCTTATGATATTGGTTCGTATCGCGATGCTCCTCCGGGGCTTCGAATTTGGGCGGGTATAACAATTGAGGCTTCCGATCTTGAAATTTTAACACAATGGCTTGAGTGGGCGTTCCAATTTGAAAAAGCACAGCTTTAAATAATTACTGGTGATTTTCACAGGGTGTTTTTAAACAGAAAAAGGATACGAGAGATTATGATGATCTTTCGTATTCTTGTATCAGACAAACAGCCTCTAAATATTACATGAATTGTAAAAGATTAAGAGGAGGAATAAATGCTCTGTCAGGTGTTGGATACGCACAAATTAAAATCTCTATTTTTTTACTTTTTGTAGCAAAAATGACAGATTTAAAATATTTTGATATTTGCTTATCGTTAAAATTTGAAAATTTAATAACTTGAAGATTGAGAAAAATCTGAAATGAGGAGTCGCACTTGCTCTAAGGTTTCGTTATAAAGAAGTGTTTGTTTTTGAATGCTGGTTTTTTTGACTAAACACGACGGAGAAAGTTATGGCCAATGTAGTTGTTGTCGGTACACAATGGGGTGATGAAGGCAAAGGTAAAATTGTAGATTGGTTGTCTGAGCGAGCAGATATCGTGGTGAGATATCAGGGGGGGCATAATGCTGGCCACACATTGGTTATTGATGGAGTTAGTTATAAATTATCACTTTTACCATCGGGTCTAGTTCGTGGGAAGTTATCAATTATTGGGAATGGTGTTGTAGTTGATCCCCATCATTTTGTAGCAGAGTTAAAAAAGCTACGTGATCAGGGCGTGAAAATCACACCGGAAATTTTACGTATTGCTGAAAATGCTCCTTTGATTCTTTCTTTGCATCGTGATCTTGATGCAATTCGAGAAAGCGGTTTATCTGGTTTAAAGATTGGTACAACAAAGCGTGGTATTGGACCGGCTTATGAAGATAAGGTGGGACGTCGTGCTATCCGAGTGATGGATTTAGCAGAAAAAGATACACTTATGGCTAAGATTGAGCGGCTTTTGAGGCATCATAATGCTTTGCGTCGTGGGATGGGTGTTGTAGAGATTGATTCTCAAGCGCTTTATGATGAATTGATGCAAGTTGCGGATAAAGTTTTGCCCTTTATGGATTGTACGTGGCGTCTTTTAGATGAAGGTTATCGAGGAGGGAAACACATTCTTTTTGAAGGTGCGCAAGGTGCTTTACTCGATAATGATTTTGGGACTTATCCGTACGTAACATCATCGAATACGGTTGCTGGGCAGGCATGTACAGGTTCAGGGATGGGACCTAGTGCAATTCATTATGTTTTGGGTATTACAAAAGCGTATACCACACGTGTTGGAGAAGGACCTTTTCCTACAGAGCAGATAAATGATATTGGTGAATTTCTGGGAGTGCGTGGGCATGAATTTGGTGTTGTAACGGGTCGAAAGCGTCGATGTGGTTGGTTTGATGCTGTCTTAGTCCGTCAGATGGTAGTAGTTTGCGGTGTTCAAGGTATAGCATTGACAAAACTTGATGTTTTGGATGGTTTGGATGAAATAAAAGTTTGTATTGGTTACGAGCTTGATGGTAGAAGGATTGATTATTTACCTTCTTCCATGGGAGCCCAAGCCCGTGTGAAGCCTATTTATGAAACATTAGAAGGTTGGAAGGAAAAAACAGCCCATGCATTGAGGTGGGAAGATTTACCAATGCAAGCTGTTAAATATATACGCTATATTGAAGAACTGATTAACACAAAAGTGGCTTTATTATCTACGAGTCCAGAACGTGAAGATACTATTCTTATTACAGATCCTTTTGCAAATTGATTATTATTTTTAGGTTTCCATATAGATCTTTTGTTCACTTCTATATCTTTTAACAAAAAGAGTTTTTAAGAGTGCGTGAAAGAAAGGTGTAAAATGACATTGTTTATTTTTCATATTCATTTTACACTATGACAATAGTTGTACCAATATAAATGACAATAAACTTATGAGCCTAAAATAAAGCCGTTTTAGCCTGAGTGCTAGGGTTTCTTTGCTTAGTTTAAGAGAGATTATAGAGGAAATGGTAGATTTCGTTGGAATCTTAAAAAAGGCAATTAATGCACAAAATAATGTTACACCACAAGTGCGTAAGCGGATTTATAAACGGGCTATCGAAACACTAGAATATCAATTTGTAACAGCAAAAATACCACAAGCAATAGCAGATGAACAAAGAAAGATTCTTCAGAGTGCTATTGCAACTGTTGAAGAAGAATATTTAGCAGTTGAAAAGAAGTTGCTTTCTTCAGTTATTGGGTGGGATTCCACAAATATAAATGAAGATAAGAAATATACAAAAAAAACTATATTACAAAAGAATAATGAATTTTCAGTGGTAGACATAAAAAGAAAGCAGGATTTTGTTACACATCCAAAGGATAGCAAGTTATTTGATGAGCCTTGGGTATCAGATATACCAGATGCAGAGCCTGTTAATATGGAGGCTGATGTACCTTCTCAGCATGTTAATAGCTGTGAGTTAAAGATTTCTTCGTCGCAAGAAGATAATCCTCATATTGTTTCGCATATTTTTTCTCAGGCTTTACGTCGTGCTAATAAATCATTGGTGCAAAGGCGTATTGTGATAAGTGCTGTTTCTATTGTTAGTTTTGCTGTTTTTACTATTGGTATTTTTTTTATTGGTGGGCGTGTATTTGTATCAAATGATCATCAAGTGTTAGGAGAAAATCTTCAAGTTTCTCACGAAGTACCAAAGGCACTTTCGGTTAAGAGAAAGTTAACACAACGTTTATTAGAGGATGGGAGTGAAATTGATGTCGGTTTAAAACAAGCGACAGATTCTTCGGATGAAGAAGGAGTTTCAACCGTTGTTTCCAGCAATTTGCAATCGCTTGATAAATTAGGTGAAGCTGTTTTTTATCAAGCACGTACAAATTATGATGCAGAAAAGATAGCAACCGGAAGTGTTCGCTGGACGCTTATAAAGGAGTCTTATGTGAAGGGGGCTCCAGAAGAAACAGCCATACAAGGTGATATAACAATTCCTGATGAAGGGCTATCATTACGGTTAATTTTACGTCGCAATACCGATCGGTCATTTCCTGCTGCATATATTATGGATCTTATTTTTATTCTTTCTGATAAATTCTCAGGTAAAGCTATAAGCAGTGTTCAAGCATTAACCTTTAAAGCAAGTGAACAATCTATTGGGCAGCCTTTAGTAAGAACTATTTCTACAAAAATTAACGATGATTTTTTTCTTGTTGCATTGAGTGGTAATCATCCATTTCTTGATCGAAATTTGCAATTGATGCGAGAATTAGATTGGGTGCGTTTAGTGTTAACGGATAAAAACGGACGTATAAATGAATTAACTTTTGCAAAAGGGCCAACAGGTGAGTCTATTTTCAATAAAGTTATTGGACAATGGCTTGCACAACAAGATAAGTTAACAGTTCTTGATCAGAAAAATAAAACATAGATGCAAATAAAATAAAAGGTTATTTCTCGATATTGATTTTTATTAGTTATATCAAACACGCTCAATAAAATTGTATACTATAACTCAAAGGATTCTACAGACTAATTTACAAGTACAAAGCCAACATACGCTTTTCTCATTTCTACTTTAAAAATGCGCAAACAATTGGCTTCATACCTAATTCTAGAGTCTTATATTTGACTTTGAGATAAAGCGGAATCTCTGATAGAATTTTGCACTTTTTCAAATGCACGCATTTCAATTTGCCTTACTCGTTCTCGACTAATGTTAAATTCACCAGAGAGTTCTTCTAGAGTTAATGGTATATCGTTTAAACGACGTGCTTTGAATATACGTTTTTCACGTTCATTGAGATTGTCCATGGCATTTATAAGCATGGAACGACGATTCTCCAATTCACTTTTTTCAATTAAAACTTGTTCTTGATCGTTAGATTCATCCACCAACCAATCTTGCAACTCGCTGTTTTCCCCTTCTTTTGTACGAAGGGGTGCGTTGAGTGAAGTGTCACCACCAAGTCGGCGGTTCATTGATATAACTTCATCTTCTGAGACATTCAACTGAGTTGCAATTTCTTTTACTTGTTCTGCATTGAGATCACCGTTATCAAGTGCTTGAAGTTTACTTTTTAATTTACGAAGGTTAAAAAACAAGCGCTTTTGATTAGCTGTTGTCCCCATCTTCACCAAACTCCAAGACCGCAATACATATTCTTGGATTGATGCTTTAATCCACCATATTGCATAGGTTGCAAGACGAAAACCACGTTCTGGCTCAAAACGCTTAACAGCTTGCATGAGTCCAACATTGCCTTCTGAAATGACTTCCCCAATGGGGAGTCCATAGCCGCGATATCCCATCGCGATTTTAGCTACAAGACGCAAATGACTGGTTACTAGCCTATGCGCTGCTTTTAAATCATTATGCTCACGGTAACGTTGAGCTAACATATATTCTTCTTTTGGATCAAGCATTGGAAAACGACGTACTTCTTCCAAATAACGGTTTAATCCGCCATCGCTTGTGGTTACTGATAACAAATTCATATGGGCCATAATAGCACCCTCCTTTTGTCTGAATTCCCTGATAAGGCAAATTCTATGTTTCAGATAGTAATACCTGTGCACATTCACTTTAGCATATTTTTCAATTTTGTTCAAAAAAAGATATTTTATTGTGAAATCTTGAGAAGGAGAAAAGTTTCAATTCATTTTTTTAAAATGCTTAATAAGTTTAGCCATATCTTGAGGTAGTGGTGCGGAAAACGACATAACTTTACCGGTAGAAGGGTGTTCAAAAGTGAGACTTGCGGCATGAAGTGCCTGTCTGTTGAATTGATCGATTGCATTTCTAATAGTGGGGTTGAATGCGTTTGATTTTGTTTTAAAAGCGTTTCCATAAACTGTATCGCCTATGAGTGGATGCCCAATATGAGCCATATGAACACGGATTTGATGGGTGCGTCCAGTTTCCAAGCGACATTCCAGAAGGCTAGCAAAAGATGTTGAGTCTGCATGAGAGCCATATTTTTCTAGCAAAGAAAAATGTGTAACAGCATGACGAGCATAAGGGTTTTGCTTATGGATAACAGCTTGCTTTGTTCGGTTGTGGGGCGAACGGCCAAGTGATGCATCAATTGTCCAAACATTGCGGTGAGGTGTCCCCCAAATCAAGGCATGATAGCGTCGGTCTAATGCACAGGTACGTCCATGATCAGAAAATTGAGCACTGAGACTTTTATGAGCCAGATCATTTTTTGCAACAACCATAACACCACTTGTATTTTTATCGAGACGATGGACAATGCCGGGGCGTTTAACACCACCTATACCAGATAAACTATTACCGCAGTGATAGATAAGGGCATTAACCAACGTACCGGTCCAATTTCCATTGCCAGGATGAACAACAAGACCTGCTGGTTTGTTAATAACAATGATATGATCATCTTCAAAAAGGATGTCCAATGCAATAGCTTCAGCACTAGGTTCTGCATCACGAAGGTCAGGCATTGCCAATTCAATTATTTGCTTAGGTCTTAATTTTGTTTTTGGTTCTTTTATGAATTGACCATCAATTTTAAGATAGCCTTCACGGATGAGGGTTTGCAAACGTGAACGTGAGAACACATTATGATATTGTTTTGCTAGCCACTGATCAAGACGTTGCCCAAGAGCACCTTCATCCGTTATTTTTTGTATTACCATACGATTCCTATTAAGTTTTTAATAAGATTTTACCAGTACGAAATTGCTTTACTATCGAGGAATTCTTTAATTCCCCAATGTCCCCCTTCACGGGCGCGTCCAGAAAATTTTACACCTCCAAAATAGCTTCCACTGGGTAATCCATGTCCGTTAACTTCTACCATACCAGAGCGTACTTGTGCCGCAATACGACGATATTTGTTGCGATCTTGTGATTGAATATAGTTTGTAAGACCATACTCAGTGTCATTCGTTAAAGCGACAGCTTCTTCTTCTGTATTAAAAGCAAGAATCGAGAGAACTGGACCAAAGATTTCTTCTTTGAAAATACGCATATGAGGTTTTACATCAGCAAAGACTGTTGGACGGACATAATAACCGCGTTCAATTCCTCTTGGTAAACCAGTTCCGCCTGCAACAAGAGTTGCACCATCATCAATTCCCGATTGGATAAGATCTTGAATTTTATCATATTGTTTTTTTGAAACGACGGGACCAATATGATTTCCTTCTTGGCAATTTGGTCCTACTTTTGTTGTTTCTGCAATATCTTTAGCTATTTTTATGGCTTTGTCATAGATGCTTTGTTCCACAAGCATACGAGTGGGTGCATTACAGCTTTGTCCACTATTATAAAAGCAATGTCGCACACCACGTTGAATAGCATCTGAGTCGGCATCAGCAAAGATAATATTCGCTCCTTTTCCCCCAAGTTCCAGACAGACTCTTTTTAAAGTAGCGCTAGCATTTTTAGAAATATCTTTTCCTGCTCTAGTTGAACCAGTAAAGCTAATCATTTCTAGATCTGGATGTGCTGAGAGGTAAGAGCCGACAGTTGTACCATCACCATTGATTAAATTAAAAACACCGGCAGGGAGCGCAGCTTCATCTAAAAATTCAGCAAAAAGCATAGCAGAAAGAGGCGCAATTTCAGAGGGCTTTAATACCATGGTACAGCCAGCCAAGAGAGCAGGGATAACTTTAAGAGTTACTTGATTCATGGGCCAATTCCATGGCGTAATTAATCCTACGACGCCGATAGGGTCGTAGTGAAGAATTGCTTGTTCATTTCCCTTTATTAAAGTTTCTTGGAACGAGAACTCTTTATAAGCTTCGATAAAATTGCGAATGTGGGAACTGCCAGTTGCGGTTTGCGCATTAAGTGCCATATCAATTGGTGCTCCCATTTCCATTGAAATGGTTTTTGCCATCTCTTTAGAGCGTTTTTCATAGATATTTAGAATTTTTTCAACGAACCCAAGACGCTCACTTGGTGACGTTGTTTTCCATTTTTGAAACGCTTCTTTAGCTGCGTTAATTGCTTTATCGGCATCTTCTGTACTTCCAAGGCTAATGACAGCACAAGCCTCTTCTGTTGATGGATTAATGACGTCAAAATCGTGAGGAGTTCTTGGGTCCTCCCATAGACCATTGATATAAAATTTCCGTTTATTAAACATAATTCACTCCCTTTTTTCTATTTGTGTTTATTTAATTATGATTATCTTAGTCTAAGCCGTTTTAAACGAGGATAACAAGGGTAATCTTATAAAAACGCGAGAAATTAGATTGTATCATGATAACTGAGCATGGAGAATTCAACAGAGCAATGCTTATATACCCATTTGTATTATTAGGACTAATTGCTTTTATGAAATGAGAGAGAAAGAGAGCTATAGACAATTTATATCGTAAATATGCAGAAGAGAGATTATGAATATGCATTATGGCATTATTTTTTTCATTAAAAAGTAACCATCAGCAAAAGGTTATTAACCTTCGTATGATAGTTTCTACGAATTCTTTTTGAAAAGGTTATTTTTCTCATTGCTATAAATTTGTTGGGTGCCATGCATAATTCGAAAACAAAATCTATTTCTGCGTCTTCTTTTTCTGATGATGGTACGAAAGGTGCATCAAGAGAAGATTTATCTATTAAGATTACTGAGATATTTCCTTATCCGGAAGTATGGAAAAAGGCATTTACCCTCGGAAAAAATGTCCGTTTCACGCGAACTCCAGAAGTTGAGATTTTGCGTCGTCGTATAGAAACAGATCCAGTTTTTGCAAAGCAGTTTAAAATTTTTACGAAGCAAGATCAAAAAAAAATTACAGATACAGATACAGATATTGTACGTTGTAACAAGAAAACAACAAGCGTTTCATCGACAAAAAAAGTCATTAATCCTCAATCAATAGAAAATAAAACGTCGGTTTGTCATTCAACAGTTTTGAAGCAGTTGTCACGACAAGTTACTCGTATACCATCAGAAAATATCCCTCTTGAGGAGGGTAAACAAGAGCATAAATTACAAGTAGAAAATGTGCTACAAAAAATGAATCCTGCTTGGCATCTTTCCGATGATGCATTTTTTGAATGCGTATCTTTGATATTTGAACATATGGATACTCAAACTTCAAAAGAGGATCAAACATCGATTGACACGACAAATAAAATTACATCCGATATTCCTTCTGTCTTTGATGAGTCAATAACTGCTCTTTACCGTGTTCTCGAATACCGCTTTCCGCAACTCTATGATTCCATTACATCGGAATCTCCAGCGGAAAGGATGCGAGGCGTTGAGCAAATTTCTGATTTAATGCATACAAATAATGATATTACTAAAGAATGTCATTCTAAGCTTTCTGTTGAAGATTCCGCTCATACGTTAAGTAATGCAAGGGCGTTAAACGATATTGAGGCACTAAGCGATTCTGAGGCTAGTATAGAGACGAAAAAAACCAATAATATTGTCGATTGTATAACAAAGAATGTCACACCGAATTCAAAAGATTTGTCTGTGATGCAAGCAAATCGTAAAACGAAAATATTGCAATCTACCCGCGTGCCATTAAGCAATTATGATTCTGCTTTTATGCAAAATATTCAATCTATTGACAGTGATGTTTATGAGTTTCCTCCGATCAATTTATTACAGGAACCTGTTTTTCATGAAGGTACGATGATTCCTCAGGAAACATTGGAACGCGGTGCTGGGCTTTTGGAAAGTGTTTTGGAAGATTTTGGCATTAAGGGTGAAATTATTCATGTGCATCCAGGGCCAGTGGTTACAATGTATGAATTTGAGCCTGCTGCGGGTGTAAAGTCATCGCGCGTTATTAATCTTTCTGATGATATTGCGCGTTCTATGTCTGCTATTTCTACACGCGTTGCTGTCATTCCTGGACGGAATGTTATTGGGATTGAGTTACCCAATGCGGTTCGTGAAACCGTTTATTTACGGGAATTAATTCAAACACGTTCTTTTCGTGAAAGTGAATTTAAACTTGCTCTTGCTTTGGGGAAAGGGATTAGTGGTGAGCCGGTCATTGTAGAATTAGCAAAAATGCCTCATTTATTGGTTGCAGGAACAACAGGATCAGGCAAGTCTGTAGCAATTAATACAATGATTTTGTCGATTCTTTATCGTATGACACCAAAACAGTGTCGTTTGATCATGGTTGATCCTAAAATGCTAGAGCTCTCTGTTTATGATGGCATTCCACATCTTTTAACACCTGTTGTAACAGATCCTAAAAAAGCGGTAACAGCTTTAAAATGGGCGGTTCGTGAAATGGAAGAGCGTTATCGCAAAATGGCTAAGTTAGGTGTACGTAATATCGATGGTTTTAATGCACGCGTTGCACTTGCGGCTCAAAAAGGTGAAACGATCATGTGTACTGTACAGTCGGGTTTTGATAAGGAAACAGGGGAAATGCTTTATCATGAAGAAGCCATGGATCTTACGCAGCTTCCTTATATTGTTGTGATTGTTGATGAGATGGCTGATCTCATGATGGTGGCAGGGAAAGAAATAGAGAATGCCATTCAGCGCTTAGCACAAATGGCGCGTGCGGCTGGTATTCATCTTATTATGGCAACGCAGCGCCCTTCTGTTGATGTTATCACAGGGACAATTAAAGCGAACTTTCCTACCCGCATTTCTTTTCAAGTGACATCAAAAATTGACAGTCGTACGATCCTAGGTGAACAAGGTGCTGAAACGCTTTTAGGTCAAGGAGATATGCTTCATATGGCAGGTGGGGGGCGTATTGTACGCGTTCATGGACCTTTTGTCTCTGATGAAGAAGTTGAATCTATTGTTGCACATCTTAAACTGCAAGGAAAACCTGATTATTTAGCAACCGTCACAGATAACGAAGACGATAACAAAGAGGATGCTTCTGCCGATTCAACGGTTGAAGTTTCTGAGGAAGAAAATTTTGATGAAGAGGGAGAGGAGCTTTATAATCAAGCTGTAAAGATTGTTATGCGTGATAAAAAATGTTCAACATCTTATATTCAGCGCCGACTTTCAATCGGCTATAATAAAGCAGCTTCTCTTGTTGAGCGGATGGAAGAAAAAGGCATTGTTGGAGCCGCTAATCATGTGGGAAAACGTGAAATTTTACTCAATGCAGGGAAATAAAAAAGCACATTAAAATGTGCGATTTAAAATATGCGATTTTTAAAATGTTTGACAGTTATTATTTAAATAGCGAATGCTTGTTTTATTTTTTCAAAGCAGATGTGACCATGTATTTATTTTTATAATAATATTAAAAAATTGAGTGGAGAGTAATAAAGCAAAAGCGATCTTTTGACTGCTGATACCAAAAGGGGAGATATTTTTAACATTTCTAGATGATCTGGAATGTAAAGAAATTAAACAAATCTTTATATGAGAACAGATAATTTTTGTTTTCTCTTCTATAGCGGTTCTGATGAAAGAAAGGTCTTTTGGGAATTATGGAGAGCATCATAAGAAGAGTATCCAATATGCAAGTTTTATTGCATTGGGTGCTTTAAAGCACTATACTAAATTTGTCATCATTTGATATTATTGGCACAAGAAAGGTGTTCTTACGAGAAACTTTATGTGAAAAAGAAATTTTTATTTCTATTTTTATAATGCGATTTATTGATTTATAATGATAATTTATCATTGTAAATATTGAATAAAAATTTCAAATATCGTAATTTTTTTTCATTTCAAATCTGTTTCTGTTGAAACAAATAAAACGATTTTCTTGCGTATCATAATAATGTAGGGGTAAAAAAGTAAAAAAAAAGAAATAAAAATGCTGCTTATGAACGCCTTCAAATGCCAAGAACTATTGGTAACAACATTAGGGGTTAAAATTAGTATAATGATGGTTTTAACCAGCTATTTTATAAGCATAAAAATGTAATGTACAATGCCTTGCTATCTGTTATGGGGGACTTTACATTATACCATTTACGGATGCCGTCGTAAAATAAGCTTGGGGAGCTTGGGAGATATCTTTTTAAAACAGGCACATGAATGTGTAAAATAAGTGTATTCTTTTTGAGTACTATTTATGCGAGGGAGATGTTACCATTATTGTAACAAGATTTGTTACAATAATGGGTGAATAAGCAACAGGAGTTGGAGGATTCTTTTTATTCTTGTTTTGTTGATGAAACAGTCAAAATTTTGCTACAGACAATTGATATGAGATATCAAGTTATTTTAACCAGAACAGGTAATTGTAAACAAATTAGCATTATTCATTTGAGAGTAAATCCAACACTTTTTAGTTTTAGTTATGCCATTAAAAGCAGATGAATTGAAGTTAAATACAAATGAATTAAAATGTCAGCAAGAAGCTTTTCGTTTTACACCAGAGCTTTTGCCTCGGCCTTTTACGTGGGAAATCGATCATAATGGTTTATTTTGTGAAGTCTCAAAAGAGCTAGCTGAAGTTGTTGGTCCTCTCTCTTCCTCTATTTTAGGATGTAGCTTTCGTGAGCTTGCTCATCAATTTAATGATGATCGATATCTGGTTCTCAGTCATTTTATTGAAGCTGCTATGCCTTGGAGTAAAGAGATTGTTCAATGGCCTGTTGATGGTTGCTTACAATGGCTTGATGTTGAGTTGTCGGCTTTGCCAATTTTTGATGTTAAAAAGCAGCTTAAGGGGTTTCGTGGCTTTGGTATTTTAAAAATACGAAAAAAAGTCCAAGAAAAAAGAGATGAAAAGCTGGAAACAGAAATGCCATGTCTTACGGAGATAGAACGTTCAGCTTTTCATGAAATTGCAGAGAAATTACGTGATGAATTGAATTCATCGGTAAAAGAAAAAAAATTAGTTGAAGAAACAGCTATTCAGTTACCATATACACAAACATTGCCGGTAAATGCTATAGAACAAGCTCTCGTAAAAGAGCCCGCAGCAGTTTTATCATTGTTGGATACAGCAACAGATGGTGTTTTATGGTTGGATGAAGAGGGCTTTATTCAATCAGCAAGTAGGGCAGCCTTAGCATTGATGGGTTATGAAATAAATGAACTACGAGGACAGCCACTCTCTTCATTATTTACTTTGCAAAGCCGATTTTTCGTTGAAAAATATTTTAAATCAATCCGTGTGGAGGGGAAAAATCAGGTTTTAAATCGCAGAGAAACAGCTGATTTAATGACGAAAAATCATAAAAATATAACCGTTTTGATAACGATTGTATTTTTGGCACAGCAAGGCAATTATGCTATTATGTTGCGGGATAGGACACAAACAGTTCCATCAGGAGGAAAAAAAGCAGAAGAGGATAAAATTGTTGGGGTTGTTCATGAAATACGAACACCTTTGAATGCTCTTATTGGTTTTGCAGAAATTATGAGAGAAGGCCGTTTTGGTTCGATAGAAAATGAGCGCTATCGTGGATATTTACGCGATATTATTTCCTCTGGAAAACATATATTATTGCTGATTAATCAATTACTAGAGTGCTCGAAGATAAATTATTCTGGTTCCAATAACCAGATTGATTCTTCCATTATTTCTGAAACATTTGATGTGATATCTTGTTTACGTGCGACGATAGCTTTTCTTGAAACTCAAGCCAATCAGAACGGCATTATCATGCGCATTGTTGCTCCACCTCACGTTCCATTTATTCCTGTATCACAACAAGTGTTTCGCCAGATTATATGGAATCTTCTTTCCAATGCTATTCGTTTTACACCTTTGGGTGGACAGATTATTGTTCACGTTTCTTATAGAAAAGAACGTGTAAAAATTTCAGTGAGTGACAATGGTATAGGGATGAACGAAGAAGAGATTGCACAGGCACTGAAACCTTATGGTCAAGTAGAGCGCAAAGATGGACGATCTGGAGATAGCGCTTTTATAGGAACAGGTTTAGGACTCCCAATGTGTAAAGCAATGGTGGAAGAAAGAGGGGGACAATTTTTATTGTTCTCAAAACCCAATCATGGAACAACTGTGGAAATGTTTTTTCCTCGTGTTCCATGATGTAAATCTTGCATAAAATTATTTTTTCTTAGCCAAAAGATCTCTAATTTCTGTTAAAAGTTGTTCTTCTGAAGACGTTTTTTTTGGGCTTTCTTCTTCTTTTCTACGGATTTTATTCATAGCTTTAACGAATAAAAAAAGAACCCAAGCAATAATGAGAAAATTGATAAGTAAAGTAATAAAGTGTCCATAGCTAATGGTTGCTCCAGCTGCTTTTGCGGCACTCAATGTTGCTTGTTTTTCGCCAGCAAGTTGAATAAACATATTAGAAAAATCAATTCCACCTGTAATCAGTCCAATGATTGGCATAAAAATATCATTGACAATTGAGTTGACCAAGCTACCAAAAGCGCCCCCTATAATCACACCGATAGCAAGATCAATCATATTACCTTTTAGGGCAAATTCTTTGAATTCTTTCAGCATTGCGTTTTCCCCTTTATGTAAGCGATATACGGTAATTTACTTACCGCTTTTGATGAAAAAGGAAAGGGCAGATTTTATTTTTAGGATTATATTACAATATTAATATTATTTTCAAAGAACTTTATAAGGCTTAATAAAGAGCATTAGGGCTCTATTTGAATGTACATAGAACATTTCTGAGAAAAAAGCTTTTTTGATAAAAACTATATATGCTTTTTTCAACAGAAAGTAGAAAACCGTAGCTTAATTTATATAATTGCCTCAAGATTTTTATGATAACATTAAAAAGAAAGATTTTTACAGAATACCACAAAATGAGCAGGGTTGAAAGTTGAGCTATCAGGACGCTTCTCAGATGAAGTGCATATATTGGTATAACGTATTGTTATAAAAAGAGAATTTTGAAATAAAAAATATATTTCAGCACTGATGGAAGAAATAGATAGATGAGGCAGGAGAAAACTTATAATTTAATTCCTCTTAATTCAGTAAGCGATAATAGCAATTAGGAGGGCATTATGGCTTATCTAAAAGCTATTTTTACTGGGTTGCATGAGCTAAAATGGCGATAATTCCAATGGAAGAAACACATTTCATTTGTTGGAAGATTGTATCAGTTTATAAATAGCAGAGCTCTAGGGTTTGCAAGATTATTTTGGTTTGGAAGTCGTTGGTATGATAGGTGGGAGTTCAATGATCAACTGTCATTACTTAAACTATATGTTAGACAGAGCACTTATAGATGCTAAATTGTATTTAGTGCATCAGAAATGGCAAAGCAAACAATGCAGTTTCTTCAAAAATTTATCAATAGAGTACAAATGATTGAATATCCTGTTGCTAATAAATAGCGCAACAATAGTATGAATTTAGATAATTTTATGAACCATGTATTCTATAAATGCTAGGAAAAAATAGCTTTATAGAGCAAGCTCTGTTTCTATTGGAAACAATATTACACAAAGGAATTTTGGGAATAGGGATAATTTGCGTGCATTTTTAAGAGAATTATGAGCTTGTCTGCATGAGATGTCACAAAACCATGGCTATAGTGAAGAGCCATTGATGTTTCAATTCATGCTGCATTTTATAAGATTAGGATTCACGTTTTAATCTTTGAAAAATGTCGAAAAAGAAAAACGTTTTTTAAGAATAAAATTTTTTTACACAGTATACATCAATATAAACATGTATGGCTATTATGTGATGAATTTTCTTCTAGAAGGGGAATATTATTTGGATAATATGCTCTCTTTGATTGGTGATCTTTTATGTTAAAAGATATAGGTGAGGTGCGATGGATTATTTTTATGTTGTGGAGAAGGATTGATGAGTTTGTTTCGTTGTATTGGCCGTTCTGCCTTATTTATGTTGGATCCAGAGCAAGCACACAGTTTAGCGATTCTCGGGCTGAAAAGTGGATTAAATGGCTGTCAAAAGGTTATCGATAAACGTTTGTGTGTAACTGTTGCTGGGCTTGAGTTTGAAAATTTTATTGGTCTCGCAGCGGGGTTTGATAAAAATGCAGAGGTTGTGGATGGTATTTTTCGTTTAGGATTTGGTTTTACTGAAATTGGGACAGTGACACCAAAGCCTCAGATTGGAAATCCTAAACCACGGCTTTTTCGTTTAAAAGAAGATGAAGCGATTATTAATAGAATGGGCTTTAATAATGACGGACATCAAGTTGTTTACAACAGATTGCGCGCGTGTAAAAAAACTGGTGTTGTAGGAGTTAACATTGGAGCTAATAAGGATACGGTCGATAAGATTAATGATTATACTGTTGGTATTGCTCATTTTTATGATGTTGCTGATTATTTTACGGTTAATATTTCTTCTCCTAATACACCAGGTTTACGTGATTTACAGTCCCGTGACAGTTTGCATCTTTTGTTGAGTGCAGTTTCGCAAGCGCGAAAGGAGCAAGAGAAAAAGCATGGATTTTCCATTCCCATTTTTTTAAAAATTGCTCCAGATTTATCAGAGAAAGAATTGGATGATATTGCAGAAGAAATAAAACTTTCTGATTTTGATGGACTGATTGTTTCCAATACAACTCTTTCACGCCAAGGTCTTAGCAATAGTCACCTCAGTAATGAAGAGGGGGGGCTTTCTGGACGTCCACTTTTTGAGCGTTCTACTATTGTGCTTGCAAAAATGCGTCAAAAATTAGGGAAGGAGATTGCAATTATTGGTGTTGGCGGTGTAAAGGACGCACAAACCGCTTTGGAAAAAGTAAAAGCTGGTGCAGATTTAATTCAATTATATAGTGGGATGGTTTATGAAGGTCCAAATCTTGCTATAACTATTCTGCAAGAGATTTTGCAGATGATGCAACAAGACGGTGTTGATAACATAAAAGGCTATCGTGATCACAGTCTTGAGCGTTGGGCAAAATTTCCTTTGTAAAAACGCTTTTTTCTTCACAAAAAATTGCGAGATTTTTTTAAAGGGGCTTGCAAACTTTGTTGATTTTCCTTATGTCACATAAGCATAAGAATAAATGTTTACGAAATCGTGAACAGTTATGATACATTTTCTTTTATGCGGTTGTAGCTCAGTTGGTTAGAGCGCTGGTTTGTGGCACCAGAGGTCGTAGGTTCAAATCCCACCAACCGTACCATTTATCTTGTTACAACTTTTCTAATTCTTATTTTGGGCGTTTTGTGAGGCGGTTAAAAGCCGTGCTTGGCGGGATTTTTTGCGTGTGAGCCGTCACGGAGCAGAGACCTTGCGCGGATGATTTTCCTCAAATTTTGCCCAAAACGGAATGATACGATCAATAATCGCTTGAAATATAAACGGGTTAACTAAATCTATAATTCTGATTGCAATTGCAACAATAAATATCTCTATCAGTATATTTATATACTTTTAGTATATTTTGTAAACTAAGAGAATCTTATTCGACTTTCATTATTATTGCTCATAATATAAACCATTAAGTTTAAACACATAAAATAAGTAAGTAAGCATAAATTTACTAAAATATGACATATTTTTGACACAATTACCTTGATTTTGTCAACTATATATTATAAATGCGGACTTGCATGAAAGTGCATTCATATCTCCAGGGGTGTTTCGGTGGTTGATTATGGGTAGGCCATTCTGGCGCGGGGACATAAGTAACCTTGGGGGGGGTATCTATACACTAAATTAGAAAATAAATGAGATTTTCAAGTAGTTCGTACGATTATTGCAGTGCCGATAATTTTAGTAGCAAATATAACTCTGGTAGTGCGTTTGGTAGCAAGCATGGTGGTAAGGTTGGCCTTGCGAGTGGTTTTTTCCTAGGATGGGCAGCGGGGCGTAATCCTATGACTGGCATGGCCGTAGCAAGCTTTGGGCAAGCTGTAGGCAATGAATTCGGAGACACCATAGGCGGTTATGCTGGTTATGGTGTGGCTGCTGTCCAGTGTGGCACACAGTTGTTGGGTCAATCTATTGCTAATTCAGGTGGTGGGATGTTGATGCACTTTTGATGTAGTTCTTTGGGTTATCCTAAAGCCTAGAATGGTGGTACTGTAAAAGGTGCCACCTTTATGTTTGGAATATTACACAGGAGGAGCTATGGGCGCGTTTGGTTTAGTGCTCGCTTATTTTTGTCTGTGGTTTGGCATGTGTCTATTCTTCAAAACTATTGCTATTAATGGAAAAAGCATGTTATACAAGGGGAGCATGGTTGCATTCATAGTGGCGGCATTGGTTGTTCCTCCCATCATATATATCTTTGAGTATATAGACGATGTGTCGATAACATCTTCTCATGTTGCTATAATTATGTTCTTTCTTTCTTTTTGCATTGAATTTATACCCAATATAGTAAACAATATAAAATGCTTTAGTTTGGCCATTATCGCAAGTTGCCCCATTTTTTTCATCGCAGCTGGTTTTATTGTTGTGAGTGATGACCTTCTGTTAGATTTTTTTGATCTGCAGCTTTCGAGCTATATTTATCTGCTTTTCATTATTCCGTTGATGATAGGGGGGGCTCGCTATGTCCTAATTGCTAAAGCTTTGAAGGAAAAATCTATGTCAGTGCTAGATTTAAGCATTTGCATTGGCTGTGGGTTTGCCATAGGCATCTTTTTTGTGTCATCACTGCTTTTATCAGACCTTCGAGAAATCTATCAACAGATAGGTTTTGCAAACAGGGAGGCAGTGAAAAAAATGTTTGATTATGCGGTGTTTGGTTTTGCTATTCTAACGGGCCAAGTTTTTTTGACATTTTTGATGGTTCTCTTTGTTACTACAAAGAAATATTATTGGTTGGTCCTTGATGTTCTTGCAGAGCTGTTTTTTAGCCTCTTTGTTTCTTATTATGTAGCGTTTGTTCATACAGATGATGACTATAGAATGGTTAGAAATTGGATTTGTTTGATGTTTGTTGTTTATGTGTACGCGCGTTACATTAAATCAAAGAATGTGAAGCTTAGCGTGATTAACCCGTTTAAAAAGAAAACTGAGTGAGAAGACAGGAGGCTATAGTTCTTTGGGTTATCCTAAAGCCTAGAGCAGCCAACCCAGGAGGGGCAGTTTCTGGAGCAATAGTAGGCGGGGTCCCGTGGCGCAGCCGCGGGTATTGCTAAAGCTGGTTGGGATTGTGCTCGCTCTAAGTGGTGAAATTGTTGTTTGACCTGGCTTTTTTAACAAGGTAAAGGCCTTGCTAAGGGGTACACTATCAGCCTCTTAGCAGGGAGTTTTTCTCCCGCAATAATATCTTGGTATGCTTGGGAGGGCAAGGCGCTTTAAGGAAATTATATGTCTGACTTAATTTTTGGAATGCTGCTTAGTTTTGGGATAAGTTCCAGCCCTCGTCTCCTTAAAAACAATGGCTTGTTGGGCGAGCGCGTCATTTTGGGGGGGCTAGCTGGCCTTTCCTGCGCTATCATCTTCGCTTATCCACATAGTGAAAGTGGGCTTACAGACTTATCTTTGCTTTTGGTATGTTATCTTGGCATGCTTTTAATTCTGTACGAGCACTACTTATATAAATATTTAGTTCTTGGATTCTGTGGTGCAGTTGCTGCCTTGTGTATTGGGGCAGGTTTTGTATATTTGAGCTCTTTGTTGCCATTGCCTGCTTTGTCTGCTGCTAATAATAGCCAGCAGCAGGTGGTGCATTACATGAGTTTGGTTGCTGCAAACTATCCCTTTTTTATCCTTTTGATATCAGTTTTAACTGCGGAGCTTTTGCGTTTGTGGTTGCTTCGCGTATATAAGTCAGAATTAGCTGCGCGTGAGGTCCTTTATTTTGGGCTGGGCTGGGGTGTTCTAGACTTATGCTATAAGACCCTCCCAGCTCTTTTTCTTTACTTGAATTACCGTGTTGATAGGGCGCCACAAATGGTGGGCTATGTCGCATTTGAATCTTGTCCACAAGCGATCAGCTATCTTATTGCCGCGGGCATGATTGTATTGATGCATGTTATAAATACGCGTTTTATGTATCTTGGTTTCCAAGATAAGCGCAAGGTCTATTCCTATCTGCCTTTTGTAATTCATTTTGCGGTTGGTCTTTTGTTTATGTTTGACATTTCTTCAGGCTATGCAATATTAATAAATTCTATTTTTGAGGCTTGCAATAATGCTTGACAAATTGACATTATCTGTTATCGGCGCCGTTTTTTGTCTGGTGCTGATTATTTTCCCTTTGATGAAGAAAAAAACATTGGTTGAACATTTGGTTTTCTTGCTCGTTGTTTTGTGTCTTGTTTTTCTTTATGTTTATGGCGCTACGAGTTATTTTCCTTATTATGTTTTGGCGCTTTCGCTTATATTGGGGTACCGCTGGTTACTCTCTTTGGTTAAAACGTTTAAAGGCACGAAGGCGATTATTGGGGCAAGCGCTGGTTGTTATGTGCTTTTGATTTTTTTTCTATACGGCTTTATGCGTATGATAGGCAGTTTGATTTTTGATTTTTCTGCTTATAGTACGCCTAATATTGTTTTTGCTGTTGGTCTATTCCCTATAGGCATGGCGATTATGCAGTTTTTTTTGCTCTCTCATTGGGTGGCAGAAGATAATGGCAATGGTGTAGAGGCAGCACTGGGCGTGGGAATGGGGATTTGGGGGGCTGCTATAGGGCTTGCACTGCTTACATCTCTACCAGAAACTGTGAAAATCCTAAAAGGGGCTTTTAGTCTTGATAGGGACGCCTTACTTTTTTTACTTGAGACGGTAATATATTATACGTTTATTATAGGTCTGAATCTTTTATCAACTTTTTTAATGCTTGTGGTTTGCCTTGACAAGAAATGGCGTTTTTTTGTTCTTATCCTGCTTTTACAATGCTTGGCGGCTTGGGCGCGCTTTTCATGGCGGGCCGCTGAGCCAGAACTTCTTGCAATTGGGCATTATACAATCGCTACTATTCTTATGTTTGCTCTTATGCGGCAAATTTATGATTTTGTGCAAGACAGATTATCCATGAAGAAAAATAGCAGTTACGCTTTAGTAAATGAGGGGGCATAATAATGTTGGTTTTATTTATTACTTCGCTTCTCGCAGGCCTTATTTATGGCGCTGTCATTTATAATTTTTTTCGCTCTACATTTAGTTGGATAAATGTGCTGTTGAGCGGCATAGTTTTTGGGGTGATTGTTCTGTTAGTATGGCGTTACTCGGAAACAGAACATAAACTTGATGCCTTACGTTTACTGCAAGTGCTTGGCGTTGTTTTTCTTCTATGTGTGTTTCATCATTTTCTGAAGTTCAAATTGGTTGTCGCTGGTGCTGTGGGATGGTTTGTTGCTAGCTGCATTGCTGGCGGGTTTATTGCTTTTTGGGAGCAATCTGTAATAAAAACGCTTTATATGATGAGTATTGTTGAAACCAAGAGTCGTGCAGAGCAGGGGCTGGCGCTTGTTTTTTTATTTTTAACATTTTCGGTTTTTTTTGTTGTAGCAGAAGAAGCTATGCGTCGTTGGTTAGTTACTAAGTTTTATCGGTGCTCGCCTAGTTTGTTGTGGCGTTTGCCGCTGAATATTGGCATAGGCTGGGGTTTATGCGAATTAGTTCATAAGGCGCTAGGGCCTTTCCTTGTTTATAATGGTTGGCCTATTCGATCTAGCTTATTAGCCAATGAGTATGTAATTTTTTATTCCTGGACGCAAGCGAGTATTTTTTTGTGTGCTTTGATAAGCGTCATACTCATGCATATTTTCAATACATGCTTGGCGTATCGTGGTGTTGTTACGCGCTCTAAATTTTATGCGTGTGCGCCTTTTTTTGTCCACGCTATTGTTAACTGTTTCGGTGCAACAGTGCTGGTTACAGAGAAGGTTTGGTTTAATGTTGGGGGCAGCTTGTTTATTCTACTTTGTGTGATGTTGTTCGTATATTTTGAAAGCAAAAATCCTTTAATACAAAACATAAAATTGCGCGCTTAAAGTGTTGTAGAGTGATGAATAACTTTGCGTACTCTAAGTATGGCTAGAGAGCCTGATACGCGCTTTCTGTTCTGCAAAAAAATAGAGAAGGTTAGCACCGACGTAACGCGTCCAGTACCAAGAGCGACGTCATTTCTGCACTAATTGGGGGGAGGGTGTGCCACTGGCCACGCGCATATGGGAGTTTGCAAATATGCTATCATGCGACTTTCTAGTGTCCTCCATGAGATTGAAGCTGGGAATCTTGAGGCGGTGGTAACGCATTATTGCAAAAACAAACCCTGGCTAGGGTTTGGTCATCCGATTATGCAACGGGATGTCCGGGTTGATTTCTTTTTTTTTACGCTTTCAGGCGCCTATGCGCCCCTTCAGTTCGCTTGCGCGATCTATTTTGGACAATACAGGACTGCAACCCAATGTCGATTTTCTAATTGCAAGCATCATGAGCAAACATGGGGCTGCTTCTGAGCTGGGATTGTTGGCTTTTTTCGTTTGTCATATGCCGATATTTCTCGCGCACTATCAAGCGCGGTTTAGTGCCATTCCTTCGGTTTATCATCAAAGGATTTAAGAGAAAAATATAAAAAGGTCCCCCAATCATGGCTATGAAGCATCGCACCGAGCCAAATTTCTTGGGTATATGTCAGAGTATCACTTTAACCGCACCGATGCGTGCTTGCGGGCAAATCGATATTTCTCACTGGGATTTAGCCCATAACTATTTGAAACAGGGCTTGTTACTCGAAGCCTTGCATCAGTTTTCAGTTCGATTCGCCACCGTGGTGGCTAAAAACTCGGATCTTACTTATCGCTATCTCCCTGTTATGGTTGAACAGTTTTTCTCTACCGCCCATTTTGATAGCGATCGGTTGCGCGTTGAAGGACATATTGAACGCATTAATGAGGCCTACCGTATTCACTGTAAGGTCAGCCCATACGGCAATGGCAGGGCCGTTATTGCGCAGGCAATCATCATGGTCAGTAAGGTCTGCTTCCTTAGCTCGTGTTCTGAGAAAGCCGCTCTTCCATTACTAGGCGATTTATGTAAGATTTCCTCCGTAACCGGAGATTCTTGTACTTTTTCCTTTAATGCGCATCACCCGCTTTTTGAGGAACATTTCCCCTCCCGCGCCGTATGTCCTGGTTCACTATTGATTGAGATGGTTCTGGCTTTGTCCACGCAGGGTAGGGCGAAAAATATCGCATCTGTTGCGCTGAAAAAAGTAAAGTTCATTGAAGCAGTTTATCCGAGAGATACCTATCAGTTGACCATTAAACAGGATACAAAGTGTGAACTGGGTGGCGTTTTTTATATTCATACGGAAACTAAAAAACGAAGCACTTGCGGTAAGTTTTCTATCAAATATAAAAAGGAGGATGCGCCATGTTTAACATAATAATCTCTTTTCTTCCGTGGAGTATTTACTCCTGGGTTATCAATGGAAACGTTTTAACTCTGGTCGAACGCTCTCTCATCTTGACTGTGCTTTTATTGTTCATTATTGCTCTGAATATTAAAATTATCCGACAGGGAGAACCCGTGATGATTACGAACATTCTGACATTTATTGTCCTGTTTGTTAATTATTTCGCTGGATGGTCTACACTTTTACTGAAATACCCCACAGTTTTTTGCTATCTGTCACTTGCTCTGGTTTCATTGATGAGCTTGCTGGTAAATAAACCCTTTACCATTTTTTATGCTCCTGCTGGTGTTTCTGAAGAAAAACGCAAACATATCCTCTTTTATCTCATCAATAAATATATTACATGGATTTGGGTAATCATCTTTTTTGCCAATGGTCTTCTAGTGGCTTTTTTTGCATGGACCCCCCAGATTTGGTTGGTCACTATGAGTTTAATTTGTGTTGGTATTCTTTTTTCTAAATATCTTCCTAACATCATACAATATTTTTATCGCGTCAAACATCATGGAGCATAATATGTCATTGTTTAACATTCTGACTGGAACCCCTTTATGGGCCTGGATTTTACTTATTTTTCTCATCGCGAGGGGAATAATCGCATTGAAAGATAGGGAAATGAAGGTTTACCGCCTTTTTCTATTGCCGATAATCTTTCTTTTTTTGGGCGCAAGCGATGTGATTAACCAGCTGGTGTTCCCGCGCTGGGGAGCAATCTCAATGTTGGCGGGGCTGATGATCGGCGTTGGCGTTGGCTGGTTGCTCTGGCATGCCACTCCGCGTTTAAAAATCAAAGAGGGAACGGATTTAATTATTCTGCCTGGTACGCGGTTGACGCTGACATTTATTCTTATCGCTTTTGTCATCAAATTCACATTGATTGCTTTTCTCAAGATTGAACATGATTTGAGATATGCATTTGATTTTAACCTTCTTTTTGGTCTTTTAAGTGGGTTCACTGGTGGTGTGTTTTGGGGCAGCACATTAAATTTATATATAGCATTTCGAAAGAATTCAAATTAATCCCTATACCATTAGCTGTGGGTGCTTCCCATTAGAACTATCTCAATAGAAGCTTATTCCTAACAACAACGCTGCATACAAATGCAGCGTTGCCTCGTAGTTTCAGATTTTTTTATCCCAGCGCGTGAATAGGTGAGGGAAGTGATATATCTGACTATGCCCCCTTGGGGGAAGAGCGAGCCTAAAGGTTTAGAATGCTATGAGTTTGAGCTAGCTGAACTTTGAGCAGATGGTTTATCGCTCATGGGAAATCATTTTGTTTTACGATTCAAAAAGAGGATAGTGATGGTCTCATTGGCGTAGGTGGGCAAGAAAACTGTTAGCTTGGCAATGCGTCAACAATTTGTAGAACTATGTTGTGGAACCCCTACGCAAAGCGGTTGCTATGATGGCATGATGCTTTTGTCAAGCATTATGATATGGTAGGAACCGGTGTTTAAGGGTGCAACTGCGGTCACTGTACGATCCAGTAGCATTACGTCTGAGTATTTAGGAGCGGTAGACTCTGTACAGGCTACGTGTACAATATGTGAAGCACGCTTGCGGGAATCAGTGTGTCATTATTGTGTTGTGCACGCAACCCTCTAGCGAGTACTTCATTGGTAAGGCTGTTTTTTGAAGCTGGTTGTAATTATCTGTGTGTTTTTAAAGAGAACGTTAGCACCGATGTATCGCGTGCAGTACCGTTTTCCTTTATAAAACTATTCTCATTTCTTTTGTTTCTTTAAGAAATCTGCACTTCTCAGCCTTTTTTGCATATGATCGATAACGTAGCTCAAGTTCCTTGAGACAGTGAATTTTTTTCTCTTTTTGCTAAAAATACCCAAACCATCTTATTTAGTCGAGACTTCGTTTAAGAAGGGATCTTCTAAATTTATTATTTTTTTCAATAGGATATAAATTTCTCGTTTTGGGTGCGCGGTAGACTTATAGCAGTAACAAGCTTAGGTGTATAGTTAGCAGATACCGTCATTATTGAGGAGTTTATTTAAATTGTGTTTGATCGATTGAGGTATACAGAAAAACGTGATCAATAAGCTTAGGTTTATTGGTTCTAAGCGTGGAGGGGGTTGAGCTATCCAATGCAAAAGAATAAATTGTTTTTTTGCGCTGAGCGTTGGTTATTTTTCGACATAATTGCATTTTGGTCTAACTTTGTGAACACACACTATTTCTGACTAATCGAGGAAATAGAACATTCATGTGTTGAGAGGATTAGACAATGAGTTGTAAGCAATTAGAGCAAGAAATAGCCACTGTAAAGTATACGTCAATGCAGGAGTCCAAAGCCTTATGACACACTTATTTCAGTGACGATTATTTAGGCTAAACGCATCATGTGCTTGTGGTGCCAAAAGGCTATCAATATGAGGGAAAGATTTACAAAAGCTTGAAAGCTATTGCCAAGCATATTACCGACATCAATTGGAATGGCCATTTATTTTTTGTCCTTTTAAGGCGTGGATGAGAGGATGACAGGGGACAAGAAAAGTGCTTAAACAAGCGATAAAATCAATACGCGGCGCTATATATAGACGTAAATTCACCGAAGAAGGCTTAGAGCAAGAGTTTAGCTCACTGGACGACAAAAAGAAGCAGGCGAAAGCTTTGTTAAAGCTTATTGTCATGAAGGTTGGCAATTAATACCAACGTTGCTGATAATGTAAAAATCATGCCGCAATATATTTAAGGAGCGAGTGCAAGAGATTAATACATTCCTATGGCAGATTATAAAAGCATGGTTTGCACATGAGCCTAATTATATGATTGATAAGGCAACATAAATTATTCAGGGACAAAATGATAAGAGCTATATTTTATTATGAATCTGGCGCACAGTATAAGACCTATAAAGGTAAAGCGTTTTATGGCATGGGGAGGATTTTCAACATGCTGTCGGGCGTTTGAGGGTGTTCTTACTCTCCGTAAAAGGTATTTTAACAAATCTTGCTTGCACGGACAAGGGAGAACTAGAAGTGGATGCCGATATAATCTCTTGTGAAATTGGTTTTTATTGCGTCGAAATAAATGATGAAGAAATTTATGTTTTAATTGACAGTGATAGTACTTGTATGTGCTTGACCAAGCCACATGTGACGCAATTTTTAAATTACCCATGGTGGCATGTCGTCAAATTGACGATACAGCTCTTCGATTTGTCAGAAATATGACAATGCTAAAATATAGACATATTTTGGATGTGTTTGTGACAATTGATAAGCTTACTGATAATGTTTATAAGTGCCATAATAGCACACAAGAAAAAATATAAAATCGCCGCATGTGGTAATGCGAATTGATCTAGCTGACTTGCGTAAGTAAAAAGAAATATTCATAGACATATTTTATACTAAGCGTAACGGAGAAGCGCAAAGATGAGTATAATAGCAGGTGAAGATAAAATAGAGGGCATGAGTCAAAGTCCAGTTAATCCAGACATAGAAAAGTTAAAAGCAGCCTTTCCGCAATGTTTTGCTGAGGGAAAGCTCAATATAGATCAGCTTCTTAATCTATGCGGCGAATATATTGATAATGATTTTGAGAAGTTCAAATTTGAATGGAAGGGCAAAGGAGCAAGTTTAAAGCTTGCTCAAAAGCCTTCATTTGCGACATTGCGCCCGAAGCGCGAGGAGAGCGTAAACTTTGATAATACACATAATCTTTATATTAAGGGCGATAATCTCGAAGTGTTAAAACTTATCCAGCGGGCTTATTTTGGCCAAGTGAAGATGATCTATATAGACCCGCCCTATAATACGGGTAATGATTTTATCTATGGTGATGATTTTAAAGACCCATTGGCGCGATATAAGGAAGTGACGAGCCAAACGACAAAATCGAACCCTGAGACAATGGGGCGGTTTCACACGGCTTGGCTCAATATGATTTATCCGCGCTTGCGTTTGGCACAGACCTTATTGCGTGACGATGGGGTGATATTTATCATCCATAGATGATCACGAGGTGCATAATTTGCGCAAAGTGTGCGACGAGGTTTTTGGCGAAGAGAATTTTGTTGCGCAGCTGGTGTGGAGGAAACGCACTGGTGCTAATGATGCGCAAAACAATGTAAGTACAGACCATGATTACATTTTGTGTTATAGTCGCAGGCACACTGTTTTTAGTGGAGTACAAAAGAGTTTTGCAAATTATACCAACCCCGATAATGACCCGCGCGGGCCTTGGATGGCTGATAATTTGACATGCAATAAAACAGCATCAGAGCGGCCAAATCTTAATTACCCGATTACTGATCCACAAACGGGTGTAGTTTACCAGTGTAATCCCAATCGTGTATGGGCTTATGAAAAAGGACGAATGGCAAACATCATCAAAGAAGGCAAGGTGATCTTCCCAAAAAACGGACAAGGTACGCCTACTTATAAACGTCATCAAACAGAAGTTAAATCTCAAACTAAACCATTTAGTACAATGCTTGAAACAGATATGAATTTTATAGCGACCAAACAATTACGAGAACTTTTAGGCGGCCAATTTTTTGATCATCCCAAGGGTGTGAGTCTTATAAAGCAATTGATTGAACAGACGACCAGTGACAACGACATCATTTTCGATTTTTTTGCTGGTTCTAGTACAACGGCGCATGCAGTGATGGCTTTGAATGCCGAAGATGGTGGTAATCGCAAATTCATCATGGTGCAATTGCCTGAATTATGTGATGAAAAGAGCGAAGCCTATAAAGCTGGTTATAAAACTATCTGCGATATAGGTATTGAACGTATTCGCCGCGCTGGTGCACAAATCAAGCAAAAGCATGAAGCAGAACTCACAAGTGAGCAGCCTCTAGACACCGGATTTCGCGTTCTAGAGCTCGATAGTTCCAACTTTTCCATATGGGACGATAGCCCGATTGATCCGAATGCACTTGATGTTAAAGAACAATTGCAAATGCGCTTGGATCATATTTTGCAGGGGGTGAATCCCGAGCGCTCTCATCAAGATATTATCTTCGAAATCATACTTAAATATGGTTGGCCACTGGATTTAAAAATTTACCCTTTACCAATCAATGGCAAAAAATTCTATTATATAGGCGAGAGCGAAGGCGATGTCTTGGTAATTATAGCCATAGACACGCCCTTTGAACCCGAAGATGCGGAAGAGATGATAAAGTATTTGCCCGTAAAAATCGTAGCGCTTGATGCGGCCTTTAAAAGTGATGAGGCGCTTATTAATTGCGACTTTATCTTTAAAGACAATGAAGTAAGTTTTGATAAAATTTAAACTATAGAGAGACGATTGGGGCGGCGATATGAAACTTAAATTTAAACAACAAGAATTTCAAAATGATGCGGTTAAAAGCGTTATTGATTTATTTAAAGGCCAACCACGACGGAATTCTTCTATTTTCTTGCATTCAGAACAAGGACAATTAGCGTTAAATGAATTTGGTTGTGGTAATCAATTATTAATTAGTGATGAAAGCATATTAGCAAATTTACAAGAGGTGCAACAGAACAATAAACTCTTGGCGAGTAAGACGCTAGAGCAAAAGCAGTTTTCTATTGAGATGGAAACGGGAACAGGCAAAACTTATGTTTATAGCAAGACGATTTTTGAGTTAAATCAACGCTATGGCTTTACCAAATTTATTATTGTTGTACCAAGTGTTGCTATTCGCGAAGGGGTATATAAATCACTTCAGGTAACAAGGGAGCATTTTCAAGCAGAGTTTGATAATCTGCCCTATCGTTATTTTATTTATAATTCAAAAGATCTTTCGCAAATTCGCCAATTTGCAAGCTCTACCAATATTGAAATTATGATTATCAATATTGATGCATTTAAAAAAGCAGAAAATATTATCAACCTTCCGCAAGATAGACTGAATGGCGAAAGTGCTATGCGTTATATCCAAGATACAAATCCGATTGTGATCATAGATGAACCGCAATCGGTGGATAATACAGCAAAAGCGAAGGAGGCTATTGCGAGCCTTAACCCGCTTTGTGTTTTCCGCTATAGTGCCACGCATAAAGATGAGATTAATCTTTTATATCGTTTAACACCTGTTGATGCTTATCAAAAAGGACTGGTAAAGCAAATTTGTGTTTCTTCTAATCAGATAGAGCAAGATTTTAACCGTCCCTATATTGCCTTGAAATCCGTATCACACAAACATGGCTTTAAGGCGCGCTTAGAGTTGGATATTGCGGGAAAGAATGGCACTGTGAGCCGCAAAACAGTTACAGTGAGACAAGGCGATGATCTGTATCGCGTTACGGGCGGGCGTGAGCTTTATAGGGGTTATATTGTTTCGGGTATCAATTGCATGGCGGGGGATGAAGCCGTTGAGTTTTCTGATACTGAAATTGTCAAGTTTGGCCACGCGCTTGGTGATGTGAATATAGTAGAGCTTAAACGCGCGCAAATTTATCGCACTATAGAAACACATTTAGATAAAGAATTGCGGCTTGCGCCTTTAGGGATTAAAGTTTTATCACTTTTTTTTATTGATGAGGTGGCTAAATATCGTAGCAATGATGAAGAGCCAGCACTTTATGAGCGTATGTTTGAAGAATGTTATGAAGAGCTGTTGGCGAAAAAGAAATATACCTCCTTGCGAACTGAGTTTGCGCAAAATGTTCGAAACGTACACGGCGGTTATTTCTCGCAAGACAAGAAAGGCGTGTATAAGGATACAAAGGGCGACAGCCAAGCTGATGATGACACTTATAACACGATTATGCGCGATAAGGAGTGGTTATTATCTTTTGCATGCCCCTTGCGTTTTATCTTTTCGCATTCGGCATTAAGAGAAGGCTGGGATAATCCGAATGTGTTTCAAGTGTGTATGTTGATTGAGCAAAAATCGAATTTTACCGCGCGGCAAAAGATTGGTCGCGGTTTGCGTTTGTGTGTAAACCAACAAGGTGAGCGGGTGGAAGATAAAGATATAAATGTGCTGCATGTCATGGTGAATGAAAGCTTTGCTGAGTTTGTGAGTACATTGCAAAAAGAATTAGAGGCGGATATTGGTTATAAATTTGGTACATTGCAGATGGAGGAGTTGGTTGGCCGTATTTATGAAGATGTAAAATATGCAGCCGCTAAAGTGGAAGTGCCACAAGCACAAAAAATTATTAAAACGCTTGTTGCAAAAGATTTGATTGACGAGGCGGGTGTCGTTAAAGTAGATCAGGATTTAGTGGCGAGCGAATTTGAAGCTATAGGGGCGGAGGAAATGCCACGCGAATTGCGTCAAGAAATTATGAAAAAAATTGATTCAGGCGCACTTATTAATGTTGAGACGCTGCAAGATCTGATTTATATGACAGCTGTGACGGAAACAAAAATTCTGTCTTCGCAAGAGGCTGCTGATATATTGGTTGAGTTGCGTGAAAAAGCCTTGCTTACATCAGCAGGAAAAATCACAGATACATTAAAAGCGCAATGGGCGACTGGGGCGTTGGATTTAAGTGAACGTTTTAGTAAAGGGCAAAAGCAGGCTGTGCTGCAGGCGCTAGAAGCGAGCCAAGCCATGCCGATTATTCGTAATGCTGCGCGCGAGGTGCGGGTTAAGCTTAAAAAGCAAACAGTGGCTTCGCCCGAGTTTTTGTCCTTGTGGGAGAAGATCAATAAAAAAACCACTTATCGTGCAAAGCTTGATCGTACAGAGTTTGTTGCCAAAGCAGTGGATGCAGTGAAAAAAATGGCGCCAGTTGCGCCCGCGCATTTGGTTTATCAAACAGCAGAGATAGAACTGGATAGTGCTGGTGTGACCTACGAAGAGCAGTTATTAAAGCAGAGTACGCTTGATTATAGTTTGTGTGCACTGCCGAACATTGTACATTATCTGACCTTAAAGTTGAAATTAACCGCAAAGACAATTATTGGTATTTTTACAAAGAGTGGTCGTGAGCATGAGTTTGTGAAAAATCCACAAGCTTTTTTAGAGCGCATAGAAGAAATACTCAATAAAACCCATGTTAATCTTACAATTGATGGCATTAAATATTTAAAGCTGGTCGGGAAAGAATATAGTGTGCAAGAGCTTTTTACCAGTGAAGAACTTGTGGCAAATTTAGAGCGTACAGCTGTTGTGAGTGAGAAGAGTGTGTATGATCATGTGGTTTATGAAAGCAGTGTGGAGAAAGAGTTTGCACAAAGTCTTGAAAATGATCCTGAAGTCAGATTGTTTTTTAAACTGCCAAGAAGTTTTAAAATAGCCACTCCCATTGGTTCTTATACGCCTGATTGGGCGGTCTTTTTAGAGCGGGATGGCGAACAAAAGCTTTACTTTGTGCTGGAAACAAAAGGGGCAAACAGCGAGTTTGATTTGCGCCTTAAAGAAATGCTGAAAATTAAATGCGGCAAAGCGCATTTTGCTGCACTGCAAACGAGCGTTGCATTTAACGACCAGCCGGTGACAAATTGGCGTGAATATAAGCGTACTTTGCCCGAAGCGGCGCATGAGTTTCCAAGTGCTGCGGTGGTTGTTGCAGAATGATTGGTGCATGAAATACTTAACGTGAGCGCGGGGAGGACAGCCAAACTTTTTATATCAAGATAATAAATTGACAAAAGGTGGCTACAAAGTAGCTATAATCCACACTTCTAATATAGGAGGTAAAGTTATGAAAACTAAAAATATGTATAAACAACTGAAAAAATCAAATTAAGCGGGGTGATGTTACTGTGCTCAAAGCCCGAGCAAGTGAGCAGAAAATGGCTGCTCGAAGCTCCCTTCTGAATTGAGGTTTTAGAATATATAAAGCTGGCAGCTTTATAGCCTTTGGATATATTAATGACGATAGATTATGAAGTTAAAAAGTTGCTCTATGGCTGTGCGGCAATGAGTGGGGTTCGGCTGATTACAGGTTCCTTCCATGCTTTTTTTTTCTTGTCTATGGGCGTTAGCATAACACAGTTAGCTTTATTGCAAATTGTGTTTAGCGTAGCTATTTGTATTTTTGAAGTGCCTTGTGGGATTTTAGGAGATAAAATCGGCGTTAAACAAAATGTTATCTTATCATGTTTCTTTTTTTCGCTCTTCTTCTTTTTATGTATCTACGCGCCTAATCTTTCTGTCTTAATTCCGGCAGAAATTATTTATGCTTTAGGCTTTGCTTTATGTTCTGGCGCTGATAGCACATGGATTAAAGGCTTAATCGACGGCGGTGGTTACAAGGATAGTTTGATCTACCACCAAGTAAACGCCTATAAGCGGGAACTAACGGCATTCATGAATACGGTTGCTGGTGCGCTAGGTGTTCTTATTGTTTTGTGTATGGATAATTATCAGTCGGCATATTATTTTTGTTCTTTCGGATTTCTCGTACTTGTATTCTTGTTTAGTCGGGTGACGGGGATAGGTATTGCATCCGTTTCGGATAGTCAGCCAATAGACTCAGGTTCTTTGTTGCATGCAACAGAAGCTTTTGCTTATTTAGTTACCTCAAAAATCGGGTTATATTATATATTGATATGTGGTTTTATTGTTGCCGCATTGCAGCCAATATTTCATTTTTGGCAACCTTTTATTTTGGGACAAACAGGAGTATTAGACAATGCAACAGGAAAGACTAAAATTCTTATTCTTGGCCTGTGCTTTGTGTCTTATACTCTCGTAAAATACTTATTTAATCGCTTTGTAATTAAATATCTTATGCAAAAATACGCTCCTATGGCGATAACTTTGTACTCACTAGTCCTGAGTGCTGTTGTTATGCTTGCTCTGCTTCTCGTTGCAAACAGTTGGGCCCCCATTATTTTATTCACCGTATTTCACAGTTTTTTTTCTGTCCCCGTAACGCAGTTTGAAGCAGAATTTTTTAAACATATTCAACAAAAGAATGCAAATACGGTTTTATCCATTGTTAGTTTTCTTGCACGTATTTTTGGTATTTTAGCGCTTGTGCTGATTGGTTGGTTGGCGAACAATGTTTGTATAGAAGCAGCTTTTTGTTTCACCTTGCTTTGTATATGTTTAATTATCCCGCTTAATTTGGCCTGGCTTTATACTGATAAAAAGTTAATAAAAGACGAGAAGGTTTGAAAGTGAAGATACTGTTAAATAGGAACTTGCCTATGACTTACATAAAGACACAGGAAAAAATAGTGTGTGGGTCATCTTATATGGATTGAGTCGAAATTAATAGCTGTCCATCGTTTTTAGTAGAGATGCTTACCGATTTGAATGCGCCAAATGATTGTGCGGCTATTAGCCAGAAATATCGCGAACGAGCATATCAAGAAGCTTGTGATATTGATGTTTTGCTAAATAGTGGGCGCGTATTAGATTTTGCAAAAAAACGCAAGCTTTTTTAGAGTGCGCGGAGGAAATCCTCGATAAAGCGTATGTCAATTTTACTATTGCTGGTATTAAATATTTAAAACTAGCTGGCCAAGACTATAGTGTGCAAGAATGTTTTGCAAGTAGCTAACTTTTGGCGAATTTAGAGCGTACAGCTCTGGTGAGTGAGAAGAGTGTATATGATCATGTGGTTTATAATTGAGAAAGAATTTGCGCAAAATTAATGATAATGCCTCCGAAGTAAAATTATTTTTTTAATTGCCAAGGAGCTTTAAAATCATGACGCTCATAGGCTCTTACACGCCGGATTTTGGGGTGTTTAAGAGTGAGAAGGCGCGCAAAAGCTTTATTTTGTACTGGAAACAAAAGGAACGAATAGCGAGTTTGATTTGTGCCTTAAAGAAATGCTGAAGATTAAATGCGGCAAGGCGCATTTTATCGCCCTTGAGACTGGTGTGGTGTTTGACGAGGCTCTGGTAATGAGTTGGCGCGATTCTAAGCGGGGGATGGTGGTAGAGAAAGTGGGGGGCTGTGGTAGGAGCGGGCGGCACGAATGACGCTGTCTTTAGTTGCGTACCGCCAAGCTAATTTTGTGCTTTGCGAAATTCGCCAAGGCTTTTGGACGTACCCCGTTTACCGCGTAATAAAATCTTATGAATATCATGCAGAAGGCGCGCAGAAATGGGTGATTGCGTGTCTAGCTTCCCAATGCCGTAATTAAGTACAGCCACATAATGAGATAGCTCTTCAATATCATCAGTCACACTGATACTTTTTCTTTATTTTCAAACAATAATAGGTCAGATGGTAACGATTATGTCCTTTCTATCTGAGAAAAGAGTAGCACCGCTTGCGTATATGCACGAGTAAAAGTCAATCAACATTGGTCTGAGGTAAAACCGCCAATTATTTCTAATACACCTAAGGATTTCATAGCTTGCTCTAACGGTTTATATAAAGCCGCCCTTTTAAAAGGTGAATTGGGTGGTAAATTTATTGGGATATAGGCTTTATGAATCTCTTGAACTAAGCTTTCTACTATGCAGGTCCTAAGGCGTGATTGCATATATGGTCGCATCTGTTGCTGCGTTTTGTAGACAGAGATCTTAAATTAGGAAAGGAGGGCTGCTCTTTTAATTACAAAGGAAGAATACGGCGCGTAAGTGCAGCAAAATGTATTTTGAGGAGCAGTAAAGGGGTGAGGCATTTGATGTCCAGCGGGTGACAGATTAATTGGAGTATAAGTGGGTATTGCTAGGGCGGAGTTTTTAGTTAAGAATTGTGCTCCGTACGCTATAAGCTCTCTGCATCCTTCATATAGGCGTTGAGATCATCGCCCAATGCAACGTAAAAGGGGCTATTTTGCCTTTAACGCTTGTTTAGCTGCTTCCATTATTGCCTCTGGCTCTATTAGCCATTACGGTTATAATTTCCTCGTCCAAAGAACAGGTCAATCGATTGCGTAATAGGGTATGTGTGCCTTTTTTGACCGTGTCTTTTTTAAAAGGCAGCTGTTACCTCGTGGCAGGGTTGGGTGTGTCTATATGATCAGCCTGCCAAAGAAATGGAAGCGTTATCGCGATAGCCACCAATAGTAGTCCAGCGATAAAGGCGGCAGCAAACTGCAATGATATAAAAGAACCAAGGACGCCGACCAAAAAGCTTCCGACCGGCATTCCAGCATAGCCGATCACCCGAAAAGCAGAATTAGCTCGCCCGAGAAGTTGTTTTGGTGTGAGGCGCTGCCTGAAGGCGGTAACACCAATAAACCATAAGCTTGCTCCAACGCCAGCGATAAAGGTGACGCCCCATACGACGACAGCACTTTTTGAAAAGGCTGGAACCAGCAGCAAGATAACCGTCCCTAAACCGTCAGTGAGAACAGCTAGGCGCACCGGTGCATAGCGTATATGTGGTGCAAATAGGGCACCTGCCATTGTACCAAGCGCGTAGGCTGCAAACATCACGCCATATTGGCTGCTATGTAGGCCCAGATACCGACCGTCGGTAACGAAGAAGATGAACGAGGTTAGGAATGCTCCAAATACTACCGATAGAAAGAATGTGAGTAATGTAAGGGAGGTAAGATGCCGATTTGAAAAAATAAAACGAAAGCCGGCAATGATATAACGAAAAGTGATGTTTTCTTTATCAGGTGTTGGCGATGTCGGAACAGTATGGCGAGCGGTAAAAATCAATGTGATAAAAAGCACGATTAACAGGCCAAGAAATAGCAGTGTGCTATGCGCTAAAATGCTGCTTGTTATGACAGGGGCAAGAAAATAGGAGACCCCGAAATCTAAAAACAAGACAATTGAGTAGAAGGTCATCAATCGCTCTCCCTCCATGATAAGTGGTGGAATCGTCATTATATAAGCTTCGGCAGAAACGACGATGAATCCAGCAATGGTTGCATAGAAGAAAATTTGTTCGGCTGGAGCAATCTGTATCATGAGCAGTACGAACAGTACAATATGCAGTAGCATGAAGATGAGGAGAGCCGAGGTGGCAAGTTTTATTTTGTCGCAGCGATCAAGTAAAGTGCCTGCAAGGATTCCGAAAATTGGCCACGCTAATGAGAAGAGACCTTGCGCCCAACTTACTCCGACTACGCCATATCCAGATTGTCTTGCTAATAGCGGGATGGCAGTGCGCAAAGCACCGCTGAGTAAGGCGAGCAGACTAACGGTTAGGCAAAAATAGCGTATGTTCTTATTGGCAAAAGGAGTGAACATTCTTTTCTCCTTAAGATGCCACACAGATTTCCGCAGGTCCATCAAGTACGGCGGTTGTATTCAGCATGTTTGAGACATAGCCGTCCAAGATATTCCCATCTGCCTGAGGTAGAAGAAAATACATAAGGTTGGAATACCATTGCCAACCACGCTGAGTCAGCTGGAGATTGTTATCACTTTCTGCGATGAGACCTGCACCTATGAGCTGTTGTAGGTTATTGTAAACGAAAGAGGGGAGTGCGGTCCAGTCAATTCTTTCTTTTTTGGCATAACCGTTATAAGGTAGCCGCATACACAAAGCCTTGGAGGCTTGTTGCTCCGCTGATACCCAATTGTAGTATACTTTGGATTTGCCTTTAAGTTGTATGTCGGTAATGTATCCGCTTCGACAGGGATTGGTTCGTGTGACGAGTGAGCCGAGAACCGACAGTGCTGACGCCCCGAAGCCAACCACATAATCGTCATGATAACCATGCAAATATTTGTGATAGCGGAAATAATTAGCTGAACTCGTTTTAGCGAGCGTTAGAGGAGTGTTATTGGCAATTTTGATATAGGAATGCCCATTACACGGCGCATAGCTGCAGCTGCGCATAACGATGTCGCTAAATAAGCGAAGCATCTGTCGATGCTGTAGGCTGGATGGCTTTAGCCCTTTTTGTGCGTAAGACTTATGCAGTTGCGACGTGATAGCCAGATTGTTGATTGCATAGAGGTTGATTGTTTCAGGATGAATCTCGCTGGCTTGCTTCAAATCGTATAATAGTTTTTCGGCTTGCTGGCTGTGCATGCCATATAGTAGGTCGAAACCGACATGTCCAATGATCTCTTGTGACCAAGCCACGGTATTGTTGATTTGTTCACGTGTTGAGGTGAGGTTAAACAATGATCGGAAACGCTCAATGAAACTCTGTATACCGAAGCTGATCCGGTTAACGCCGATCTCACGGGCAGCATAAAGTTTATCACGTGTGACGCTCTTCGGTTCGCTTTCCAGTGTAAACTCGGTTAAGGAAGAGAGCTCAAATTCGCCATGCAATACTTTTCCGATGTGTCGGATATTATCTGCGGACAAAAGCGACGGTGTGCCGCCCCCTATATAGATGCTGCGGATGGGCCCTCTAAGCGAGCGAATGAAATTTCCTTTGGTTCTGATCTCTGTGGTAAGCGCTGACATATAAGATTCGATTTGCTTAACGTGCTTGTAGGCCCCTTTCTGAAAGGGACAGAAGGAACAGATGGTTTCGCAAAAGGGAATATGCAAATAAAGAGAAATGGTACGCGCTTGTGGAATCTGCTTACTTTGCGCTAGTTTATTAAAGTCTATGTAATCGTAAAATTCATTTAAAATAGTGCAAAATAACGGATATGTGAAGTCGTAAATCGGCTTGAGTTGATCGAACTTCACAAAAGGATGATCCACGAGTTGCATAGCTTACCTCCCCCAATTTCTTAACTTGCACTATATTATTGACGGGCGACTGGTGATCCAATCACCCGAGTGTATTACCAAAGATTTTCACGGAACATAATGAATCCTCCTTTTGTAGAAGTTATATGTATTATACATATAACTTACTATATGAACAGGCTAGCTTGTTTAAGAGGCAATCTAAAGATAAAAATATAAAAGAACTTTCTCTTGCAGCCTTATGGTCTGATATTGTAATTGGTATCCTGTTTTACGTGGTCGGGCTATGAATGCCTAGGGCGAGAAAAAGCAGGGTATTTTAATGGACGTGCGGGGCATCATTGTTATGTTGCTGGGACTTGGAATTTGCGTCTGGTTATGAAATATCATTAGCGCAAAAAGATGGTTTTAAAGGTAGAGATATATTTTTTAATATCCCTGTAAAACTTCGAGAAGAGATAGAATTATCTATTAGAAAACATATAAATGTCCAGTGTGATAATATTATCGAATTACATGACATCATCACTCTTGCCCGCCATTTTGACATATTACCTAAAATCTCATTGAGATCGTACCATGTACTGGCAAACGGGGATAGATCGCGTTTTGGTATGACTGCGGCGGAGTTACGTGCCGCATTATCTTTGCTAGAATCCAATAGGACTAGGCTTAATAGGGTGCCTTTGCATGTGGGCTCTAATTTGAATTCGACTGAGTTAATAGTATCCACCTTAACTAAGGCTGGAAAGGATATTTACGCATTGAAGGATCAAAAAAGTTTTATCAGTCTAGGCGGGGGATATCCGATTTCCACAGCGTTTTGCGATGCCGTGACGGTCAATGACGAATACCCTCGTAAAATTTATGAGGCATTATCACAATTGGGTTGTGATTTATATAAGCTTACGGTAATTATTGAACCTAGGCGTATTATATCTGAAGATTATGGTTATTTATTTTCAAATATTAGCTCTATAAAAGAGCAGAATGGTACGAACTTAATTACAATCTGGGCTCTGGGGATGTGTACTCAATATGCACAGTATCACTAGATCATAAGTCAAAGTATATGAAAGCAACTGATACAAAAAAGATTTTACGATGGTGGAAGATCGACGATGAAGGACGTTAGTTCAAAGGAAATTGATATTATTGTGTTCTCATATCCTGATTTTTTGGCTTTTTAGATATAAATAACAAACCTCCTAGTGGGCTGGAGACTATCAAATGTTGGATCCCGCATGGCGCAATTAGCAAAAAATCCTATCTATTGGATTTGGTATGCTCTACTGTATTTTCAGCCCTAAATATTGTGTGCGAAGTGCAATGTCAAGCGGTGGGAATTGATATAAGTGCAGAGTCTATAAGTATCCGCTCAGAACAAGGTTGATAGCTCTATTATGCAGGGGATGGTTAAGTTTCATGTCGGAAATGCTAAGCGTATGTCTTGTCCTGAAAATACATTTACGCATATTACGGCGGGGTGAGTGTTTGTAAGCACTAGCTGTAAAGGCTACTCACCATCCTAGGGTGTTTACTTCTATGTGGATAACAATAGAGTTACAAAACTTGCTTCATATTAAAAGAAAAGTTTCTTTTCTTTTAATTAAGCATTACTACAACCAAAAGGAAATTAAATATCTCACCTTTATTATTCTCGCCAATGTTTGCTTATATATGATTATTTGAATCGGAATTAGGTTACGTACAATATGGTATTTCTCGCTGTTTTATATAAGAAGAAGGTTCGCACCGATGTATCGCGTGTAATATCAACTTTTTCACTATGGTGATAGGATAGCTTGTTGAGCGTAAAGTTCTTTTACCTTGATAGATCTTATAGTATTCTTCAAAAATATCAGTTGATAATTTTTTTTCGTGTCGTTTATGCAGGGGCTGATACTATAAGAATAGAACTTGATTGTTTGTAAAGTTGGTATGTTATGGCTGTAAAAAATGGTAAACAAACGAAAAGTAAAAATTTTAAACCTGTCTCTCGTTTTCTCAAAAGTTTACGTGGTGTGCGCAATTGGGAACAAGTTTCACAATGGCTTGCTTTCCGTAAGGTAGAGGATATTGAATGTATTACGCCTGATCAAGCAGGGGTACCACGGGGCAAGATGATGCTTTCTAAAAAATTTACATCGGAAACATCATTGGCATTGCCTTCAGCAGTTTTTATGGCAACAATTTCAGGGGATTATCCTGAAGATGGTCATGGTTTTGAATATCCTAAAGCAGATGGTGATTTACGCCTTGAGCCTGATCTTTCTACGTTAAGCATTGTTCCATGGGAAGATGCTCCCACAGCACAGGTGATTTGTGATCTTGTGTATCAAAATGGTCAGGTTGTGGATTACACACCACGCAATGTTTTACGAACGGTAGTTCATTTTTACACAAAAATGGGTTTAAGCCCTGTTGTTTCACCAGAAATTGAGTTTTATTTGGTACAAAAAAATCCCGATCCTGATTATCCGTTAGTTCCACCGGTTGGTCGTTCTGGGCGTTCAATTGGTGGTGGACAGGGGTATTCCATTGCCGGTGTGAATGAATTTGATGATTTGATTGATGATATTTATCATTTTTCAGAGGCACAAGGATTGGAAATTGATACCCTCATTCATGAAGAAGGAGCAGGTCAGTTTGAAATCAATTTACGTCATGGTGATCCTATTGAATTAGCGGATCAAGTTTTTATGTTTAAACGAACAATTCGTGAAGCTGCACTAAAACATAATATGTATGCAACTTTTATGGCAAAACCCATTCAAGGGCAGCCGGGTTCTGCTATGCATATTCACCAATCGGTTGTTGATAAGAAAACCGGTATGAATATTTTTACACAGGAAAATGGTGAAGAAAGTATCTGTTTTCGCCATTTTATTGGTGGATTGCAAAAACATATGCCAGGGGTACTTGTGATGCTTGCGCCTTATGTGAATTCTTATCGACGTCTTGTCCCTGATAATTCGGCTCCTGTTAATTTGAGATGGGGATATGATAATCGTACTACAGCTTTTCGAGTTCCCCGTTCTGCTCCTCAAGCGCGGCGTGTTGAGAATAGACTTCCTTCATCAGATGCGAATCCCTATTTAGCCCTTGCAGCTTCTCTAGCGTGTGGTCTTATTGGTTTGCAACAAAAAATTGAGCCGGATGAGCCAGCAACAAATAATGTAAACGCTGATAATATTGAGTTACCGCGTGGACTCATTGAGGCAGTCAATTTGTTTGAACAAGATACAGCGATACGTGCTATTTTAGGGGATGTGTTTGTCAGTACTTATGCTGCAATCAAACGACAAGAGTTTGAAACTTTCATGGAAGTAATTAGTCCGTGGGAGCGTGAATATCTTCTGCTGAATGTTTAAATTTTATGACGATGATTGATTATAATTCAATTTCTCCAGGAATTTCTTGGTATGAAGATACTTTAAAAGAACGTCCCTCTTATCCTTCTTTTTGTGAAAACAGACAGTGTGATGTGGTCATTATTGGAGGCGGATTTACGGGTCTGTCGGCTGCTTATCATTTAGTCAAGGCTGGAGTAGATGTTGTTTTATTTGAAGCATCACGTTTTGGTGATGGTGCTTCAGGGCGCAATGGTGGACAGCTGGGAACAGGGCAACGGCAATGGGTAGAAACATTAGAAAAAAAGTATGGTTTTGAGCGAAGTAAGGCTCTGTTTGATTTAGCAGAAGAAGCTAAAAGAGATATTTTATCTTTATGCGCGATGCCTAATTGTTCGTGTGATTTGATAGGAGGACAGCTTTCTGTGACACATAAAAGGCGTGAGCTTCTCTCTTATCAACGGCATATTGAGGTGATGCAGCGTTATGGCTATCATGCGCTTACTTTTATGGATAGGGCAGAAACATCTAGGCGACTTGGATCGTCTTTTTATTGTGGTGGTATTTATGATGCGGATACCGGCCATATAAATCCCTTAAAATTGATTATTGGATTGGCAAAAAAAGCTAAAGATGTTGGTGCTAAGCTTTATGAGAAGTCACAAGTAACGACCGTAAGGCGCACGGGAGCCCATTGGAAAGTGATAACAGAAAAAGGCAGTGTAACAGCAGAGCATGTGTTACTTGCAACAAATGGGTATAAACTTGGTCTGGAGCGTTTTATTGAAAAAAATATTGTTTCTATTCGTTCTTATATTGGAGCAACGGACCCATTACCAAAGCACAGTTCAATTCTCGCAGGCGGGGAATCGGTTGATGATTCCCGTTTTATGGTTCGCTATTTTCGCAAAAGCGTTGATAATCGTCTCTTATTTGGTGGCGTAGAAAGTTATGATAATAAACATCCTTTAAATTTAGATGAACGTATAAAACGGCAAATTGCTGAAGTTTATCCTCAATTACACTCTATCAATTTAAGCCATTGTTGGGGAGCAACGGTTGCCATTACAGTTGAGCGCATGCCCTATGTTCGACAACTTTTCTCAAGGATGACTTATTGTGGTGGTTATTCAGGGCATGGCGTTATGCTGGCTCCTTTCATAGGAAAATTATACGCAGAATGGTTGACTGGAAAATATGAACGTTTTTCCTATTTCCAAGACTTGAAGATTTCATCTTTTCCGGGGGGAAGAGTTTTGCGTTATCCGCTTATATTTTTAGCAATGCGTTGGTTTTCTTTAATGGATCGTTTTTGATGGAAACATTGCTTGAAATGAAGCAAATTAATGGCTTCTTTAGTATCTGTTTGCTTTAATGAGCGAAGCTTTTATAAGTGATATGGGATTTCATAATCGAATAGAAAAATAAACAAGTTCATGGTGCATAAAATTATTCCAGTTTCTTCTTTTGATTGTATTGTTTTTGGTGGCAATGGTGATTTGGCGTCGCGCAAGCTTTTGCCGGCTTTGTATCATTGTCAGTGTGTTGGTCAATTCAGTGAGCCAACACGTATTATTGGGGCTTCCCGCACTCCCTTAAGTCATGAAGAATATCAAAATTTTGTCCGCACTTCTTTAGAAAAACATATCCATCCAAAAGATCTCAATTCAACAGAACTCAATCGTTTTCTTGCACGTTTAAGCTATGTTTCTGTTGATGCTTCCTCAAATCGAGGGTGGGAGGATTTAGCTCTCCTTCTGTCACGAGATTCAGCGAATATTCGAGCTTTTTATTTGGCTGTTAGTTCGTCACTTTTTGCTGATATTGCGATGAAGTTGGGAAAAAATGATTTGGTGACACCACAAACACGGATTATCATTGAAAAACCAATTGGTTGCGATGTAAAAACAGCTGTTTCACTTAATGATGCATTTGCAAGCGTCTTTAATGAAGAGCAGATCTTTCGTATTGATCATTATCTTGGGAAGGAAACTGTTCAAAATTTAATGGCATTGCGGTTTGTTAATACACTTTATGAACCGCTATGGAACTCCAACTATATTGATCATGTTCAAATAACCGTTGCTGAATCTTTAGGGTTAGAGGGGCGTACAGAATATTATGAAAGCACTGGTGCTCTACGGGATATGGTCCAAAACCATATGCTGCAATTACTTTGTTTGGTTGCGATGGAAATACCATTTACCAACAGTGCTAATGCTGTGCGCGATGAAAAACTTAAAATTTTACATTCTTTAACACCGCTTGATGTACATAATGTAGGACAGCATACTGTACGTGGGCAGTATCTTTCTGGTCTATCAAATGGTATATCTGTAGAGTCTTATTTCGATGATCTGGGAAGAGTGAGTAAGAGTGAAACATTTGTAGCGCTTAAGGTTAAGATTGATAACTGGCGTTGGGCTAATACGCCTTTTTATTTACGAACAGGTAAGCGCATGTTCACGCGAATGTCTGAAATTGTTGTGGTTTTTAAACCTATTCCTCATAATATTTTTAATGTGGATTTAGATGAAATTTTTTCTAATCGGCTTGTGATTCGTCTCCAACCTGATGAGGGTGTGAAACAATGGTTGATGATTAAGGATCCAAGTTACGGCGGTATGCGGTTTCGTCACATTCCATTAGATATGAGTTTTGCTTCCGCATTTTCTGAACGTAATCCTGATGCTTATGAACGTTTATTAATGGATGTTATTCGTGGAGATCAAACGCTGTTTATGCGTCGTGATGAAGTTGAGGCTGCTTGGCGTTGGATTGATCCAATCATTGAGGGATGGGAAGCAATAAAACAGCCTTTTCACAATTATAACGCTGGTTCGTGGGGGCCATCTGCTTCAACGATTCTCATGGAACGTGATGGGCGTATATGGAACAATTTAGTTTAGAGCAATAAGTATGTATAGAATGAATATTGACCGTTTAGATTTTGAAACCCCTCAGACTTTAGCCTTGGCATTAGCAGATCGAGTAGCCGCAGAACTTAGTGTATCTGTTCTTGAGCGTAAGAGAGCAGTTTTAGCGGTGTCTGGTGGTAAAACACCAGAATTGTTTTTTCATTATTTGTCAAAAGCGGATATTGATTGGCAAAATATCATTATCACTTTGGTCGATGAACGTTTCGTTCCTACACACGATGAACGTTCAAATGAGCATATGGTACGGTGTCATTTGTTACAAAATTTTGCCGAAAAAGCGCGTTTTGTAGGGCTTTATCATAAAGCGATTACTGCTGAACTTGCTGCTTTTTCAGCGGCGAGTCGTATTAATACTTTGCCTAAACCCTTTGATGTTGTTGTTTTAGGAATGGGGGGTGATGGACATACGGCTTCTTTTTTTCCTGATGCTGATCGTTTAAAGCAAGCGCTTGATCTGCGAACACAAGCACTTGTTCTGCCCCTTCATGCTAAGAGTGCTGTTGAGCCAAGACTCTCACTAACTTTGCCAGTTATTATGCAGTCTCGTTGTATTATTCTCCATATCGAAGGTTTTCAGAAACGCGATTGTTTTGAAAAAGCTTGTCAGGATGGATCTGAAATAGAAATGCCTATTCGGGCAGTTTTGCGTAATTCCCCTCATCTTGTGCAGGTTTATTGGTCGCCTGCAGATAATGAAATAAGTGAATTAGAATATGAGAGACAAGGTGAATAAAAACGTAATCTCTCTCAATGAATGAGGGGAAGCAACAATGAAAGAGGGAGGGGAATATGGCACTTTCCAAGACAATTGCCACAGTTACACGAAGGATTTATGAACGTTCTCGATCAACACGAGAAATTTACTTAGATCGTATTACGAAAGCACAAGTTCATCGCCCCAAACGAAGTTTTTTAGGATGTGCCAATCAGGCTCATGGTTTTGCTGCTTGTGGTGCAATAGATAAAGAGCGTTTGAAGGGAAATATCGTTGGGAATATTGGCATTATCACGGCATATAACGATTTACTTTCAGCTCATCAACCTTTTGAAAAATTTCCTCACTTAATTAAAGAGTCGGCCCGTATGGTTGGTGGTGTTGCACAGGTTGCAGGTGGTGTTCCCGCGATGTGCGATGGTGTTACGCAGGGAAATGCGGGGATGGAGCTTTCCCTTTTTTCGCGTGAAGTAATTGCAATGGCGACAGCTATAAGCTTATCACACGATGTCTTTGATGCAGCATTGTATCTTGGGGTGTGTGATAAAATTGTACCAGGTTTATTGATTGGTGCACTAACATTTGGTCATTTACCAGGAATTTTTATACCAGCTGGTCCTATGACAAGTGGTCAAGGTAATGATGAAAAAGCGAAGATACGTCAACTTTACGCGGAAAATAAAATAGATCGCCAAACACTTCTAGCATCAGAAGCACGTTCTTATCATGGACCAGGAACATGTACATTTTATGGAACAGCTAACTCTAATCAGGTGATACTGGAGATGATGGGGCTTCATATGCCGGGAGCTTCTTTTGTTAATGCGAATACACCGTTGCGTGATGCTTTAACAAAAGAAGCCACGAAACGTGTACTTGAAATGACAGATCTTGGTGATCATTATAGGCCACTTGGTATGATCATTGATGAGCGTTCTTTTGTAAATGCCATTGTAGGATTAAATGCAACAGGAGGTTCTACCAATCATACGATTCATTTGATTGCTATAGCTGCTGTTTGCGGTATTAAATTGACATGGCATGATATTGCAGAAATTTCATCCGCTGTGCCTCTTTTAGCGCGCATTTATCCTAATGGTTTAGCGGATATCAATCATTTTTATGCTGCTGGGGGGATGGGATTTATTATTCGCGAGCTTATCGAGGCAGGTTTAGTACATGAAGATGTTTCTACGGTTTTTGGTAAAGATCTCACTGCTTATGCAATTGAAGCAAAGCTTTCTGCTGATGGTCATGTGGTGCGTGAAGCGGCTCTCAAGGAAAGTGGTGATCATAAGGTGTTAGCAGGGTGGAGAAAGCCATTTCAGCCTGACGGTGGTCTTCGTGTTTTATCGGGAGATTTGGGAACAGCTATTATAAAAGTTTCCTCTGTTAAACCAGAGTATTGGCAGATTAAAGCACCAGTCTTTGTTTTTAATGATCAAGAGGAACTACAAAAATCTTTTAAATCTGGAGTGTTGTATGATAAAGATTTTATCGCCGTCATTCGCTATCAAGGACCAAAAGCCAATGGTATGCCAGAGCTTCATAAATTAACGACCATTTTAGGCGTTTTACAAGATCGCGGTCAAAAGGTAGCATTGATAACCGATGGGCGTATGTCAGGGGCGTCAGGAAAAATTCCTGCTGCCATTCATGTGACACCGGAAGCAATGGATAATGGCCCCATTGCACGTTTGCAGGATGGTGATATTGTTTTTCTTGATGCTCATGAGGGTAAACTAACTCTTTTGGAGGATTTAGCAAAATTTAACGCGCGAAAAATCATACCTCCTGATCTTTCAAAAAACGAACATGGTGTTGGACGCGAACTTTTTCATGTTTTTCGTCAATCCGTTAATCGTGCAGATCAAGGGGCATCTGTTTTTATGACATGAAAAATGCAAAAATAAACAAGCTTAATCATGTACAATAAAACCATATACAAGGAATTGTTACAATTCTTAGAATTTTGGTATAGGCAGATTGTGTGATCGCGCGGCGGCTTTGAGTGTATTAACCATAAGCATGGCAATTGTCATTGGTCCAACGCCTCCTGGAACAGGGGTAATCGCAGCAGCTTTTTCTTTTACGTTTTCAAAATCGACATCACCAACAAGACGTGTTTTCCCTACACCTTTTTCTGGTGCAGCAACGCGGTTAATACCAACATCAATAACAATTGCACCATTTTTTATCCAGTCTTTTTTAATCATTTGTGGGCGGCCTACAGCTGCGACTAAAATATCAGCGCTTCGACACACATCATCAAGGTCACGGGTACGACTATGGGCAATTGTCACAGTGGCATTGGCTGCTGTTAAAAGGGCAGCCATAGGTTTTCCAACAATATTAGAGCGTCCAACAACGACAGCATCAAGTCCAGATAAATCTTGCCCACAGTGTCGTTCAATCATCATCATGGCACCAGCTGGTGTACAGGGAATAATCGCATCTTCAAGTGCATTTGCCGCGAGTTTTCCTACATTAATATAATGAAAACCATCAACATCTTTTTGGAAAGCAACGGCTTGTGTTATGCGATTTGTATTCATATGAGCAGGGAGAGGCAACTGTACCAAAATACCATGAATTTTTGGATCAGAATTTAATGTTGCAATAAGTTGAAGGAGTTCTTTTTCTTGCGTTTCTTTAGAAACGACATGTTTGATTGAAAGAAACCCACATTCTTCGGCTTTTTTATTTTTTGAGGTGACATATACTTGACTTGCGGGATCATCTCCAACGATAATAACAGCGATACTAGGTTGTATATTATAGTGATGGCGGAGCTTTATTGTTTCGGCCTTAACTTTCGCAATAATCTCTTCAGCAAGTTTTTTTCCATCGATAATATTATTCATTCAGAGATCCTTTCGGTAAGGCTGTTTGTTTTTTTGTAAAGCATTTTCTAATAATACGATAGAGTTTTATAGCAATATTCATGTGAGAACAGTAAGAATGGTTTTATAATGTTGTGGATTTATAGTTTTGAAGACTTTTAAATAATTGCTTTATAAAGAAGCAGCAACATTGCTGTTTGAATAAATTTTGGATAAAGAACAAAAATAATGAAGATACAAAGTGGATATAGTGAATTATAGGGTTATAAAAACTTTTTATAATCATTTAAGTTTGTTTTTAATCTGTTATAGGGGGGGATAAATATAGAGGGATATTGTGCGCATCAGAATAATAAAATTTTTGAGCGGAATTTTTATTACAATTATCTTTTTATTTGGAGTGGGGATTCTCGTTTTACCTTATCTTATCTCTACAGATGCGATTCGTATTCGTTTAGCGCAGGATTTGAGTGTATGGACCGGTTACAATGTTCAATTGCGTGATCCACCGCGGTTACATCTTTTTCCTTATCCTAAAGCATTTCTTTCTGGCGTTACTTTAACATCAAAAATGGATGATGTTGCGCCATTAATGGAAGCTGAATCAATAGAAGTTGATCTTTCTGTCGTCGATCTTCTTTGGGGACATGTTTCTTTTTCAGAGACGCGGATTATGCGTCCTCAATTTGTTATGGAAAAGCCTGTTAAAACAATAGCAGATTTTTTTGATCGGTTTTCTCGCTCACAAGGTGCATTAGGGTTGGCAATACGCAATACGCGTGAAATATTAAAACATAATCCTGAACATCCAGAGATAGAGCACCTTTTAAAACAACCTTTTGGGCGGATTGTCATTAAAAATGGTGTTCTTGTGTATCACGATAGTTTTTCGGGGATGGCAGAAAAAATAACAGGATTAAATGCGACTTTACATTGGCCGGAATCGACTCAGGAAGTACGGTTACGTGCAGATGCGCGTTGGCGCGGAGAATTTACAAAGTTATCAATTGATGCTTCTCAAGCATTGCTGCTTCTTGCAGGAGGAAAAAGTCATATTAGGGCAAGTCTCAATTCTGTACGTGGGGGAATAACTTTTACAGGAAAGGCTCGGTTATCTGAATACTATATTTTTGACGGAAAAGTATCGATGCGTTCTCCGGGATGGAATCAGACATTGTCTTGGGTTGGTGGAAATCAGTTTTGGGGACATAAATTTAAAATACCCATTGTATGGGAATCTCATTTTTTAGCGCAGCCAATGCATATTCAAATGAACAATGTTACATTTACGATGGGGAAAGCCAATGCGCGAGGAGCTTTAAAACTCGATTTTCAAGATTATGTACCAAATGTTATGGGCTCGTTAGCCTTTGATAACCTAGATCTTAGCCTCTTGGGTTCAATGTTTTTTTCAGGTAAAAAGAAAAATTCCTTCTTTGATATGACAATTTTTGATCGTATTGGCGTGGATATACGACTTTCTGCGCCACAAGCTAAAATAGGAAATATTTCCCTCACAAATTTAGCTGCTGCAATACAAATAAGAAATGGGCATGGTATTTTTGATCTTGGACATGCGAATATTTTTGGTGGATCCGTGCAAAGTAATATTGAAGTTACGCCAGCTGGACAGAAAGTGCGTATAGGAGGAAATATTTCAGGTGCTTCTATTGATATGCAGGAGACTTTAGAAACCTTGGGATTGATTCCATTTATACAAAGCAAAACGAATTTTACTGCAACGATACGAACACTTGCTGATTCTTGGCGAGAAATTTTTACGCAAATGCAGGGTGAATTAACACTGAAGATGTCTTCTGGTCGGCTCTTAGGATATGATTTGAATGAATTACAAACAAGACTTTTAAATAAACAACAATTTCTTTTAATGACTAATGATACTTTTTCAACAACATTTGATCACTGGGATATTCAGACAAGCTTTTCAGAAGGTATGATGAAGGTGACAGAGTCATTAATGCGTACAGCAGACTTGAGCTTATCCATTCAAGGAACCGTTGCAACTGATATCGCGCAAGGGAAGCAGAATGAATTGATATTACAGGCACAACTACGCAAAAACTATAGATCAGAAACTTTATGTAAAGATGTCCAATGTCTCGCTAATAGCCTTGCATGGCCTTTTACATTTTCTCTACGCTCTAAAGGGCAAAACCATGGTAATTTTTGGGTTACAAAAGACATTGACGCAGATTGAGAATTGTTTTTTATCTATATAGCACTCCATCTTATAATAGTAATTCGTCTTTTTGCAACTTAAAATTGTCTTTTAATTTAAATCAGAGGTCCCACTCTATCGGAAGATTTTCTCATTTTAAATCCGTTCGTGGTGAAGCAGTAAAAATCGTTCTCTCCGTCATAAGTGTGGTTGATATAGATAAATGATTGAAGAGAGGAATAAAAATCCTTCTTATGGAATCTTTCAAATACAAGAAATTCATAATATTGATGCAAATCTTATAAAAGTTTCTAAAAAACATTAAATTTTTAAGGGGGATGTCGGCCAGTGCTTACTGAATCCCAGAAGAAATACCATAACCATCTTTGGTAATTGTATGCTTCCCATCTGCTCCAACAGAACCAATTCCCACTGTAATCAAAATAAAGGCTAAGAGGGTTGTAATCGTAATAATTGTAGCTTTTTTAGCAGACATATTTTTCCTCCACGGATGCATCAATGACTGAATGCAAAGATGAATGGTGCATTATTTAAACTTTTATGAAAGTAGAATCACTTAAGGATCTATAAGTTCCTATCATTATCTCATAAAGCTAAAAAAACTCTATAATTCTTTAATATATTATAGTTCTATAGATATAATTTTTTCTTTTTGCTATATATTTTTCTTTATTTTTTCGATGACGATAGTGAGCATTGGCAAAATTTTTATGCGCATAAATTATAAACTTAAAAGATTATTTATACGACAGACATTGGCTTTGAATGAAGAAATAAAGATAGAGGGGGCACAAGCTTCTTATCTTGTGCACGTTCTGCGTATGAAAGAAGGAGCAGAAATTTTACTTTTTAATGGACAGGATGGTGAGTGGCTTGCTAAACTTATCATTGTTAAGAAAAAATTTGTTGTGGTTCAACTTATCCATCAAGAAAGATTACAAACGACGCATTCCAGTCTTATTTATTGCTTTGCTCCACTCAAAAACGCTCGGTTGGATTATATGGTGCAGAAAGCTGTTGAAATGGGGGTATCGATTTTGCAGCCTGTTATAACGCATCATACGCAGGTTACGCGTATCAATATGGCGCGTATGGAAGCCAATGTTATTGAAGCTTCTGAACAGTGTGGCATTTTATCTCTCCCTGAATGCGTATCTGCTCTATCATTAGCAGAACTTTTAGTACGGTGGGATGAGACACAGCCTTTATTTTTTTGTGATGAAGAGCATAAATCGCATAATCCATTACCTTCTTTTAAAAAGCGTGACGTTACAACACCTGGTATTCTTATTGGACCAGAAGGTGGCTTTAGTGAAGAAGAGCGGAGCTTTTTAAAAAAACATCCTTTTGTGGTTCCAATATCATTAGGTCCGCGTATTTTACGCGCTGACACTGCCGCTGTTGCTGCTTTGGCTCTTCTTAATGCTACCGTGGGGGATTGGGCAATGGATTGAGAAATCTGTAAAATCATTCTAAACAGTTCATTTAAGATGATGATACCAATGATAGGATACGATAAGTTATGGCGCTTGATATAACTGATGAAAGTGAAATTTATAACTTAGATTCCTTGGTTAGCTATTTCCAAGGGGGGTATAAAGCAGAAGATGATTGGCGTATCGGTACAGAACATGAAAAGTTTCCGTTTTATAAAGATGGTTTTCACCCTGTTCCTTATGAAGGAGAGAGGGGAATCCAAGCGCTTTTAGAGAGGATGCAAAGCGCCTTAGGATGGAAACCTATTTTAGATGAAGAGAATATTATTGGGCTTGTAGGATCAGTTGATCAGGGAGCCATTTCTTTGGAACCTGGAGGACAATTTGAATTATCTGGTGCACCATTAAAATCAGTAGGCCATACATATCACGAGTTGATGGAGCATTTAACTCTTCTCAAAAAAATTGCAGAACCATTGGGTATAGGTTTTCTAGGTCTTGGAGCTAGTCCAAAGTGGACTTTAGCTGAAACGCCGCGAATGCCTAAATCACGTTATCAGATTATGACTGATTATATGCCTAAAGTGGGGCATAATGGTCTTAATATGATGTATCGCACATCAACAGTTCAGGTTAATCTTGATTTTTCATCTGAAAGTGATATGCGGCGAAAAATGCAAGTATCGATGAAGTTACAGTCCATTGCAACAGCATTATTTGCAAGTTCACCTTTTACAGAAGGACGCCCAAATGGCTTTTTGTCGTGGCGTTCTGAAATTTGGCGTAATACGGATAATCAGAGGACAGGCGTTCTTCCCTTTATATTTTCTGAGCGTTTTGGTTTTGCTGATTATGTTGAATGGGCTCTTGATGTTCCAATGTATTTTGTTGTGCGTGATGGTCGTTACTATGATTGTACACATATAACATTTCGTCAGTTTATGAATGGAGCATTAAAAGGACAAGTTGCAAATTCAATTCCAAACATGGGAGATTGGATTAATCACTTATCAACGTTATTTCCTGAAGTCCGCTTAAAAAGATTTTTAGAAATGAGAGGAGCTGATTGCGGTTCTTGGAAGCGCATTTGTGCGTTGTCGGCTTTTTGGGTCGGGCTTCTTTATGATAGGGAAGCACTTAATGAGGCTGAAGCTTTGACAAAAGATTGGTGTTTTGAAGAAGTTTTAGATGTGCGCCAACGCGTTCCTAAAGAAGGGTTAAAAACTCCTTTTCGTCAAACTATTCTTTTAGAGTTAGCACGACAAGCTCTTGCTATTGCCCGCAAAGGCTTAAAAAATCGCAAACAGTATGATACGAATGGTTTTGATGAAACAAATTTTCTTAATCCTTTAGAAGAGGTTGTTGCAATGGGACAAACAGATGCTGAAAAATTTTTGTCTTATTACTATTCTATTTGGAATGAATCTGTAGAACCTTTATTTTTAGAATGTGCCTATTAAATTTGAAGAAAAGAGACTTCCTACTTTTTAAAAAATGCATATCACCGTGGTGGCTCATTCACTCATTTGCTCTAGAGAGCATATCCTGCCTTTCTTTTAACATTTCTCATAAAGGGTACAATACAAAAATCTCTTGGGCAGTGTGATTTTTATACCCAATAATATCACGATATTTCCGTAATCTTAATGTTGTACCTTTGTGCTAAAGATAGCTCATAAAAGATATACTTAAGCTTATTATCAAACATTTTTTATTCACATAGCTCATCCCACTTATGAATAGGTCTGAAAATAATATTTTTCACTTTTAAAAGGGATAAAAAATATAATTTGCGTTTAATAGTCCGTTATTATAATTCAATGTACGATGCTTATATGAAAGAGCATTTTATTATACAAAAATTACGATATCAATCTTTCAGTAAGCTAAAAAGACAGTAGAAAAAATGCCGATAGATCTGTGTATGTATAACTCAAATTTATTTTTATATAAAAAAGAAATATATTATGTAAAGAGATAGAAATAGAGATTATAATATATAGAATTAAGGTGTTAATTACATCATTAAATATTAATAAATTGAATTTTTATGCATGAGAAAAACAGCATTTGAGATATTTTTCTTTACAGTTATTATTCTCACTCCATGTATTTGATTATATTATATCAATATGTGTTATTCTGTTGTTACAAGAGTAAAGTATGGAATAAAAATAAAAAATTTCAGTTTTTGCAGAGACGGGCAACAAAAACTTTTTTGTTAGCTAAACATATCTAGTGCGCTTTTAAATTTTTCTTCTTCCATTTTTTAGTAGCTAGATCTCAAGGGGCTTCTTATACCTTTTTGTACCATTATACGATATAGTTATACAGTCAGCATGAAGGCAATAGATGTATTTCTAAAACGGGTAGGAAAATTACAGGGTATCATTTTCTCTATACAGATAATTTATTCTTTTGCTATTTCCTTTTTGTAGCGATATTCTGAATTTCTATAGTTGTTATTTTAGGTATGACTGATAAAGTTCGTTGTACGGATTCAGATCATTCACTTTGGTATATCCAAGTGATATTAATACAGCAAACAAAATGATCAATAGAGAAGATAAAACAATAAATGTTACGGTACGTTTCATGAGTGATTTAACTCCTTATCTTCGATAAATAGGCCGGTATTGAATAGGGGCTATTACGACGGTTGATATCATTTAATTTGGTTATATCAATGGTATATGTGATATTTTTGTTGGTATTGTGTTTCAAATTATATTGAATGATATGTAGATTACGAGTGGCGTTGCATTTCCCATAAAAGGGTATTGTATGGCATAGCTACACCCGACAAAGTACTCATATACTAACAAAAGCATAAAAGACAATCAGTATTTTAAAGGTATGGAAAAGGCTTTTTCGTAACATATAAAATAATATATCTATAATTTATGTAACACGATACGTATTTATTGTAAATAAATATTTTACAATTTTATATTTTTTAAATATATTATGTGTAAATATTGTTTATATGATTATTACTTGATTATTTTTTATTATGTATTTTAAAGATATATTGTGGAATTTATTAAACAATTGCGTTATTTATTATCTATAACATTAATAATATTTATAAACGCTCTCATCATGCGTATTTTTAGCTTTATAACGTATCAGTTTTTTACTAAATGATTTTAATGATTTTTGTAGATTTTGTTTATAAGGGGCTCTAATTTGAACAACTTTAATAGGCACCGCGCTCTTTATAACCAACGCGTTCATTTGCATTGTGATTATGAAAACTTGCTTTTTTCACGCATGCTCTATAGCTATTATATTTTTATAGTCATGGCACCATTTTTCATTTTCATAAGATAAAGATGATAATGCGCTTTATTGCCTTTTATAAAAACATCTAAAGAGAGACTGATAATTATAGAGGTCAGCAAACTCCCTTTTAATAGACTTTTGTCATTTTTCTGTCAGTAAATTGAATCGACAAAATAGATCATTTTAGTCAGTGATTAAATATACCTTATGAAAAGCATGTGATTCTTTAAAGCCATTTCAAAAGATAGGTTCTAGTCATAAAAAATGCTATTAAGACCATTATGGTTATTAGTTTTGAGATTTTTGAAGATTTTTAGGATTTTAGACACCTTCAAAATCTATAAGTAAAATGAATACATAAAGCTCTTTTTCAACAGAGTTTTTCAAAACAATAAAGCTATCATTTTAGATTACGATATAATCTTTTAAAAGCAATCCAAATAACAGTGTTTAAAAGTGCAAAGCTTCTTTTTTAGAATAACGCATGATAAGCTATCCTTTTAAGATTGTAGGTAATAAACTTAATAAGATGATTAAAGTTATAGACTGCCGTTTTAAAGCAATACACAAGAGACCTTTATGAGGTGTGTTAACCTCATAAGTCTATTCGGTTTCTCACACTTCTAATTTTGGTAGTTTCTTAATAATTTTCATTGTTTCTAAATTTATAGTATGATCCTTTGAAACAACTCTAATGGATAAGCAGGGTTACTAATGGTTCCAAGAGCATAGCGATTGGCATCATTAACAATGCCACTCTTTTTATCTGTCTTTACATATTGACGCTCCATAACCCATTCAAGAGTGGGGTTGCCATTAACGATATACTCATAAGCTTCAAGAAGGATGTCTGTCATGATGATATTGCTGTTGTAAATAAAGTAGATTTATCCTTTTCCTTACTATTTTTAATTTTTGCGAATTTCATTTCTGTCACGTAATAAAACTTTTCGGGATTAGAGATGTCAGTCAGTTTTGGATTACCCTTTTTTAAAGGTCACAAGATAAGGCTCCACACTTTCATAATTCATGTGCAAGTGATCAAATTCACACTCTGTTGTCACAATATCCAGAAATCTTCAGCGCTTTTTACACAAGGGATACGAGGCAATTCTTTGCATAAATTTTTCATAAATTATGAGCATAGCGAGTACGGTAATCTTTTGAATGCAATAATCCGTAAGCGTAATAGAATAGATCATCTTTAGTTATGGTCTCACTAGGATAAGCAGCTTAAAATGCGCTAATCCTTTATCAGTGATGGCATCACGCCTCTGTAAACCAGATGTTTTTCTTTCCTTTATTGAATTTGTAAACAAATGGGATTGTTTCTCATCATGATCAGTTATAGAAGATTCAACATTTTTATAAAGATACCGTGGAAAGCATTGGCCTGTATCTATTGCATCTAGATTAGGTAAATTCTTAGCTATTAACACAGAAAAACCGCTTCGTGCTCCTATGCTTGTAATTTCTATGACTCTATTTTCTACTGCTTGCCCCATAGGGAATACATGTGGTATCTGATAAACTCCGTCATTGAAGATACGATTATAATAAAGCCATAGTCGTGTAAAAGAACGATACGAATTTTGCATGAGGCATGTCTTTTCAAATTCAAAAACCCTTCCTCTTATTAGTTCTTGCTTAACATTATAACTACAACTTTATATCTAAAGTGATAAAATTATCTACGGCACGTACACGTGTTGTTCGATCAGCATATAGATATGTATCGTTAAAACGTTTTACTGCGCTATTATAAAAAGCAATCATATTATTTATATTTTCTGCCCAAGCTCCGTCCTCCAATGTTGCGACAGCTCTTGCATTAAGACGTTTCATAAGAGGTATTTCTACACCTTTCTTATACATTTTTTATCCACACGCCAGCTCTGCTTGTGACGTGCAAGAAAATGATTTTGATTGATTCAAGATAAACAGGTTTGAAATGAGAGAATCTTACGTTATTCGGGACTCTCATTTAATATGCAAAATAGTAAATTATTTATTATAAATCAATGTATTGTCGTTCAATAGGCATTGTGGCTTTTAAAGTCTTTTTTATGACTATAAAAAAAATTCGAAAAATAAAAAAGCGTTCATTGAAAGCAAAGAAAGAATCTATGAAAGGTATTTTCTAGAAAAATCATGAATGTTCGATTGTTAATTCATCCTTTCTTGAAAAGCTCGCTTCAGTTCAAATAGCAAAAGAGAGAGGTAAGGATATTGATAGGATAAGATATGCTGGAATTGTTCGGTATTAAGATGCAATGAATGTTGTTTATATTTCTCTTTTTTAACTATTTTATGAGAGCATAAATTTAAAGAATAGGAACATAATTTTATTTATTTTCTTTAAACAGTTATTAGTAGATAAAAAATTCTCTTTTAATCTATAAATTAAAAAAATAATGATTTTGTAAAAGCCTAGTAAGCTTTATGTTAATTTTAAATATCATGCATTGATTTTGAATTATGCAGATTATTGACGTCAATCATAACAATAGTAAGTGAGCATAGACAATGACATTTAATTTTTTCGTCAATTTATTTCTATTTGTTATTTTTTTATTGTTTGTTTCTCAAAGTAAGAGAATGCAATGGAGTCTTTCACTACGTGTTATGCTAGGGCTTATCCTTGGCTTGATTTTTGGAAGTGTTTTGCAGTTTATTTATGGAGAGGGTGAAAGCACTTTATTGAAATCCGTTGAATGGTTTAACATTGTTGGTGAGGGCTATATCTTATTGTTGCAAATGATTGTTATGCCACTGGTTTTTATCTCTATTGTTTCAGCAGTTGCTCATTTACATTCTGTTTATGCTGTTGGAAAGATGAGTATAATAACAATTTCAATATTGCTTTTTACAACGGCTCTTTCAGCATTGGTTGGTGTTCTTGTGATTAATTTTTTTGGATTAACAGCCGATGGTTTAGTGCATGAAGGGCAAAATGTTTCTGCTATTCTTGAAGGTCATATTTCTAAACTTGGAGATATGAATATACCAAAGATGATTTTGTCTATGATTCCTAAAAATCCATTTGCTGAGTTGAGTGGAGCTAAACGTACGTCAATTATCAGTGTTGTTATTTTTGCGTCATTTTTAGGTGCAGCGGTTCTTCTTTTAAAGAAAGATGAGCCAGAAAAAGGAGAAAAAGCGCTTTTATTTATTCAAGTGGGACAAGCTTGGATTATGCGGTTAGTCCGTATTGTGATTGCTTTGACGCCTTATGGTATTTTTGCACTTATGACGAAAGTAGGAGCAATATCGCGTATTGCAGATATTTTAAATTTACTGGTTTTTGTCATTGCCTCTTATGTCGGTATTATTTTAATTTTTGGAATTCATGGTGTATTGCTTGGTATTTCTGGGGTTAATCCCTTTCGTTTTTTCAAAAAGGTTTTACCTGTTTTAACATTTGCTTTTAGCAGTCGTTCAAGTGCTGCAAGTATTCCTTTGAATATTGAAGCGCAAACACAGTGGATAGGTGTACCACAACCCATTGCGAGTTTTGCAGCTTCTTTTGGGGCAACAATTGGACAAAATGGTTGTGCTGGTCTTTATCCAGCGATGCTTGCGACCATGATTGCACCATCTATGGGTATTAACCCTCTTGATCCTACTTGGATTGCTACGCTTATTGGGGTTGTGACATTGAGTTCTATTGGTGTTGCTGGTGTGGGGGGAGGCGCTATTTTCGCTGCATTGATTGTGTTACCAATTATGGGGCTTCCTGTTACTTTGGTTGCTGTACTTATCTCTATCGAACCGCTAATTGATATGGGACGGACCGCTCTAAACGTGAGCGATTCAATGATAGCTGGAACGATCACCAGTCAAATGTTACAGACAACAGATAAAAGTATTTTTAAAAAATGATTTTAGGTTATGTTTTTTGGGGTTGTAAAACATCTGTAAGAGATATTTGCGCTGAACCAGGTTGTAAGGGTTTTTGTTGATTGGGATGAGGAGCCCAACCAGAGAGCCAAATGAAAGAAAAATGTGCACGAATACGTCCATCAGGATCACTAAATCGTTGTGCATAGATTTCAGCTGCGCGGAGAAAAAAACGTTTGGATACAGGGCGTCGTGAACGATTGATGAGTGCATTTTGCATTCCCATAGCTTTAAGATCGTGCATAAGGTCAAACATTGTATTATAACGTATTGTGATATCTTCAACGTCTGCTACAGACAGGGCAAAGCCAACACGCTGTAAAAGAGCGCCTGCATCACGAATGTCGGCAAAAGGATAGATCCTAGGGCTTGCTCCACCATAAATTTCACTTTCAGCTTGCAGAAGGCTTTCGCGCAATTCTCTTAATGTACCAGCTCCTGCCATAACAGCAAGAAATAAGCCATCTGGTTTAAGGGTGTTTTTTATCTGGCTTAGAACACCAGGGGTATCATTGGTCAATTGTAATGAAAGAAGTGAAACAATAAGGTCACAGTAACTTTGAGGTAAATCAAGAAATTCCCGATGACGTAAATGAAATTTTTTATCATGGCTTTGATAAAGCGTATTGGTCTCAATACGTTCTATGGAACAAACTTTTCCAGATTTCATTAAAGCTTGCGCAGCAAGGTCTGTATGGCTGTGTAAATCGAGAGCTAATGTAAAGAGGCGATCAACAGTGCTAAGACGTTTATAGAGATCTTCTGCCATGTGAGAGAGTAAAAAGTCGTATCCTTTTTTTGCTTTTTGAAAGGCACGTTTTCGGAATTGTTCAATGCGGTTATGATCAAAAATTAAAGGATGCGACATATTGTGGAACACTTTCGATCTATGAAAGAATATATTTTGAAAAGGTTCATTATTTGTGCAAGCTCTGTCAAGTTTATAATATAAAAGAAAAATAAATTTATAGAAGGTAAGAATTTTTAAAGGAATTAAAATTATAAATTGAGGAAATACAAAGGAACTTTTGTTCTGAGGGAAACTTGTAAAAGCCTAAATTTATAATGTTGTATTTTCGAGAAGCGGCGTTAAGTAGTGGGGATATACTAAGTAAGTTCATTGAACGCTTGAAAACGGTGCTTTATCCACCAATTTGTCCTGGATGTAAGCAAAATGTTTCTACTTATGGCACGATTTGCTCCGAATGTTGGAAAGACCTTCAATTTATCACTAAACCTTATTGTCCTGTTATGGGGACTCCCTTTGTTTGTGATATGGGGGATGGTTTTCTCAGTGGTGAAGCGCTTCGTAATTCTCATCCTTTTTCACGTGTCCGTTCTGCTATTGTTCATAAAGGGCTTGCACGAGCTTTAGTAACGCGCTTAAAATATGGTGATCATATAGAATTGGCATCATTTATGGCCAACTGGATGATGTTTGCTGGACGCGAGGTTATTGATGATTGTGATGTTATTATTCCCATTCCATTGCATTTTCGTCGTTTTTGGGAGAGACGTTATAATCAATCTGCTGAGCTTGCGCGTTATATTGCAGCATCACAAAAAAAGCTTTTAAAACCGAGTTGGCTTGTTCGTTGTCGGCATACCCGTCCGCAGGTTAGTCTTTCTTCGAGAGAGAGAAAACTTAACGTAAAAAATGCTTTTAAGGTTTCGCATAAGGTTAAAAAATATCTCAAAGGATGTTCTGTTTTGCTGATTGATGATGTATTTACAACAGGTGCAACAGTTACAGCAGCAGCTGCTGCATTAAAATATGCAGGTGCGCGACAGGTCGATGTGCTAACATTTTCGCGTGTTCTCAAAGAAGATTCTATTTTTCCCTCCTCGTAAGAGGAATTTAAAGTGAATATTATTAAAAAATATTGGAGGATAATACTATGAAAGAGATAATAATTTATACACGCCCTAACTGCCCTTATTGCACAAAAGCACGTGATTTGCTTAATAAAAAAGGCGTAAAGTATACAGATATTGATGCTTCCACATCCCTTCGCCAAGAAATGGTACAGCGTGCAAATGGACGTAATACATTTCCACAAATTTTTATAGGTGATTATCACGTTGGCGGTTGTGATGATCTTTATGCTTTAGAGGCTGAGGGAAAGCTCAATTCTTTATTACAAGGCGTATAATATTTGTAAATTACATATCCTTAAGACCGTTTTGCGAGAAGGAGATAGTTAACGCTCATGTCTTTTGAGCGATTCCAGCTGTCGTTTAATGGGTTATAAGTAATCCCTATCTCATCAATGATAGTTAGGGCGTTTTTTGATAAGAAATTTTTAAGTTCTAGAGGTTTTAGGAATTTTTTATAATCATGTGTTCCTTTAGGAAGCCAACGTAGAATATATTCAGCGCCTACAATAGCAAGCCCCCATGATTTCCACGTGCGGTTGAGTGTTGAGACAAACATTAACCCTTGTGGTTTCAACATTTTTGCTGTAGCTGCTATGAAGAGATTAACATCAGCGACATGTTCAACAACTTCCATATTAAGGATGATATCAAATTTTTCTCCTTCATTGGCAAGAGCTTCTGCTGTCATCGTGCGGTAATCAATGGAAAGATCATTTTGAGCTGCATGGGTTTTTGCGACTTCAATATTTGTTTGTGCAGCATCAACGCCTACGACCATAGCGCCAAGACGTGCCATTGGTTCACATAACAAGCCTCCTCCACAGCCAATATCAAGAATTTTCAAATTATCAAAGGGCGTAAATGAACAAGGGTCACGATTAAACTCTAAACAGATTTTTTCTCTGATGTAAGCAAGGCGTGTTGGATTAAATTGGTGAAGAGGTCGAAATTTTCCTTGTGGATTCCACCATTCTGTAGCAATACGTGAAAAATGATCAATTTCACTTTGATCAATAGTTGTTTGTGTTTCATCTATCATGTTGCCTGCCTTTTATTTTTAATGATCAAGTCCAGTAGATTTTATACAAAGTCAAGAGAAATTAATATAATCATAATGAAACTTGCACAAATGATAGATATTCGCTATGTCGAGAAAATGGTTAGTTGATACAGCATCTAATTCTCATTACCGTTTGAGATAAAAGATGTAAAGGTAAGAGTGTTATTAATGGCGCGCATTGTCATGAAATTCGGTGGAACATCTGTAGCAAATATTGAATGTATTCATAATGTTGCACGGCATGTCAAAAGAGAGATTGATGCAGGCAATGAGGTTGCCGTTGTCGTATCTGCGATGGCTGGTAAAACCAATGAGCTTGTTCAGTGGACGTGTGATGCTTCCTCCAAGCATAGAGATGCTCGTGAATATGATGTTGTGGTTGCTTCTGGTGAACAGGTTACTTCAGGTTTGTTGGCTTTGACACTTCAAGAAATGGGTGTGAATGCACGTTCATGGCTTGGTTGGCAAATTCCTATTCATACAGACAATGCGCATGGACGTGCACGTATTACTGATATTGATGGATCTTTTTTAATCGAGTGTTTTCAGGAAGGTCAGGTTGCCGTTATTGCTGGTTTTCAAGGGTTAGCTCCAGATAACCGGATTTCTACCTTAGGGCGTGGGGGATCAGATACAAGTGCTGTTGCTATAGCCGCGGCTGTACAAGCTGATCGCTGTGATATTTATACGGATGTAGATGGTGTTTATACAACGGATCCACGTATAGAACCGAAAGCGCGTCGTTTACCAAAAGTAGCTTTTGAAGAAATGCTGGAAATGGCTTCTCTTGGTGCAAAGGTTTTACAGGTTCGTTCTGTTGAATTGGCAATGGTTCATAAGGTTCGTACCTTTGTGCGTTCAAGTTTTGAGGATCCTGATGCGTTAGGCATGGAGGATCCAATGAGTTCTTCTGGAACACTTATTTGCGATGAGGATGAAATCGTGGAACAACAAAATGTTACTGGTATTGCTTTTGCTAAGGATGAAGCGCAAATTTCCCTTCGTCGGCTTGCCGATCGTCCAGGGATTTCGGCAGCAATTTTTGGTCCCTTGGCTGAAGAGCGCATTAATGTTGATATGATTGTGCAAAATATTTCTGAAGATGGCTCAAAAACTGATATGACTTTTACTGTACCATCATCAGATGTAGAAAAAGCCGTTGCACTACTTGAGAAGAATCGCAAAGAAATTGGATTTGATGTTCTCCAATTTGAAAGTGATCTTGCCAAGGTATCTGTGATTGGTATTGGAATGCGTAGCCATGCAGGTGTTGCCGCTACAGCATTTAAGGCTTTGGCTGAAAAGGGTATTAACATTCAAGCAATTACGACCTCAGAAATTAAAATTTCTATTTTGATTGATAGTGCTTACACTGAACTTGCGGTTAGAACATTACATGCTGTTTATGCACTTGATAAGGGATGAGCATTTTTTAGTTTTAACAAAGTTTCAATAACATAAAGCTTTAATATATATTAATAATTTTTGTTAAGGACAATTTATATTTTTAACTTAAATAGAATATTTAATACAGCAAAACTCTCTCATTTTAAACTTGTTCATGATGAATTTAAAAATGGTTGCTTATACATGACAAGAGAAAGATGTTTAGGTAAAAAATGTTTAAGAAGGGATATAAAATATGCCGTCTATAAACGTTTTAAAGCCTATAGAGAGGGATAGTGAAGTCTTCACAATAAGCTTTAATAGAATAAGGAACAATGGCACTGCGTTTATTCAAAGGATGCATGTGACATGAGGGACAGCCTTGTGAATACAGATTTAATATTATAAATCTTAGAGAAATTTGAGCTCATTGGATTAGTGACGGAATTATCAAAAATAGAATCGAAGATGTATTTCCTAGAAATATTTAGCTTGTCTCAAATGGTTGTTTATAGCTTTATGTGTATCTTGTAAATTTATTTTTTTCCGTATTATGAGGCAATAAAAATATATCTCTATAGACAATATTTATGTTGCGCTATAAGTTGTAGAATTACTATATCTTATGCGTTTACGGCTTATAGCTCTTCAGAAGCACTTTTCATAAAATCATGTAACGATAGATCAAAATTAAATGATAATGTTATAGCGTGCTGCTTTCATGATTTCATTACTTAAATTTTTTCTCATGTCTATTTATCTTTTTTTGAATTATGACTAAGATTTTCAGAGTTTTCGATACCTCTATATGTTCTTTAGGTTAACTTTCTTCCCTTAACTACTCTATTACAAGTATTTTCTTTGTCATACTGCCACTCACGCATGAAATACATTCTTTCGTTTGTGCCGTATATCGTGCTAGTTTCTTATCATGTTTACATATTTTTCAAATGGTTGTTTTTGTAATTAAAACTCTTCTTGTAAGAAATATAGCCATTTTTATTATTCTAATTTTGTTAAATATTTTTTCTCACAATTTGTTTTTATTCAGTATATGAATGTGAAACGTATTCTCTTGTTTTGTAATTACTTTTTAATAGCATAATGCATTCGAATGGGGATATCCATTTGAAGTGAATATAAGATATGTTATCAAAGTGCAGTAATTAATACACTTATTCCCAATAAATCTTTTGTTTTTTGTTACCTGTATCAATATCTAATGTCAGCGCAGATGCACGTTTGATGATATATATATTGAGACGGATAAGGGGACTACGAGCAACTCCTGTTTTTGTATGCCAGATAGGAACAAGGGTGTTGCGTATACTTGTTGGGGGAACCTCTGAAATGGAGATAAAACCTAATTGGGGGAGAATATGAAGCCATAAAAGTGAAAACCAGTTTCCATTTTACAACTTCCTTTTAATTCTGCTTTACAACTTTCAAAGATATTGACAGAAATATCTTTGAAATAATGGATATTATATATTGATTCACGTTTTGTTTATTGCGTTATTTAAATCGTATATGCCTTTCACGTAAAACAAAACGCTATTATATTGCCAATTTACGCGCTTGTTTTAAATAAATATTTCTCCCCAAGCCCATTACGGCGCTTGTGGATGGCGTAACGTAAAATTTATTGGGAACCATCTCCTTTACTTAGATCAAAGGTGTCAGTTGGTCGTCATCATTTTATTTTTAGTTTTCGTGTTGAACAGCTCTTGTGTTGATATGAAGCATTCTTATTTCTTTCTTCAAATAATGTGACTCCATATTCCTCCTTGGCTGGTGACGTGTAAGGGAATAGTCTTGATTGATTGATCATGTACAGATTTGAAATGAGCAAATCTTACGATATTTGGAGTCCATTCAAGATTTATAATGATAAAGTATCATTATAAATCGAATATTTTTACCAAAAAATAATGTGCCTTTTAAGAAGATAAAAATTAAAGTTTTTTAGAATACCGGCAATAAAATCAGTAACGAGGAGGGTGGTTTATTGGGAAAAAATAAGCCATGGAATTACTTAACTGGTTACGGAATTTTGCTTATTCTTATCTGTTTTGTATAATTAAAGATAAGATATTGATTTATAATAATTAAATTCTTCTTTATAGTGAATAACTTCCCGACGAAAGGCAGCTTCTCTGAAACCACGAAGCCTTTTATATTGAAACAATTAAAATCATTCTTGTGTATATCACGATTGGAGTTAGTGTATGAATAAAAGATTATTGAAGAAAGGAATAAAAATATTTCTTATGAATCTTCTTAAGTGTCAAAGGTGTTGCGACATTAGAGACTAGTAAATAGTATGATGATATTAGTTTTCTCCTTCATAAGTGTAAAGATGAGGTGAGACAACGGATTTCACATTAAATATTGTCCGAATCCAACAAATGAGCAAAATCACTTTTTAAGAGTTTTGCATAAAAATGTATTTTCAGTTAGTTTGTTAGGAACTATGAGAAATTCCTTTATTGCGCTTAATATAAATAAATCCATATCCCAGACCGATAAGAGCAGATAAACCAGAGCCACAAAGGACCCCAATTTTTGCAGCATCAAGCAGAATAATATCTTTAAAAGCGAGCATTGAAACAAAGATAGACATTGTAAAGCCAATTCCTGCTAAAAAACCAATGAGTAAAACACCTGTCCATGTCATATGAGGGGGTAGGCGGCATAGCCCTGATTTTACGGCTATATAACTGGCTGTGATAATACCAAGAGGCTTACCAACGAAAAGACCAATGACAACACCCAAAACAATCAAGAATGATTTGTCAGAAGAAAGATCAAAGTTTGCAAAACTTACTCCTGCATTTGCGAAGGCAAAGACCGGCATGATACCGTATGCAACCCATGGATGCAACGCTTTTTGAACGCGTGTTACTGGAGCAATCATGGCCCGTTGTCCTTTGCGCATTTTTTTCAATGCGGTTGAAATATGATGCAGATCTGTTTTTGTATTTTTTTCTTGAAGAATTTGCATAGCGTTACTGAGCATGGTGAGTGGCGCCACAAGAGTACGGGTAGGAAGAACGGGGGTCATCATTCCTAAGATTACACCAGCAAGTGATGGGTGAACACCTGTTACCATTAAACCCCACCAGATGATTGCACCAGGTAAAATGTAAAGCCATGCTGATGCAAGTCCGATCCACTGAAAAAATAGCACCAAAGCAATACCTGCTCCTGCAATCATTAAACCGCTAGGATCAATGTTTGTTGAGTAGAAAAAAGCAATAATAAGAACAGCGATAATATCATCAATAATCGCTAATGATAGAAGAATAATATGAAGATTAGAAGGAATTTTTTTTCCAAGAAGAGCAAGAATACCTAGAGCAAAGGCAATATCTGTTGCTGTTGGCACAGCCCAACCGCGTATATGCCCCTCGTTAAAGTTGAAGATAAAGTAAATAATTGCGGGAACACAAACGCCTCCTATTGCGGCAACAATTGGTAAAATTGCTTGTCTAAAATCGGCAAGAGCACCTTCATGAATTTCGCGTCGAATTTCCATTCCTGCGACGAGAAAGAAAATAGTCATAAGAGCATCATTAACCCAGAAATGTAAATCCCATGAAAGAGTGAAATGACCCAAATTAAAGCCAAGAGGTGTATGCCAAAAAGATTCATAGAAAGCAGCATATTTAGAATTGGCAAAAATAAGTGCAGCAGCAGCAGCTAATAAAAGAACAATACCACTAAGAGCTTCAATATGGAGAAAACGCTCGATCGCAGAAAGCGCTTGATTGGTGACACGAGAAGCGCGATTAGGTAGGCGATTTGAAGATAAATCAGACATGAACAACTCCAAGCATCGACAATTTTAGATTCTATATTCTCTGTGTAAATGACTTTGTATGATACCTTCTGTATCATATAAAAGCAAAAAGAGGAATAAAGTTCTTAATTTATAGACAAAATCATCATATTTAAAGCACAAAATGTTTAAGGTGATGCTTCATTTTTAATAGTGAGATGTACTTTGTTTAAAGCCTTGGATAGATCATTTTGTAGAGCAGATTCGAGATCAACCATTGTGAGCGCTTTATTATCTTTTGCTTTAATTTTAACAATCAATGTTTGTGGATTTTTAGCAAATTCCCCTAAGGATTTTGAAATTTTTTCTGCTTCGTCATGATTTTTTAGAAGCATTTTTGGGGTCTGCGTCATCATTAGATAGAAATCGTCATAGAGCTCCTTTTTAAGATCATGTTGGTTGTCATTAAGATTTTGCGCAAGATAAGAAAAAAGCTTCTCAATGAAACCTGCATCCCTATATTGCACATCAATTTCATTGATGCCAAAGTCTTGAGAAGCAGCAATCATTACATTTTGCTGACCAGAAAAAAGCTTTTCATCAACATCAATAACCTTAGCTGATATGTTCCCAGATCCAACGTCTCTCATATTGAAAGACATTGCATCAAGAAGGAGCATACGTTTTTTTTCATCGTAAGAAATATCAATTTTTCCTGAAATGTCAAAGCGCTCAAAGTTCAGATTTTTGAAGAACTCTAAGTCTTTTTCATTCATTTTTTTAGGTAAAACAGAAAGGTTATTGAGAGAAAGAAAAAGCTTTTTGGGGATAGGTTGTTTCCACAAGGTTGGTTTAAATTGGAGTGATTCGAGTGTTGCTTTCAACTGCGGTATATCAACGGTGATATTATCAATTTTGGCATCCGCTGAGGTAATGGCGAGCAGTATGTTTAGAAGAAGACCATTTTGTGCTATTTTTTCAGCGATTTTATTATTCTCTTTTCTTGCATTAAGATAAGCTTTGATCAATTTTTCAGGAGTTTGTTCAAGCGGCTTCATTTTTAAACCAGATGTTTTAAACTGTCCGAGGAAGAAAGAACTGCTTTTTTCCGCTTCTTCTAAAACATCGACACTTACATTATTCAGAGAAATGGGGCCAGTGACGGTTTTACCTTGGTTGAGAGCATTGTTTTTTCCAAAAATGATAGAATAGGCATAGTTGATGTCGATATCATGGGCTTTTATTGTATCACTTTTAGCCATAAGCTGCATCTGTTTGGCACCATTTACTGCAACTGTTTTAAGATCCATATTTTTAATACTAACTGAACGGATATGGCCATTTTTAAAATCAGAAAGCTGGAAATTCTTGACTTCAACCGTTTCTATTCGGTTGTTTTTATTTTCTATAGAAAGTTGTATATTGGGAGCAATAATTGAGGAAAGCTCAATACGCATCATTGATTGTAAAAGCCGTGATGTTATCGTTCTATCTTTTTCTTTTAAGGATACACTCCGAAGAGAAATTTGGGGAATTTGCACATGAATATTATTATGCTTTAAATCAACATTATAAAATGTAAAAGTTCCGGGAATAAAGGAAAGGGGAGGACGGGCAGAAATGGCACCAATTCTAAGTGATGTACCAGCTGGAACAGGTAATGTCACATTCTTCAAATTGACTCTACCTAGAATGCTTACTTCAGATGTTCGGGCTTTTATGCCACGACGGGCTATTTCTTGTTTTACAAAACTGTCAAGATAGGGTTTTGCGATATAAAATCCACCAACAATTATAATTGCCAAAATAGCAACAAATCCAATAATGCAAGTGAGCCAATATCTGAGGTTACTTTGATACCCACTATTAAGATTGAGCATTCTTTCTTCTTTCATTTTTATCACTCTTTGAATTGAGAGTGAAGATAAATTCTTTTAAGCAACGACAAAGGTTTAAATATAGCGTGTATCAGTTTCAACAATTATCTACTCTCTATATTAGAGTTATTCTCATCTTTTTTGCAATAGAGCTTTATCAACTTTTATCAATTTTCTTTGAGTTTAGCTCTTTATAGAAAAGAACGCATAATAACGCATAATATAATAACGCATAATAAGGAGAGGTAAGTTTATGCGCATCATAATTTTTTATCATTTTAAAATTATCCTAAAATATTCCGATGTCTGTTTTTATCTTGCTGCTGTTTATAGGAATATTTAAAACATAAAAAATATGTTTTTGTGCATTATAATTTAATGGGGAGAGGTGAGTGTTATGACAGAAAATCAAATAATGGCTTTTTCGATCATTGGTCTCATGATGGTTGTTTTTATTTGGGATCGATTTCGTTATGATCTTGTTGCTATTTGTACGTTATTAATAGCTTGTGCTCTTGGTCTTGTCAGTCCGAAGGAAGCTTTTAGCGGTTTTAGTAATGATATTGTTATTATCGTGGGGAGTGTGTTTGTTGTCAGTACGGCCGTATCGCGTTCTGGTATAATGGAATTTATTATTCAACGGATATGGACAGACGTGAAATCTGTGCGTCTTCAATTAGCCTTTTTAGTTCTTTCTGTTGTTGTATTATCAATGTTTGTTAAAAATATTGGTGCTTTGGCTATTATGCTTCCGATAGCTTTTCAGTTTGCACGTCGTTCTCAGGTTTCTCCTTCTGTCTTTTTGATGCCCATGGCCTTTGGTTCTTTGTTGGGGGGGCTTATGACACAGATAGGAACATCTCCCAATGTTGTTATTTCAGCGATGCAAGAACGTTTAGCAGGAACACCTTTTACTATGTTTGATTTTACACCAGTTGGTGCGGTTATTGCGGCGGCTGGTGTTGTATATTTAGTCTTTTTTTATTGGCTTTTGCCTGTACGTGTGCGTTCAGGTGTATCATTTGATGATGCCATTGATATTCGTAATTATGTTGCAGAAGTGCGTATTCCAATAAATTCACCGATTATAGGGAAAAATATTGTTGATTTGGTTAAGCCATCAAGTGGTGACGTTATGGTGATTCAAATCATCAGAAACAAAGTATCTATTTCACCGTTACCAGATTTTGTTTTGTCTGAAAATGATATTATTTTGCTGGAAGGGTCGCATACAGGGTTAGATAGCGTGATGAACTCTGCTCGTTTAGAGTTTTCTAAGGGGCGAACTATTGCTGCAGGTGATAAGGACAGTGACATCGATATTATTGAAGCAGTCATCACCCATAATTCACCTCTTATTGGTATTAGTGCGAAAGAGTTTTCCCTATTTGATCACTATAATGTAAATTTGCTTGCATTAAGTCGTCAACATGAAAGGGTGCGGGGAAGACTTGATGATATTATTTTCCATCTTGGCGATGTGATTGTTTTGCAAGGACAGGATGCAGTTATTCCAAATTTATTAAGAGAATTGAAATGCCTGCCCCTAGCAAAACGAAATATTGTGTTTGGAAATTTACGACATGGTTTCATCTCTTTAGCTGTTTTATTTATAGCAATTATTTTTACAGCTTTTCATATTGTTCCCGTTGCGTTTTCTTTTTTTTCTGCTGCTGCTGCAATGGTTATCTTTCGCGTTTTGCCCGCGCGTGATCTGTATCAGGCATTAGATGGCCAAATATTAGTACTATTAGCGGCTCTTATTCCAGTAAGTGAAGCGTTAGAGAAAACAGGATGTACGGATCTCATTGGTCAATGGCTGAGCCAATTGGCAATATTTTTCCCGCCATCTGGTGCCTTAGCACTTATGTTGGTGACAGCTATGTTGGTCACGCCATTTTTGAATAATGCAGCAACAGTGATGATGGTAGCACCAATTGCGTCAAGTTTTGCTCATTCCCTACATTATAAGCCTGAAGCTTTTTTGATGGCTGTTGCAATTGGTGCGGGCTGTGAGTTTCTTACACCTATTGGACATCAAAGTAATATGCTCGTGATGGCACCAGGAGGATATCGTTTTAGTGATTATCCACGTTTGGGTGCTCCATTGGCGGTGTTGATCGTTATTATTGCTGTTCCAATGCTTATGTGGGTTTGGCCCCTACAATAGGATATTTTTAGAAACTTTAAGGATCAATTACAAAAGGTTGTTAATCGTATAAAGATAAGTTGAAGGGATACATTTTGTATAAAGAGCTTTAACTGAAGATTTGAAATTATACCACACTTTTATTATGGTACTTCGGTATTTTTGATACAGATAAGATTCATCTATTTGGTTTTAGTAGGTGTTCGTGGAAATTTATTTTTTGTTCAAGTTTTTAAAAGAATTGTCTTTTCTATTATAATTCTATAATCCAATATTATCAACGATTGCGTTGAAGACTTTAAAAGATTATCTCTCTATATAATGGGGAGAAAGTCCGCTTGAGATGATAGGCAATCATGATAAATATTAAAACAGTGAATTTTTTATAAGACTCAAAACAATATATAAAAGCTGTAATGTGAACAAACAGGGCGGTTACATCATTTTCGATTAAGACTGTTGCAAAAATCCGATTGATTTGGCTACTGTTGATTTAAAATAAATAAACGAGCAATTTAAAGATTTTTAGTTAATTAGGACTACCATCTTTGTCCATTTATGCGTAAAAGCACAGGGAAAGTAACTTTTTTCAAGGTATGATATATGTCGTATGATAGTTTTATTGCTGAAGTGAATGCAGAATTTCGTCAGGAAAAGGCGCTTGCTTTTTGGAGGCGGTATGGTTTTTCAATTATTGGAGCAGCTATTCTTTTTATACTCATGATAGTTGCTTATCAAATTTACCATCATCAGCAAATAAAGAAAGCCGGTTATATTGGTGATGCATTTGTAAAAAGTCTTGATTTTGCGGATACACGTCATTTTGATAAAGCGATAAAGCAATTAGAAACTGTTAAAACCTCTCATTTTGGGGGGTATCCTTTTCTTGCTCGTTTACGTGAGGCTTCTTTACTCATGGAGAAGGGTGACATTATTAAGTCAGTGGAGATTTTTGATTCTGTTGCAGCGGATGAGAAAGCACCAGAGATTTTGCAGAAAGTTGCAAAAATTCGGGCGGCTTATATCCTAGTTGATACAGGGACATTAGCTGATGTTGAAAAGCGTATCAAAGATATGACAAGTGATACCGATCCTATGCATATGTCTGCAAGAGAGGCTTTAGGTTTAGCTGCTTATAAGGCGGATAAAATGGATGAGGCGGTTTATTATTTTAAGAAAATTTCTGAAAAAGGTGCTTTGGGTTCAAAAATAACAGATCGGGCTCGAATAATGCTTGAGCTGATACAAGCTGAGGGCAAGGCAAATAAGGAATAAATCGATGAGCCTTACCATTGCTATCGTTGGTCGTCCCAATGTTGGGAAGTCAACACTATTTAATCGTTTGGTTGGGAAAAAATTGGCTTTGGTTGATGATAAGCCTGGTGTAACACGTGATCGACGCATTCATGCGGCAAAACTTCAAGATCTACGTTTTGATGTGATTGATACGGCTGGGCTGGAAGAAGCAGGTGATCATACACTTGAGGGGCGTATGCGTTCTCATACAAAAGCTGCGATTGATGAAGCGGATCTTATTTTATTTGTATTTGATGCAAAGAGCGGGATAACACCAAGTGATTTAAATTTTGCTTCATTGGTTCGCAAATCAGGAAAGCCAATTGTGCTTGTTGCTAATAAGTCTGAGTCAAGAGCGGCAACAGGAGGAGAGTATGAGGCGTGGTCATTAGGTTTGGGGGAGCCGTGCCTAATATCGGCTGAACATGGTTTGGGACTTAGTGATCTGCGTGATGCAATTATAGATGCTGTGGGGTCAGAGCATGCTTTTGGCAACAACAAAGAAGAAGATATTACGATACAGCTTGCATCTGTTGGTGATGATGTAAACGATTTGGAAGAAGAAGAGCTTATTTACGATGAAAGTAAGCCCATTAGGATTGCAATTGCAGGGCGTCCCAATACAGGAAAATCCACTCTTATCAATAGTATGTTGAAACAAGAGCGCTTGTTAACAGGACCAGAAGCAGGACTTACGCGTGATTCTATTTCTGTAGATTGGGAATGGCGTGGTCGTCATATTAAACTTTTTGATACTGCAGGTTTACGTCGAAAATCGAAAATTCAAGAAAAATTAGAAAAACTATCTGTTGCAGATACTTTACGTGCTATTCGTTTTGCAGAAGTGGTGGTCATTGTTTTTGATGCAACGATACCTTTTGAAAAGCAAGATTTACAAATTGCTGATCTTGTGATTCGTGAAGGGCGTGTTCCAGTTATTGCTTTCAATAAGTGGGACCTTATTGAAAATAGTCAGACCACATTGATTGATTTGCATGAAAAATGTGCGCGATTTCTTCCTCAAGTTCGTGGTTTGAGAGCTGTTCCTTTATCAGGACAATATGGTCAAGGGATTGATAAACTGATGGAAAATGTCATGATGATGCACCGTGTATGGAATCGTCGCATTTCGACGGCTAAATTGAACCAATGGCTTGGAACTGTTGTTGCACATCATCCACCTCCTGCGGTTTCTGGACGTCGACTTAAGGTTAAATACATCACACAGGTTAAGACACGTCCTCCTGGATTTATGATTTCTTGCTCGCGCCCCAAAAGTATGCCACAGTCGTATTTGCGCTATCTTGTCAATGGGTTACGTGAAACATTTGATATGTCTGGTATACCCGTTCGCATATCATTACGAGCCTCTGATAATCCTTTTGCGACACGTTCCAAAAAGAAATGATAACTCTTTAATTTTTTTAAGTGATGAAATCTATACTTGAGAATCTTAAAAATAAGTTTTTTCAATGATCGTTCTTTTCATAAAAGAAAAAATTTTTATTTGCTAAAGTTTTAATTTTATTGATAATCATTTACCATGAGCGCTATTGAATAGAGTTCTCTCATCTTGATAAAGATCATTTATTTGCATGTTATGAGAAGAGTTTAATAGGGAGTATTTAAGAAAGAGTACATCATCCTCTTAATGGGTTATTTAAATGCAAGAATAGATGCAAATATGAGGGTAGGGAAATACAATTATGATGCTCGTTTGAAAAGAAGCATTAAATTATCGTTTTATAAAAATAAAGATTATGAATAAGCGCTTTTGCTTACGATAGTTTGTCTAAATAAAAAGCAAAAATATTTGCTGAATCTACCGATATTCAATTGTAAAGGGCGAAATTCAAAAAAGTGGATTAAAATTGTATAAAGTAGTATGGTGATTTTATTTAAATTTTATTGTGTTCTATTGGCTTGACCTATTTGAAATTTTAGATTTATCGTATTTAAAGGAACCTCTCTTAATACCCTCAAGCTCATTGAGTGATGGGTTCTGTGATGGCATATGTAAAATACTTTGCGAATAGGATCATATAAAAACCATTAATCATTTTCATAAAATAAAAAGTGCAAGTTTATTTGAATAAAAGGAACAAAACAACGCTCTCATACTGTTTTTAGCTTTCTATGTTCTCTTTCAAAACTAGAATTGATATAACATTGGGAGCTGGAAAATAAGATGGTATCAGTTTACACCTTTTGTTAAGCGTAAAAGTGGCTGTTCTATGAGTTTTATATCATTCACGGGAACTTTTCGTTATACATTCACGGGTGCTGTCGTGAAATCGGTTTAGGTGCTCAGAATATCTTTTTAAGAAAGATGTAAATTAAAAAATACGTTATTTATACAATAAAATTTATACGATAATTTGTGATAGATTTCTTTTAGTATCTTGACGAATAAATTCGGGAACAATATGATGCACACGGTTTTATGAAATGCATTCTTACTTTGCTTTTTAATTAAGGAGCCAATGATGGCGATGGGCGAGAAACCCGTTATAAGCCGTAAGGAGGCTGAAGAGGAAAAGCAAGGAGAGTGTCTTCATTCAGAGGATTTGGAATGTCGTAGTAGGAACTTAAGCGTAGCTTTAGTGCGCAAGCGGGCATTAAAGAAGCGGGAGCATAAGAATAAGCGAGAAAAATCACAAGGAGGGATGGCAAATGCAATTAAGCTTTCCAGTGAGTTTCTGGCGAGTGTTATAGTTGGTGTTATTTTAGGGTTAGGGTTTGATAAGTTAGCAGGTTCGTATCCTTGGGGATTGGTATTTTTTCTCTTCTTTGGATTTGCTGCTGGTGTAGTGAGTATTCTTCGGTCTGTGGGGTATGTTTCCTCCAGTCAATTAGGAAAAAAAGGCGTATTGCGCCAAGATAAACAAGATAAAGGGGCCAATGAGAGGTCCGATAAATGAGGTTGAAGTGACAGCGCACGCTCCAGATCCTATTCATCAGTTTGAGGTTTCAAGGCTGATTAAGATTTCCATAGGAAATATGGATTTATCGTTTACAAATGTATCATTGTTTACAGTTCTCACGGTTGTTATAACTTCTATTTTTCTCTTCATTTCATCATCAAGTCGTGGATTGGTTCCAACGCGGATGCAGTCTCTTTCGGAAATGGCATATGAGTTTGTAGCATCGACTCTGCGGGAATCATCTGGTGTACAGGGAATGCAGTTTTTTCCTTTAGTTTTTTCTCTGTTTACTTTTATTTTGGTTGCTAACTTTATTGGTCTTTTTCCTTATTTTTATACGGTTACATCGCAGATCATGATCACGTTTTCGTTAGCAATGGTGGTAATTTTGACGGTGATTGGTTATGGCTTTTATAAGCATGGGGTCAGTTTTTTGAAACTGTTCGTTCCCAGTGGAGTTCCTGTTGTGGTTTTGCCTCTGGTGACAATGATTGAGGTTATTTCTTTTCTCTCCCGTCCAATTAGTCTTTCTCTTCGTCTTTTTGCGAATATGCTTGCTGGTCATATTACGCTCAAAGTGTTTTCTGGGTTTGTTGTTTCAATGATTGGGGTAGGACTCGTAGGTGTGGGTGGTTCGGTTTTACCGCTTATTATGACTGTAGCGATTACTGCTCTTGAGTTTTTGGTCGCATTTCTTCAGGCTTACGTCTTTACGGTTTTAACTTGTATGTATCTTAATGATGCAATTCATCCAGGACATTAATAGAACTGGCGGTTTTCCGTCGAATAATGCAATTTCGCTTTAAAGGAGAATAACATGGAAATGGTGCTTGCAGCAAAATATATTGGCGCTGGTCTTGCTTGCTTTGGTATGGCTGGAACAGCTTTAGGACTTGGTAATATTTTTGGTAGCTATCTTTCTGGTGCATTACGAAATCCATCAGCAGCGGATAGTCAGTTTGGACGTCTTGTCTTTGGTTTTGCTGTAACAGAAGCTTTGGGAATTTTTTCACTGCTCATTGCTTTACTACTTCTTTTTGGGGTTTAATCATCATCAAAAGGGTATATCTGTTCTTGCATGAGGAAAGATTTACCCTTTTAGCTCTTAACCAGAAAGATGTCAGTCAGTTATCATCGGTTATAGAGGGCTTTAATAAGCTATTTAAAGGATGAAAGAAGATGTTTGTTTCAAGCGCTTATGCACAGAACACTGAAACGTCGATAGAACATATTAAAAAGGTGGCAGAACATGCAAATCGCGTGTTTCCGCCTTTTGATTTTGTACATTTTGGTTCGCATTTTTTCTGGTTGGCGATTTCTTTCGGACTTTTTTATCTTTTTATCTCTCGTGTAATTGTATCACGTATTGGTGGTGTTATTGAAACGCGGCGAGATCGAATCGCATCTGATTTAGATCAGGCAATGCGCATGAAGCAGGAAGCAGACATTGTTGTTGAAACTTATGAGCGGAAATTAGCAGAAGCGCGTTTGAAAGCGCATGCTATAGCGCAGGTAGCTAGTGAAGAATTAAAAGAAAAAGCAGAGCTTGAACGGAAAGAAATTGAAGAGAGTTTAGAAAAAAAACTCGCAGATGCTGAAAAACAGATAGCAAAAATTCGGGATAAAGCGATGCAAAATGTTGGTTCTATCGCTGAAGAAGTGGCTCTTGAAATTGTGAAAAAATTGATTGACGTTGATATCAGCAAAGAGGCTGTTCGTTCAGTTGTTAAAACTGCGGATTATTGAGGAAGACAAAAATGACTGATACTTTTTGGGCATTTGTTGGGTTAGTTCTTTTTTTAGCTCTTTTAGTCTATTTCCGAATTCCACAGAGGGTTATACACCATCTTGATGCGCGCGCGAAGCGTATCAAAGATGAGCTGGATGAGGCTCTGCGTCTTCGTGAAGAGGCACAGGAAATATTGGCTGAATATCAACGCAAACATGCAGAAGCAGAAAAAGATGCGCAAGAAATTATTGCAGCAGCAAGACATGAAGTTGAATCTGTTATTGCTGAGGCTCGTACAAAAGCAGAAGAATATGTAAAAAACCGCAATAAATTGGCAGAGCAAAAAATTGCTCAAGCAGAAGCGGATGCGATACGCATGGTTTCTTCATCGGCTATTGATTTGGCAATTTCTACAGCACGTATCCTTATTGCAAAGGAATTAGATTCTAACAAGGCAGATGAACTTATTAAAGAGTCTCTTGAGAAAGAATCATTTATCAAAATGAAAACATATCTTAATTAATGATATTTGAGAGATAAAAAATGTCCTCTTTGGTTGCATAATTTTCTCAATATTAATTAATAAAAGTCATAAAAAAGAAAAATTTATCTTCATTATTTTTATCAATTAATAGGACATTTTGATTCTAAATGACAAGTTTTGAAAAGTCCGCAATCGATTGTGTAATAATGTGAATACGTTTGAGAAGAGCAAGACGGTTAGCACGAACATCGGGTTTTTTATCATTCACCAATACCTTTTCGAAAAATATATCAATCAATTTTCCAAGTGGCGCTAGCACACTGAGTGCAAATGATAAATTTGTCGCATTGATGGGAGCTAGAACCTGTTTTTCTACTTCACAGATTGCACGATAGAGCTGCTTTTCTTCTTTCTCGACAAAGAGCTCAGGATTAATTTCATTCGCTATTGTTGTGCTTTTTTGAAATTCATTTTCAAGAATATTGGCAGTACGTTTTACAGAGGCTACAAAGTTCATTCCATCATGGGTATTGATAAAAGCGATAAGCGATTCGACACGACGTGCAACCAATAAAAAATCATCAGAATCTTTATTTAAAACGGCTTCAAGGGCATCGTAACGAGCACCTTCCTCTTTTAGATAGATTTTCAAACGGTCATGAAAAAAGAATAACAGGTCTGATAAAATATATTCTGTTTTTTCTGGAAGCAGATTCAGCAATTGTGAATTTTCTCTTTGAGAGATTTCATATTTATTTTTTTGTTGTAAGAAAAGATTCATTGCTAACTGAAACAGTGGCATAAGATTGATTTTCCAATCTCGCGAAAGTACAAGCCTAATAACTCCCAGTGCTGCTCGTCTTAACGCATAGGGATCTTTTGAGCCCGTTGGTTTTTCATTAATGAGCCAAAAGCCAACGAGCATGTCAATTTTGTCGGCGAGCATAACGGTTATAGCAAGCGGTTCTTGTGGAAGACGATCTGTTGGTCCTTGAGGTTTATAATGGTCCTCAATTGCTACAGCTACGCGAGGATCTTCCTCTTGAAGAAGGGCATATTTTTGCCCCATAACCCCTTGTAGTTCAGGAAACTCTCCGACAATTTCTGTTTGCAAATCAGCTTTTGCAAGGATTGCTGCACGTTTTGCTAAAAGAGGATCTGTCTGTATCAAAGGTGCAATTTCTTGTGCGAGTGTAGCAATGCGTTCTATTCTTGCACCTTGCGTACCTAATTTAGCATGAAAAGTTACATTCAAATGATCAAGTCGCGCCATTCTTTGATCGAGAGGTTTTTTTATATCAAGATCAAATTTTTTTATAGAAGATTCTAATTGTTGAATATCAGGCAAATCACGCTGATCGGTTTGCCAAAAATAAAGTGCATCAGAAAGACGGGCACGGACAACCTTACTATTTCCTTTTGAAATTTCTTTGCCTTCATCATTTGAAAGAATATTAGAAACGAGAATAAAATGATGAGAAAGTTTTACTTTTTCTCCTTGTTTACGGGTAACAAAACATTTTTGATTGGCTCGAATGGTCAAGCGAATAATTTCTGGAGGAATATCAAGGAATGATTGGTCAAAATCACCTATCAGGATAACAGGCCATTCAACAAGACCAGCAACTTCTTCTAGGAGGGGATTGTCTTGAACCAGTTCTAAGCCGTTGGCAAAGCAGAGATTTTGGGCATCAGCTAAAATAATATTCTTTCGTCTCTCGGCATCCAGAATGACTTTATGGGTTTCAAGTTGAGTAACATAATCATCAAAGCGGCGCACTTGAAATGGCTTTCCATCACTTAAGAAACGATGACCATAAGTTAAATTATTGCTTTTAAGAGAACCAATTGTAAACGGAACAACATGTGTTTCACCAATTTCTGGTCCGAAGACGCAAAGAATGTTTTGTAAAGGTCGAATCCACTTCAGAGCACCATTTTGTGCTGAATCTTTTCCCCAACGCATAGATTTCGGCCACGGAAAGTTGCGGATAATATTCGGTAAAATATCGGCAATAATTTCTTCTGCAGCTCGACCTTTTTTAACAATTTTAGCAATATAAAAATGACCTTTTTTATCATCATGTCCAATATGTGCTTCAGAAATATCGTTTAATCCTGTTGCACGTAGAAAACCATCAATTACATGCTGTGGTGATTTTATACTAGGACCTCTTCGTTCTTCATGGATATCTTTTGAGCGTATAGAAAGTCCGCGTATGTCCAATGTTAGCCGACGAGGTGTCCAATATTCACGAGCAGCTTCATAGATCAATCCAGCATTCACAAGTTGATCTGTAACAGATTTTTTGAGATCAGCAGCAGCTTTTCGTTGCATACGTGCGGGGATTTCTTCACTGAAAAGTTCAAGAAGAAGATCAGACATTAGGCTTCTCCAGTATATATTTGTCCAGCTTCTGTGAGTAAGAAGGCTTCCCCACAACGGCGCGCGAGATCACGAACGCGAAGAATGTAATTTTGTCGTTCGGTTACAGAAATAACGCCACGTGCTTGCAAAAGATTAAAGATATGGCTCGCTTTAATACATTGATCATAGGCAGGAAAAACACAGCGATGTAATATATTTTCTTTATTTGGTTTTCCAGCATCAAGAAGTGCCCTGCATTCGCGTTCTGCATCGATAAAATGCTGATGTAGCAATTTTGTATCAGCAAATTCGAAGTTGTAATATGAGTATTCCTGTTCTGCCTGTAAAAAAATATCTCTATAACTTATTTTGTTTTCTCCCTCCAAACCATTAAAGTTAAGGTCATAGACGTTATCAACCCCTTGGATATACATCGCTAGACGCTCAAGACCGTATGTAAGCTCCCCTGAAACTGGAGCACATTCAATGCCGCAAACTTGTTGAAAATAAGTAAATTGAGAGACTTCCATCCCATTGCACCAGCATTCCCATCCAAGCCCCCAAGCACCAAGGGTGGGACTTTCCCAATCATCTTCAACAAAGCGAATATCATGCATTTTTGTATCAAGCCCGATAGCTTGTAGCGACTTTATATAAAGTTCTTGTAGATTGAGCGGAGAGGGTTTGAGAAGCACTTGGAATTGATAATAGTGTTGTAAACGATTTGGATTCTTACCATATCGGCCATCTGTTGGACGTCTGGAGGGTTGGACATAAGCAACTTTCCAAGGGCGTGGACCTAGGGAGCGTAATGTTGTTGCTGGATGAAAAGTCCCAGCTCCGACTTCCATATCGTAAGGTTGCAAAATTGCACATCCATAGTGTGCCCAATAATTTTGCAAAGTTAAGATTAGTCCCTGAAAAGAACGTTTAGGGTTAAGATGTTCAGGCAGTTTCACGCTTTATACTCTTTATATTGGACTAAACAAAAAACCAAAGTAATTTTAGTTTCTCTGTTTATTATTTCATGTGGTTTATGGTTAAGCATCGTTTATTGCAAACCAAATTTCAACTTTTCTTGAATTTGTTCAGAATTTTCTGGTTTTCCGTCAATTGCGTGGTTCCATTGAAAGATTGCTTCACGTTTACGTCCAACTTTCCAATAGGCATCACCTAAATGATCATTCAGTGTTGGGTCCTCAGGTTGTAATCTGACAGCATTTTCTAATATTTGCACTGCTTTATTATATTCTTTTAGCTTATAATAAGCCCACCCTAAAGAATCGAGAATATGACTGTTGTGAGTTTGCAAAGCGGAAGCTTTTTGCAGCATACGGAGCGATTCTTCAAGCTTCTCACCACGTTCTACAAGGGAATAGGCTAAATAATTAAGAACCTGCGGCTGGTTTGGAAAAAATTCAAGCGATTTTCTCAAATCAATTTCTGCTTTTGGCCATTGCTTTAAACGTTCAAAAGCAATACCACGCTGATAAAAGAGTTTCCAATCGTCCTGCTGAAAGTTTTTTATCTGGGCAATAGCGGTGTCTAGAGTTTTAATGGCCTCAAGAAATTTATTGTCCTGCATATAAAAAGCAACGAGCGTTATCAAAATATTACGATCATTGGGAAATTTTTCATTTAACAATGTGAGTAATTTTATTGCTTCTTTGTAATTATTGTTATTGGCAAGAAGGAATGCAAGATGAAGTTGTCCATCTTTATAATAAGGAGATTTAGGGGATAAAGCGCGATAAAGTTTAATTGCTTTATGAGGATCACTCAATTTAGCAGAAATGTGTGCGAGCTGAAACAGTGTTGCGTCATTTTGAGGGTATAAGGCGAAAGATAATTGCTTAAAAATACGTGCGATTCGCCCTGAGTTTTTGTGGTTGAGGGCTGTTCCAAAATTATATAATACCTCGGCTGCTCCTTGTTGAGGTGTTTTAATAACTCTCTCTAAGAAAGAGTTTTTTTCAATTTTTTCTCGAAAGTTTTTAAGGACTTCTCGACCTGACAACATTTGTTCGCCATGTTGGATTGTTTGAAGAGCTTGGTTACGCATATTATGGCGCAATTGGAATGAGGCATAGGCTATGATAATACGTTCATAGGTATTAGGAGCGATAAGAGTCCCCTGTTTGTTACTAAGTGCTTTAATGAAATATTTTTTTGCATCCTTTGGCTGTTCTGCAAGGTCGCTCATAAGTGCTAGATGATAAGATATAAAAAGGTCATACCAGACAGGACCTTTGAGTTTCTTAAGATCAGCGATTGCTTGAGATTTTTGTCCAGATCCAAATTTAATCCAAGCACCGATGAGTTCAGGTATTGGATTATTGGATTTCGGAGGTTCTTTTGATTGTAGAAGAAAATTGGCATTCTTATAGTCTTTTTTGATGAGACTTTCTACTGACAAAGTTAAGGAAACAAAGGGAGTTATAACATCTTGCTCTTTGAGTTTTTGGGCTTGTTGGACAGCTTCTTTAAAGTTTCCGACCGAGAGCATAGCTTCAAGGAGCTCTTTTTGTGTTTCAATGTTATCAGGTTGATAAACGAGTGCTTGTTTAAAGTAATTGATAGCAAGTTCTGTTTTATTTTCATGATTTGCAACCCTTCCAGCTAAATAAGCACCTGTAAATGAGCTTGTATGAATTGCGGTGCTTATTTTACTGTAGGTGGGGAATGGCATCAGCATGATACCCACGATAAAGAGGGTAAAAATTCGGGATACCGTTGCAGAGCACATGGAGCTAATCCTTTTCAAGATAATCAATCGATGGTGTTGTTTATAGATCATATCTCATTACTTTATTGAGAAATACTGCGATTCTTGCAAAGAATTCAGTTTACGCGCGCAATACAAAATTCAACAGTCTCAACGAGAGCATTGTAAGCAAGATTTTCGTTCATGGGAATAAGAGCATCAATTGCATGTTTTCCGTAGATGCGTGCTTGTTCTATTGTATCTGTGATACTATCATACTTTTCTATTAAGTGTTGCGCGTATGCGAAGGCTTCATTATTGTTATTGCCATCTTCAAGTGCTTGTTTCCAGAAATTTTTTTCTACTATATTTCCACGTTCATATGCGATAATAACAGGCATTGTTATTTTTCCTTCTCTAAAATCATCCCCTATATTTTTTCCTAAGCTTTGAGCACTACCGCTATAGTCAAGTGCATCATCAATCAATTGGAAAGCTAAACCTAAAGATGTTCCATATTCACGTAATGAAGAACGCTCTTTATGTCCATAGCCAGCAACAATCGGTCCTACTTCAGCGGCTGCTGAAAAAAGTGCGGCTGTTTTGGCATTGATGATTTTGAGATAGTCTGAAGGGCTGGTTTTGATATTTTTTGCAGCAGAAAGTTGCATAACTTCTCCTTCAGCAATAATTGCAGCAGCGTTCGCTAGGACAGAGAGCGCTTCTATGGAACCGACATCGACCATCATTTTAAAAGCCTGACCCAACAGGAAATCACCAACAAGTACGCTTGCTTGATTCCCCCAAATCATCCGTGCCGTGGATTTTCCACGTCGCAAATTACTTTCATCAATCACATCATCGTGTAGTAATGTTGCTGTATGCATAAATTCAACAGCTGTTGCGAGTTTTATATGCCCGTCACTTTGATAACCGAACATATGAGCAGAAGCGAGCGTAATCATTGGGCGTAATCGCTTTCCACCTGATGAAATAAGATGGTTGGAAATTTCAGGGATCATCTCAACCTCTGATTTTGCCATAGAGAGAATAAATTGATTTACGCGCTCCATATCTTTTTGAGTAAGATTGACAAGAGATTGAAGAGAAATTTGATTATTTCTTATTTGTTCTGGTTTGATAGCTGCGCTCAATGTGTTTACTCCTAGAGTATTGCAATGGACATATATAAAATTTACTTTATTTACTAGCATAAAGGGGGTTTGTGTTTGACTCAAGCTTTTGATGGCGCTTTGAAGTGTAAGCTTGGAATGTTATTGGCAATAAATGTTCTTTAGTGAGTGTAATCTTGTTGTTATGAAATAATAAAAAAATTTAAAATAGCAGCTGAATGGCAAAAATGCAGTTTATAAAGGTGAACATTAGGCTTTTAAATGGATAAAACAACGAATCAGAGTGGTGAAACAATTGATAGTTTTCACCGCGGAAAATTTTATTTGGTTCAACCCCATAAATATGGTCATCGTTCTGGAATGGATGCGATGTTATTGGCTAGTTTGGTTCCAAGTAATTTAAAGGGCAAGGTTGTTGATTTAGGCGCAGGTGCTGGAGCTGCAGGGTTGGCTGTTGCTTCGCGTTGTCTGAAAGTTCATGTTACTTTAGTTGAACGTTCAGCTTTTATGGTATCTTACGCTCAAAAAACGCTTATGCTAAAACAAAATGAACAATTTGCTAGCCGAGTTTGTTTGCTAGAAGCAGATGTTACCTTCAAAGGGAATGCCCGTATAAAAGCAGGTTTGATAGATAATAGCTTTGATTTTGCGATTATGAATCCACCTTTTAATAATCCTACTGATCGCAAGACACCTGATAAACAAAAATCTGAAGCACATGTTATGTCTGAAGCGATGTTTGATAACTGGTTGCGGAGTGCAGCGGCCATTGTTAAGCCAGGTGGATACTTAGGGCTCATTGCACGTCCACAATCGCTGACAGATATCTTGCGTGCTTTAGAAGGGCGTTTTGGTGATATTTGTATAATTCCTGTGCATGCACGTGCGAAAACAGCTGCAATTCGTCTTTTATTTTACGCAAAACGAGGAAGCAGAGCAGCTTTATCTATTTTACCGGCATTGGTTATACATGAAGGTAATGACCATACTTTTTCACCCCAAGTTGATGCAATTAATAATGGATATATAAGCTTGTGGGAACTTTTCTAATAGTATCTTGTGTTTTTTAGTTTATTATTTAAAGTCGAAACTTTGTTGTTAGGGAGGTTTGACTTTGGGTGAAATTATATTTCTGCTTGTAATGTGGGGATTGATTGGCGCTTTTGGATATTATCGCGTTCTTCCTCTTTGTTGTCCTTTCCTATTTAATTGTTCTTAATTTATAAGGAGATTTTGTTTTGATGGATTTTATTAAAAGTTTTATTCCACGTCGTTTTTCTTCCGATAAACTTGAAATTCCTGTGGTGCGCCTTCAAGGAGCAATTATGGATTCATCAGCGTCTATATCTCGTACCCTTTCCCTCAGTAGGTGTGCAAATCTTTTAGAGAAGGCTTTCGCACACAAAAAGTCACCGGCTGTTGCACTTATTATTAATTCTCCTGGTGGTTCACCTGTACAATCGCGTTTTATCTTCAAGCGTATTCGTGACTTGGCAGAAGAAAAAAATAAAAAGGTTCTTGTGTTTATTGAAGATATTGCAGCATCCGGTGGTTATATGATTGCTTGTGCGGGGGATGAAATTTTTGCAGATCCTTCTTCAATTGTTGGTTCCATTGGAGTGGTTTCAGCTTCCTTTGGTTTTCCGGAACTTTTGAAGAAAATTGGTATCGAACGGCGTGTATACACAGCAGGAAAGAACAAAGTTACATTAGATCCATTTCAGCCAGAAAAAAAGGCGGATATCGAGCATTTGAAATCTCTCCAACTTGAAGTGCATCAAACTTTTATCGATTTGGTTAAAGAACGCCGTGCTGAAAAATTATCAAATGATTCGAATCTCTTTACAGGAATGTTTTGGAGTGGAAAACAAAGCGTTGAGCTTGGTCTGGTTGATGGATTGAATGATGTACGTTCTGTTATTAAGGAGCGCTTTGGTAATGATGCAAAACTTCGACTTATTATGCCTCCAAAAAGTTTCTTAGGACCTAAAACGCCTTCAGGAGTGACGGCACATACGGTTTATACAGTCGTTGACAGTGCATTGATGGCAGCAGAAGAGCGAGCACTTTGGCAGCGTTATGGTTTGTAATGGAAAGGATTATTCAAGCCAGAGGGATTGTTATCTAAAAACAGATTCTAGAAGAAAAAAGGCTTGAAATGATACGAATGAGAACATGTCGTTTATTTTGTATGAGTGCTCTTTATATTTATTGTTTGTTTAGAAAACGATTAAGAATATTCCAAGCTGTTTATAGGGTTTGTGCTAATAAAAGTATGGATAAAAGGGGGAATTTGTAAAAGAACCCTATGTAGGTGAATATTACGTCATATGATATCAAATGTACAAGCTTCGTTCCAAGGACATTCCTATTTATTTACACCTATTAAATTGAATTTAGCTCTACATGTTGTGGGGCAACGTTCTGATGGGTATCATTTAATAGAAAGTTTGGTTTATTTTAGTCTTAGCGGTGATTGTCTACACTATGCACCTTGCGAAAATAATCAATTTGTTTTGACGGGACCGTTTGCAAAAGGCCTTGTGTCTCATTTAGATAATTTGGTTATTCGCGCACGGGATTTTATGCATAAGACTTTTCCTGAATGTGCTCAACCTGCTTTTTTTCGGCTTGTAAAAACATTACCTGTTGCTTCAGGCATTGGTGGTGGCTCAGGTGATGCAGCTGGGGTTATAAGCATGTTGCGTCAACAGTGGAATCTTGATTGCTCTTACCAAGAATTAGCAAAAATGAGCTTAGTTCTTGGTGCTGATGTTCCCATGTGCCTTTATGCATTAGAATATCAGCAGCCACTTTTGGTCAAAGGAATTGGTCAAGAGATGATACAACTAAAAGGAGCCTGTTCTCTTGCAATAGTATTGGTTAATCATGGACAAGAGATTTCAACACAAACTGTTTTTAAAGCGTTAGAGAAGCGTCATAATCCTTCTTTAAAAATTAATACAGATTCTTTAAAGAGTGTTGATTCATTGGTTGAAGCTTTACAAGAAACGCGTAATGATCTTTTTTCTTCTGCATTAAAAATAGCACCTCAGTTAGCTGAAGTGTTATCTGTATTAGATGAATGTGGGGCTCTTTTTTCCCGTATATCTGGAACGGGAGCAACTTGCTTTGGCATTTTTAAAAATAAACAAACAGCGCAACAAGCAGCTCTTTTTATCAAATCAATGCACCCAAATTGGTTTGTAAAACCTATCATGACTTTAGGAAATATTTGATAAATAAATATAAAAGCTTTTATTTCGTCCTGATTTTATTATACACAGTGAAAGAGGGTAACCAAAGAAATGTATTTTTTTATCTTTTGTGCAAGAATTCGCATAATGTTTGGAGAGCCATTTAAAACTGTAATGCTTGCAAAAAATGATCAGGCTACAGAAATAGATGTATGTTTGTTGTATTGTGATTTATCAAAGATGTTTAATGTTCCGCTTCAACCAAATTTTTCGTGCGAATTGGATTTGCAAAAACAGGGTTTTTTTCATATAGCAGGTGTTGATGAAGTAGGACGGGGGCCTCTCGCTGGACCTGTGGTAACGGCAGCAGTTATCTTGGATAAAGACCATATTCCTAATGGGTTAAATGATTCAAAAAAACTTTCTTTTCTCCAACGAAATAGACTTTATCATGAAATTTTGCAAAGTGCATTAGCGGTTTCAGTCGCTAGTCTTTGTGCTCGTACAATTGATCAATCTAATATTAGAAAAGCAACTTTAGAAGCAATGCGTCGCTGTATTATAGGGTTAGCCATTCCAGCCCACTATGTCCTTGTTGATGGACGTGATATTCCTTCTGAGTTGTCCTGTCCTGCAATGGCGTTGATTAAGGGCGATCAGCGTTCGGTTTCAATTGCAGCCGCATCTATTATTGCGAAAGTAACGCGTGACAGGATGATGGAGTGTGCAGGACAAGTTTATAAAGGGTATGGTTTAGAGAAGCATGTAGGTTATGCAACACTAGCGCATCGTACAGCTCTTGATAAATATGGACCAATTATAGGATTACATCGTTATAGTTTTGCACCACTAAAAGAGTGTTATAGAAATGGTGTGTCATGACGATTCTACCACTCAATAGTGCTTCGATAAGAGAGGCAATAGCGCTTCTTAAACAAGGGAAGTTAGTAGCATTACCAACGGAAACTGTTTATGGATTAGCGGGCGATGCAACCAATGGGAGGGCAATTTCTTCTATTTTTTCTACAAAGAGTCGTCCGCAAATTAATCCTCTTATTGTGCATGTCAGCGGCATCGAAATGGCGGAACGTTATGTGAAAATTGACTTTCTTTCACGCCAATTAATGGAGGAATTTTGGCCAGGGCCTTTGACATTGGTTTTGCCTTTAAAGGAACAGCATAATATTCATCCTTTAACAACCTCTGGTTTGAATACCTTGGCTGTTCGTTTTCCAGACAGTCGTTTTGCGGAAGTAGTACAACATTTTGGCCGACCACTTGCTGCTCCTAGTGCGAATCAGTCGGGGCGTCTTAGCCCTACTTCAGCTGAGGCTGTTTTTGCATCTTTGGGGGAATCTGTTCCTTTGATATTGGACGGAGGACCTGCTAAAATAGGGCTTGAATCAACGATTATTAAGATTTGTGATGAAAATATTTATCTTTTGCGTCCAGGGGGGCTTGCGGCTGATAAAATTGAAGAAATTGTGGGGAAGTCTTTAAAACGGATAGATCAAAGGGCGGCGATTGAAGCTCCAGGGATGTTAAAGTCGCATTATGCTCCCAATGCTACGATTCGTTTGAATGTAGAAAAGGTGGAAAATGGTGAAGCGCTTTTAGCATTTGGTTCAAAGCGCGTTATGGGGGCTGAAAATGCCGTTTCTATTTTAAATCTTAGCGAAGATGGAAAGTTGGAAGAGGCAGCCTTTCATTTATTTCAATATATGAAGGAATTAGATTCATTTAAAGTGAGATGTATCGCAGTAGAACCTATTCCATCATACGGATTAGGGGAGGCGATCAATGATCGTCTTATACGGGCTGCGGCTCCAAAGGAGAAACAAACATGGAGCAGAAATTAATTGAGGGGTTTAGAGAAATTGTTGGTGCTAAGCATGCTATAACAGATCAAGCGTTGATTGCACCGTATTTGCTTGAAGAGCGTGGGCTTTTTCATGGAAAAACACCTTTACTTTTACGTCCATCTTCTTGCGCAGAGGTCTCATCGATTATGCAGCTAGCGAGCAAAACACGCACACCGATTGTGCCACAGGGTGGAAATACAGGGCTTGTGGGGGGACAACAACCAGATGAAAGAGGAGGGAGCGTTCTTTTATCCATGGAACGATTAAATAAGATTAGAACTATAAATCTTGAGGGAAATTTTGTTGTTGTAGAGGCAGGTGTTATTTTACAGGATTTACAGAAAAAAGTGGATGAATCAGGTCGTTTTTTCCCTCTTTCTTTGGCTTCTGAAGGTTCTTGTCAAGTAGGGGGAAATCTTTCGTCGAATGCTGGAGGGACAGCTGTTTTAGCCTATGGCAATATGCGTGATCTTTGTCTTGGTTTGGAAGTTGTTTTACCGGATGGCCGTATTTTAGATGATTTGCGTTTTGTTAAAAAAGATAATAGCGGTTACGATTTGAAAAATCTTTTTATTGGTGCAGAAGGCACATTAGGTGTTATAACCGCAGCCGTTTTGAAGATGTTTCCAAAAATAAAAGGAAAAGCTGTTGCTTTGGTGGGATTATATAGTCCGGCGAAGGCTTTAGAGTTTTTATCTCTGGCTCAAAAATATGGAGGAGGGATGTTGACAGGTTTTGAGCTCATGGGAAATCTCAGTTTGCAAATGGCTTTAGATTATAAGATGTGTGAGAAGCCTCCTCTTCAGCGGAAGCATGAATGGTATGTATTAATGAACATTTCATCATTGCAAGGCGATGATGAGGCGTTATCAGTACTGAGTATTATTTTAGAAGAAGCTTTAAAGAATGCGGTGATAGAAGATGCAATTGTTGCACAATCTTTAAAACAGCAAGATTTTTTTTGGCAGTTGCGTGAAAGTATATCCTATGCACAAAAGTTAGCAGGAGGGTCCATTAAGCATGATATTGCGGTCCCACTTGCTTCTATTCCTGATTTTATTGCTGAGGCAGCGCTTATTGTTGAAGATATTGCTCCAGGAGCACGGGTGATTTGTTTTGGACACATGGGCGATGGAAATTTACATTATAACATTACACAACCTGTAGGAGCTGATACGATGGTGTTCTTGCAGTTATGGTCAAAAATGAATCATCGCATTCATAGTTTAGTGATGGACTATAGAGGTGCATTTTCTGCTGAGCATGGAATTGGTCAGCTTAAGCGCGAAGAACTTCGTTCTTTTAAATCGCCTGTCGCATTGGATATTATGCAAGGGATTAAAAAAACGCTCGATCCTTTAGGGATAATGAATCCCGGAAAAGTATTATAATTCAAGAATAGTGATCATGTATTTTTGTTTAGATTTTAATAACCAAAAAAGAAACCAGTTGTTTTTTATTCAAACTTTTAATAATCCAATGAGAAAAAGCTGCTAAAGGGTGTATGTTATTTAAGATAAATTGGGATAATGTATATGGCTAATCAATGCTTTAATCAGGCAAAAGCGGTGCTTGAATTTCGGTTAGATCCGTGCCATTTGCCACAAACGACGACATATTTTTCATCCAAAACGGGTAATCAGGTTATTTGTTCGTTAAATGAGCGTGGTGTTTCTTTTAAAACGGATATGCCTTCAAGCTTATCGCATTTAATACCCCCTTATCATTTCCAAGGAATTGCAGCACGTACCGTGAAAACGCGTTCAGGAGAAAGAGCTGTTGCATTAGAATTACTTCATGCCGATGAGGAAGCTTGTATACCGCTTTTGGTTTCCAGAGATTTGAATAATGTTCTTCTGGATTGGCGATTATGGGCGGATACTTATGGACTCCCCATGCTTATGATCAATGAAGATAATCGCATTCTGGTTGTAAAAGATCGTTCTGATTTACATCGTTTTTTTGGTACAACAGCACATTCTAAACAAAAGCGTTTTTTACTTCGTTATAGCAATCCGTTAGGCTTGCGTTTGGTGATTGCGAATCGAATTGCACTCCAGTAATATTAATATGCATTCATTTTTGTACTACCGTAAGCATTTATCTTGTTGTGCCGTAAAACATCGTTGTTTGGGGCGGTAATATAAGGCGTGTAAACTTCACACATGAAGTATTTTTAGAGGACATGGCGAATATTCTTAAGTTTGCTTGTCGATCTTTGTGTAAGTGAAGCATATGAGTAGGAACCAAGAGGAACCCGCTCAATGAGAATCCGGACGTTTACAGATGGGATTTGGTGTGACTTTTGGTTCTTTAAGGCAAAGAGGAAGTCAATGATTGTAAATGAGAGTTTTTTGACACCATACATTGGCAGCAGGAATCGGTTATGTTAAACGCTTTTCTCGGAGAGGTAAAAACGGCTTTCATAACAATAGAAACCGTTTTTTTGGCGGTGTAATTTTTGGTTTTTGCCACATCATTAAAACACGAGCAGATTGCTGGAAGTGTTTTTTACTTTTTTATAAATCATTTCTCCATGTTGAATGAGAGCTTTGAATATTGCAAAATATTCTTACTTCATCTCTCTCCTATAATCAAAATCATTTTTTTGCACGTTATAAGAAGGGGTAGAGTGTGGATAAAAATCATTAAAAAAGAGTAAACACTCTCTGATAAAGCGTTTAGATAGAAAGGGTTATCGTAATATTGGGAGTTGGAAAATACAATGATAGTATCGGTTTTTATCTTTATTTCAGAAAGATGGCAGAATGGATTTATACTATTTGCAGGTAGTGTCGTAAAATGGGAGTGACGAGCATGAGAGATATTGTTTAAGAATTTGTACGTGAATAACATCAGTATCTTTTTTTTGGCATTTTATTTTTCGTAAAAGCGGAATTTCATTAAAAAACGCAATAAATAAGAGAAATGATAGTATATATGTTTTTCTTCAGGGTTTTATAAGAAAGAAAGTATTTATAAAGATGATGAGAAAATACGTTTAAATTAAATACAACAGTAAAATGATCAGTTTATATCACAGTGTTATATTCAGAGAAATTTCCTATTTTATCATGAGTAGATATCCTATTTACAATATTTGATTGTTCAAAGGAAAGCACACTCATTTTTTCAAAATTATGGTCAACGTAAAACAGTAAGAAAATTTGTGTATCATGCTCTTATATAAAATAATCAAATCGGAAAAAAGAATATTCAAAGGATTTAGTTTTCTCGCGCAATGGCTCTCCATCCGATATCACGACGAACAAAACCTTCTGGCCAATCAATACAATCAACAGCTTCATAAGCACGTTTTTGTGCGTGCGTAATCGTTTTTCCTGTTGCTGTTATGTTGAGGACACGTCCACCATTTGCAATGAGTTCTCCATCACGCAATACTGTACCAGCTTGAAAAACTTTCACATCGGGAAGATTGTTTACTTTATCAACGTTACGGATAACAGTACCTTTTTGGGGAGAGTCTGGATAACCATTGGCAGCCATAACAACGGTGAGAGCAGTTTTTTCAGACCACCGAAGAGGCTTATTTTCAAGTTTTCCTTGAGCTGCAGCAAGAAAAATTGGCAAAATGTCATCTTTGAGGCGCATCATTAAAACTTGACATTCAGGATCACCGAATCGTACGTTAAATTCAATTAATTCGGGTCCTTTTTGCGTTATCATTAATCCGACGAAGAGAATACCTTTAAAGGGGGCGCCCATTTCTTTCATGCTTTTTAAAGCTGGTTCAACAATTTCTTTGAGGGTACGATTCACTATTTCTTGGGTCATGATGGGCGCTGGTGAATAAGCACCCATACCACCGGTGTTTGCTCCAATATCGCCATCACCTACACGTTTATGGTCTTGAGCAGAACCAAAAGGAAGAGCAACTTTACCATCACAAAGGCAGAAGAAGCTTGCTTCTTCACCTTCAAGAAAAGATTCTACAACAATTTTGTTTCCTGCATCTCCAAATGCACTTTTGAAGCAGGCATCGACTGCGTTAAATGCTTCTTCCATAGTTGTTGCAACCACGACACCTTTGCCAGCTGCTAAGCCATCAGCTTTAATAACAATGGGAACACCTTGTTGATGAATGTAAGCTTTAGCTTTAGAGGCATCATTAAAGCATTGGTAACTTCCTGTAGGAATGTTATTCTTACGACATAAATCTTTTGTAAAAGCTTTAGAACCTTCTAGTTGAGCAGCTTTTTGAGTAGGACCAAATACACAGATGTTAGCGCTATTAAGAGAGTCTGTTATACCCGCAACCAATGGTGCTTCTGGTCCTACAATCACAAGATCAATAGAATGTTTTTTACAAAAATCAATAACAAGGGGATGGTCATCAATGTTTAAATTAATATTTTCACCAAATTCTGTTGTTGCAGGGTTTCCAGGAGCACAATATAACTTTGTTAGCAGTGGTGATGCAGCTATTTTCCATGCTAAAGCATGTTCTCGTCCACCTGAGCCAATAAGAAGAATATTCATTGCTTGCTCCTCTCATAAAAGATGATTAATCTCATCTCCTTCTCATAAGAATGAAATGTCTCTATCGCAAGACCAAAGGTAAATCATTTGATGAAAAAAAATAAAAATATCGCGCATGTTCAATCCTGTGAGAGTCAGGGACGGGTTATGGATGCATCTTCCAAACAATGGGTCTACAATTTCCTTCCCTGTTCTTTATGGTTTTATGCGCAATTGGCGCGTTGGGATCGGCCTATCGGATGGCAATTGTTGATGTGGCCTTGTTTTTGGTCAACAACAATGGCTTTTTTCTCTTATAACATGCATTATGATACTCTTTTATCAATGTTTCTTCACTGGGTTTGGTATCTTTTTCTTTTTTTTCTGGGATCTATTGCTATGCGAGGGGCAGGATGTACTTGGAATGATCTTATTGACCATAAAATTGATGCTCAGGTAGAAAGGACACGTTCTCGCCCATTGCCGACAGGTCATGTGAGTCGGTTTCAAGCAAGAGTTTTTATACTTATGCAATGTTTGGTTGGTTTAGTCGTTTTATCACAATTTAATAGGTTTAGTTTTTTTCTAGGTATTTCGTCATTGATAGCTGTTGCATTTTATCCTTTTATGAAACGCGTAACATATTGGCCGCAGTTTTTTTTAGGCGTTGCGTTTAATTGGGGGGCATTAATGGGGTGGGCTGTTGTCTTTGGAAGTTTAAGCTGGGCACCAATCTTGCTTTATGTGGGATCAATCTTGTGGACCATAGGATACGATACAATCTACGCACATCAAGATAAAGAAGATGATGCTACTGTTGGTGTCCGTTCTACGGCCCTTCTCTTTGGTAAAGGAACCAAGCGTGCTTTAGTATTTTTGTATGGTGGTTTTGTGGTGTTCGTTAGTTTAGCATTTTATTTAGCTGGAGTCCCTGTTCTTAGTTTTTTGGGGATTTTTGTGGCAAGCATCCATATGTTTATTCAAATTAAAGTCATTGATATAGATGACAGTTCACAATGCCTCAGGCTTTTCAAATCTAATTCGCTTATTGGTTTTGTGATTTTTGCTGGTTTGGTATGTGGGGGTATATGGACGATATTTTATCCTGCGGTCTAAAAATAAGTTAGCTAAAATCATAGTTTCTGCTGAATACAGTATTTTCTTTTAAATAAGCTTGTTGCTAATCTGTTTTAAGCAATACAGTAGAAAATATTACCAATCAACTTTTACAGTGAAAATGAATTACAGTGAAAATGAATTTCTTCTATTTAAATAAAATAAATCATCTTCTTTTAGAATTTTTCAAATAAAAAATACTTGTTTAACTGTTGGGAAGAAAAAATCTTTATAACGATGAAGTTTGAAGGATTAGGGATAAAGTTTTTGTCTTTTCCAATCGCTGTGTTCAACACAATCGCGTGTAAAAAGCAGACGATCATGTAAACGAAATGGGCGATCGCACCAGAACTCTATAGAAAGGGGTTTAACACGAAACCCAGACCAATAAGGTGGTCGTGGAATATTGCCTAGAGCATAACGCGCAGTATATTGAGCAATTGCTTTTTCGAGCACAAAACGATTGTCTAAAGGTTGAGATTGTTTAGATGCCCATGCACCAATTCGACTACCACGTGGTCGCGATTGGAAATAGGCATCGGCTTCCTGTTGACTTACTTTTTCAACAATTCCTCTAATTCGGACCTGACGACGGAGCGATTTCCAATGAAAACCTAAAGATGCTTTCATTGATTTTAAAATTTCTTGTCCTTTACAGCTTTCATAATTGGTATAGAAGACGAAGCCTTGGGGACTGTAGTCTTTGAGGAGAACCATACGAACATTAGGGAGTCCTGTTTCGTCAACTGTTGCTAATGCCATAGCATTTGGATCATTTATTTCACTTATCGTTGCCTCTTCAAGCCACTTTGCGAAAAGTTCAAAAGGTTTTTGCATTTTCATAAAATGATCATCTGTTGGTATTTTGTTGCTCATAGTTTCTCCAAATATCAGTGAGCATGGGCGAGGCATTTTCTCATTTACTTTATCATCAAAAAGCCAATGCTATTGTGTATTTCTATGGTAGTTTAATTATTTTTACTTTAGCATAGGCTACAATGAGCTATATTAAATAAATGTCTCATTTTATCTGGTATTTTAGTTTATTGATAGACATATAAAAAGGAAAGAAGAAATTATTCTCTAGAATAGACTGATGAAGATATAAGGGATATTGAGCAACGGATCAGTTGATATTTTGAAAACGAAAAAATTGAAAAGAGGGCAATATGCGTGATCCCTACACGATTCTGGGTGTGGCACGTACCGCAAAATCGCAAGAGATTAAATCGGCATTTAGAAGATTAGCAAAGAAGTATCATCCAGACCATAATAAAGATGATACAAAGGCTAAAGAAAAATTTGCTGAAATTAATCAAGCTTATGAAATTATAGGTGATAAGGATAAAAAGGCACAATTTGACCGCGGTGAAATTGATATGGAAGGAAAACCGCTTTATCAAGCTTATGGTACTGGTGAAAATTTTAGCAATAAACAAAATCCCTTTTCAGGAAGAGCAAAGGGATTTGATTTTTCCTCTTCAGGTGGTGCAGGTTTTGATGCGAGTGATATTTTTCGGGATCTGTTTGGAGGAGGTAGTAGCTTTTCGAATTCCACACACTATAACCGTCCCCAACAAGGAGCACATGTTCGTGCTAATCTTGCCATAACATTAGAGCAGATGGTTGGCGCAGAAAAGGTGGAAGCTGTTTTTCCAAATGGAAAAAAGTTAAAAATTAAACTTCCAGATTATATTGAAGACGGACAGACTATTCGTTTAAAAGGTCAGGGAGAAGAGGTACCTCTCGGGCAAGCAGGAGATGCGTTGATAACCATTCAGATTCAAAAACATCCTCGTTTTCGGGTTGAAGGAAGAGCACTTCATCTTGATTTACCAGTTTCTCTTAAACATGCTGTTTTGGGAGCAAAAGAAGAAGTTGAGACGTTGGAGGGACGTGTGGTTTTAACGATTCCTGCTTGGTCAAGTTCTGATCGCGTTTTACGGTTGAAAGGAAAAGGGCTTCGTTTAAAAAATGGTACAAGAGATGATCTTTATGTGCATGTTCGCATTATGTTGCCGGAAGGTGAAAATGCCGCGCTAGAACAGTTTTTGCAAATGCAACAAGATTAATTTTAAAATTTTTTATATACAAAAGCGTAGTTTTTGTTTGATTTTAAACCAATTGCTTGAAGAAAAAGTTGACCTGTGTCATAGGCAGATGAATAATATTAATTTTAAGTAACAATGGGGCAGTGCTGATGGCTAAGGGTAATGGTTTATTGTACGGTAAGCGTGGTTTAATTTTGGGGTTGGCCAATAATCGCTCCATCGCTTGGGGAATCGCTAAAGCGGCAAGTAGCGCAGGGGCAGAGCTTGCTTTTACCTATCAAGGTGAAGCAATGAAAAAGCGTGTTGAGCCTTTGGCTGAAGAATTAAAGGGGTTTGTTTGTGGACATTGTGATGTTTCTGACAGTGTCTCTATTGATACGGTCTTTAGAGAAATAGAGAAGAAATGGGGAAAACTCGATTTTTTAGTTCATGCTATTGGTTTTTCTGATAAAGACGAATTAAGTGGTCGTTATATTGATATCAGCGAATCAAATTTTATGATGACCATGAATATTTCCGTTTATTCCCTAACAGCTCTAACGAAGCGTGCAGAGAAATTGATGCCAGATGGTGGGTCAATCTTGACACTGACCTATTATGGTGCAGAAAAGGTTGTTCCCAATTATAATGTAATGGGGGTTGCCAAAGCAGCTCTTGAAGCGAGCGTGAAATATTTAGCGGTAGATTTAGGTCCTCAAAATATTCGTGTTAATGCTATATCTGCTGGACCAATTAAAACGTTAGCGGCTTCTGGTATTGGTGATTTTCGTTATATTTTAAAATGGAATGAATATAATGCTCCATTACGTCGTACGGTAACAATTGAAGAGGTTGGTGATTCTGCGCTTTATTTTCTTTCAGATTTGTCTCGTTCTGTTACCGGTGAAGTCCATCATGTCGATTCGGGTTATAATATCATAGGTATGAAAGCAGTTGATGCACCAGACATTTCTGTCGTTAAAGAATAAAGTTTGGTTTATAGGATTTTATTGGACAGCAGTAATTTGACCAACTTTAAAGTGGCTAAGGGTATTTGGGAGCAAAGAGCTACCTTTTTTATAGCACACAACATACGTTGTCGTTGTATATATTTGACAGAGAAACGGATCTTTTTTCATGTCGCATAATACATTTGGTCATTTGTTTCGTGTAACAACATGGGGTGAAAGTCATGGTGCTGCTCTTGGTTGTGTCATTGATGGTTGTCCACCTGGAATTATTTTTACTCTTGCAGAAGTTCAAGCTTATCTTGATAAACGCAAACCAGGACAATCAAAATATACAACGCAGCGCCGAGAACCAGATGAAGTAGAGGTCCTTTCAGGAGTTGTTGTTCAAGACGATGGGACAACATTGGTGACGACAGGTACACCAATTTCTCTGTTGATTCGAAACACAGATCAGCGTTCGAAGGATTATAGCTCGATTGCTCATCAGTATCGTCCAGGACATGCGGATTATACTTATGATATTAAATATGGCATTCGTGATTTTCGAGGTGGGGGACGTGCTTCAGCACGGGAGACGGCAGCACGTGTTGCAGCTGGTGCATTTGCTCGTAAAATCGTTCCTGGTTTGATTGTACGAGGAGCAGTGATAGCAATTGGTCCTCATAATATTAATCGTGATCGGTGGGATTGGTCAGAGGTTGATAATAATCCTTTTTTTACAGCTGATGCAGAGATGGTTCCCATTTTTAGTGATTATATCAGTAAACTCCGTAAAGAGGGAACATCTGTTGGTGCGGTTGTTGAGATCGTTGCAGAAAATGTTCCGGCAGGTTTAGGAGCCCCTATTTATGCAAAGCTTGATCAAGATATTGCATCGTTACTTATGTCGATTAATGCGGTAAAAGGTGTGGAAATTGGTGATGGTTTTGCGGCAGCCCGCCTGAGGGGAGAAGAAAATGCCGATGAAATGCGAATGGGAAATGATGGAAAACCGCTTTTTTTATCCAATCATGCTGGTGGTATTTTAGGGGGAATATCGAGTGGACAGCCAATAGTTGCACGTTTTGCTGTAAAGCCTACTTCATCAATTTTAACGCCTCGTCGCTCCATTGATGTTGATGGTCATGATATAGATGTTATAACGAAGGGACGTCATGATCCATGTGTTGGGATTCGTGCCGTTCCTGTTGGTGAAGCGATGGTTGCTTGTGCTATTGCTGACCATTATCTAAGACATCGCGGTCAAATTGGGTGATTGAAAAGGTGAACAATGGCGTATGATGAAAAAAAAATTGTTTCTGCACTTAAAGCTTTTGAACGCGGTGAAATTGTTGTGGTGACAGATGATGATGACCGTGAAAATGAGGGTGATTTAACTGTTGCTGCAGCGCATTGTACAGAAGAAAAGATGGCGTTTATTCTTCGTCACACAACAGGTATTGTGTGTACACCTATGCCAAAAAAAGAAGCACAACGGTTTAATCTTGCTCCTATGGTACCAGATAATAACTCTGCACATGGGACGCAATTTACTGTTACTGTGGATTTTAAACATGGGATAACAACGGGTATTTCTGCACATGACCGCACATTGGCAGTTCGTAATCTTGCTAATCCAAATGCTGGTGCTCACGATTTTGTCCGTCCAGGACATATTTTTCCTTTGATTGCGCATGAAGGGGGGGTGCTCATGCGTTCAGGTCACACGGAGGCCGCTGTTGATTTATGTAAATTAGCTGGTTTGCCACCAGTTGGTGTTATTGGTGAGTTGGTCAATGATGATGGCAGCGTTAAACATGGCGATCAGATCATGAAATTTGCACAAGAACATCGGTTACATATGATAACGGTTGCAGATTTAATTGCTTACCGCCAACGTAAGGAAATATTGATCAAGCATGTTGGAGAAATGCCTATTGAAACATCTGTAGGTCCCGCTATTGTTCAAAGTTATCAATTCCCTTGGGAAGCCGTTCAGCATATTGCAATTGTTTTTGGTGATGTCCGTGAGGGTGAGGATATTCCTGTGTATTTACATCATGAAAACATTATAAATGACGTTTTTTGTCAATCTTCAGATATTATGGTGGTGATGCGGCGTATGATGGAAAAAGAAAAACGTGGCGTATTTATTTATTTGCGTAAAGGATCTGTTATGCAATCAACTATTGATATTCAAAATATGGCAAGAGACAGTTCAGAAAACCATGTGCAGGCAATTGAACGCGAAGAAGAATGGCGCAAAATTGGTTTAGGATCACAAATTTTAAAATATCTAGGAATAGGCTCTGTTATTGTTTATGCTGCTAAAGAGCATCATTATGTAGGTTTAGAAGGTTTTGGAATTCGTATATCCAGAACAGATATTTTTTGAGGTTCATATGAAAAAAGAGATACAAGAGGGGGATATTACGACCTTAAGCTTTGAGCAAGCGCTTAAGCAACTTGAAGTTATTGTCGAAAATTTGGAACGTGGCGATGTACCTTTGGAACAATCCATTGATATTTATGAACGCGGTGAAGCGCTTAAAAAGCATTGTGAAAAACTCTTAAGAGTTGCTGAAGCTAAAGTTGAAAAAATACAGCTTTCAGAAGACGGTTCTCCAGAAGGAGTAGAACCACTTGATGCTAAATAATATTAAATATTTTGGATATTTATTGTGAAACGAGGAGATATAATAACCTTTTTTATAGAAAATTAAATCGATTGATTTCTTTTTTATAAAATAAGTAAAAAATGAGGAAATTATAGCTCATCTCAAATAGAAAAGAACATTTTTCAGTAAAAAAGATGCAAAACTGTAAATAAGAGTAGAGAAGATATATTTTTATCGTTGCGTTTTCTTGAGTTAAGATAATAGAAAGGTTTTTTTTTGTCTCAGGTCTTAACACCATTGCTTGACAGTGTTCGTTTTCCGCAAGATTTGCGGGCATTGCCTGAGTCTGATTTGGTACAGTTGGCTGATGAGTTGCGGACTGCAACAATTGATGCGGTTTCTGTAACAGGTGGTCATCTTGGGGCGGGACTTGGTGTTGTTGAGCTCACTGTTGCATTACATTATATTTTTAATACACCAGAGGATAGGATTATTTGGGATGTTGGTCATCAAACCTATCCACACAAGATTTTAACGGGGCGTAGAGAAAAAATTCGCACATTACGTCAAGAGGGCGGATTATCAGGTTTTACAAAACGTTCAGAAAGTGTGTATGATCCATTTGGAGCGGGTCATTCGTCTACTTCTATTTCAGCGGGGCTTGGCATGGCGGTGGCAAGTGCTTTGAAAGCAGAGACAAGACGCAATATCATAGCTGTCATCGGTGATGGTGCAATGTCTGCGGGCATGGCTTATGAAGCAATGAACAATGCTGGTGCTTTGGATGCACGCTTGATTGTTGTTCTTAATGATAACGATATGTCTATCGCACCACCTACAGGTGCTATGAGTGCACATCTTGCACGATTAGTATCTCGTCCTTCTTATCGTCATTTGCGTGAACGCGTAAAGATGTTGAGCGAAAAATTGCCAAAGTTTTTTTTGGATAAGGCGCGTCGTTCAGAGGAATTTGCGCGTGGACTTTTGGTTGGGGGAACTTTATTTGATGAGCTTGGCTTTTATTACCTTGGCCCCATAGATGGGCACAATTTGGGGCATTTATTGCCTGTTTTAAAAAATGTTCGTGAATATCCTAGTGGTCCTGTTTTGGTGCATGTTGTCACACATAAGGGAAAGGGATATCCACCTGCAGAAGCCTCACCTGATAAATATCATGGTGTTAATCGTTTTGATGTCACGACAGGAAAACAGGTTAAAGCATCAAGTAATATTCTACCCTATACCAAGGTATTTTCTAAAGCTTTAATAGAAGAAGCTCGCCATGATGATAAGATTGTTGGCATAACAGCAGCGATGCCAACAGGGACAGGTCTTGATTCTTTTGCGAAAAAATTTCCTGAAAAAATGTTTGATGTTGGTATCGCTGAGCAACATGCCGTAACTTTTGCGGCAGGACTTGCTTGTGAAGGGTACAAGCCTTTTGTTGCAATTTATTCTACTTTTTTACAGCGTGCTTATGATCAAATTATTCATGATGTATCAATTCAAAAATTACCGGTACGTTTTGCTATTGACCGTGCAGGTTTTGTGGGGGCAGATGGTGCAACACATGCTGGAAGTTTTGATATTGTTTTTTTGTCCACTCTTCCTAGGTTTGTTGTTATGGCACCTTCTGATGAGCTTGAACTGATGCATATGGTGCGTACAGCTGCAGCTTATGATCAGGGACCAATTTCTTTTCGTTATCCACGTGGTGAGGGCATTGGTATAGATTTACCGCAACGTGGTGAGTTATTAGAAATTGGAAAAGGGCGTGTTCTGCGTGAAGGAAATAGGATCGCTTTGGTTTGTTTTGGAACGCGGATGTCAGAAGTGTTACAAGCTGCTGATGCATTGGAGGCTGAAAGATTATCTACGACGGTTGCAGATGCACGGTTTGCGAAACCTTTAGATAAGGATTTGATGTGTCGTTTGGCACGTGAGCATGAAGTATTGGTGACAATTGAAGAAGGGGCAATCGGTGGTTTTGGAGCGCACATATTACAATTTTTAGCGCAAGAAGGGCTCTTAGAGCATGGTTTGAAAGCTCGTACACTAAAACTTCCTGATGAGTATTTGAATCATGGTGCACCAGAAAAAGTTCTTTCACGTATCGGACTTGATGCTATGGGTATTGTCAACACGGTTTTTGCTGCTTTAGGCCGCGAGATTCGAACAGGATAAAAAATTCGAGTATGATATGGCTGCCAGAAAAAGGCTCGATATTCTCTTAGTTGAAAAAAACTTTTTTACGACACGTTCACGCGCACGTGATGCTGTTATGCGTCAAACTGTTAAAGTTAACGGCGAAATCGTTTTTAAAGCTGGGCAAATCGTTTTTGATGATGCAGAGATTGCTGTTTGTGATCCAGCGCAGAATTATGTTTCTCGGGCAGCGTTAAAATTGATTGCTGCACTTGATGCATTTCCGATTATAACAGATAAAGTGACGGCCATTGATGTTGGTGCATCAACAGGTGGTTTTACACAAGTTCTCTTAGAGCGTGGATCGGCTCATGTAATTGCCGTTGATGTTGGGCATCATCAATTTGATAAACGTTTATTGGGCAACAGTGCTATAACGTTATTAGAAGGCTTGAATGTTAGAGATTTTCAACATAAACATTTAGGTGGGCGAGAAATTGATCTTATCGTTTCAGATGTTAGCTTTATTTCTCTCAAACTTGCATTGCCTCCCGTTTTGTCTTTAGCCAAGAAGGGTGCCCAAGCTGTTTTACTGGTAAAGCCTCAGTTTGAGGTTGGTCGTAAACGCTTTAGCAAGAGGGGAATATTAAATCCATCAATAGCTAAAGAAACTGCTGAGGCGCTTTTTGTTTGGTTAAATACACAAACAGGGTGGAGTGCAAAAGGTTTAATTTCTTCCCCTATTACAGGTGGTGATGGCAACGTGGAATATTTACTATTCGGAGAAAAACAAGAGTGAGTGACAATGTCATAATCGACCATATCGGAGCAAATGGGTATGGTACTTCTAGGACGTCTCACGGCTTCGTTTATGTTCCTTTTACTTTACCAGGAGAGTGTGCTGAAATTACTGTTCATGGAAAATATGCAACATGTATAGCATTAAAAGAAAAATCATTAGAACGCATTGATACTCTTTGTCAGCATTTTGGAGAATGTGGAGGGTGTACTCTTCAGCATTGGCATATGGATGCTTATCGCGTATGGAAACAACAATTGGTTGTTGATGCGCTTAAAAAGTATGGACTTAATAATGTTGTTGCGCCTTTAATAGAATGTAAACCTTATAGCCGACGGCGGATTACTCTAACAGCATCTATGACCCCACAGGGGCAAAAAGTTGGTTTTAACCGTTATCTCTCTCATGAGATTGTAGCTCTTGAGGAATGTCCAGTAAGCCGTCCAGAGCTTATTTCTCAGTTGCATAATATTAGAGAGCTCTGTGCTTTTCTAAGCAGCTCTGCCAAACGGTTTCATGTTACAATAACACGTGTTGAAAATGGTTTAGATGTTGCTTTAAGCGGTTGCATTGTACACCATGAATCACTTCGTCAGAAAATGATCAGTGCTGCTCTTTCATATGGGATTATACGTTTATCTGTTGACGGTGAAGTTTTGGTTGAACGAGAAAAACCAGAGATTTACTTTGGAGATGTCCGTGTTGAATTTCCTTCTGGTGGTTTTCTTCAAGCAACTTGCGAAGCTGAAAATATAATGGGCAATATTATTTTGACTCATTTACAAAAAGCAAAGAATGCTGTTGATTTGTTTTCAGGGATAGGAACATTTACCTTGCGTATGGCAAAAAAGATGAATGTTCATGCAGTAGAAGATAATGAAGATGCATTAAGAAATCTAAATACAGCAGCACGTTTTGCAACTGGTTTAAAAACGGTCACTTGTGAAAAACGTGATCTTTTCCGACATCCCCTTTCTGTAAAGGAACTTGAGTGTTTTGAGAGTGTTGTTTTTGATCCTCCCCGTGCTGGTGCAGAGCAACAAGTACGTGAATTAGCGAAGACAACAGTATCACGTGTTGTGGCAATTTCCTGTAATCCTACTACATTTGCTCGTGATTTATCTCTTCTTGTTGCAGGGGGGTATACAGTAGAAAAAATCATACCGATTGATCAATTTTTATGGTCACCACATGTCGAAATTGTTGCTGTTTTGAGCAAAAAGAAAAAAAAGAAAGCTTGGAAGCTTTAGCCTAAAATTTTTTAATGCCATGAAGACTTTTTTAAAAGTTTACTTGAGTATTATTATAAAAATCTCTCCAAAATTTCTCTATAATAATAACCTTTTGCTCGTTGAATTAAGAGCACTGAATGTAGAAAGTGTTTTTTATTTTAAACTTTTTTATTATGAAATATAAAAGGTAAATTATCCCACACAAAAGACTAATGTATTACGAAGAAGATGTATCTGAACAAGCCGGTGCTAGTGTTATATTTGCCATCTCTCAATGTTTCTACAACTCTTGGTACTTGAGAGGGGACATAAGAGGAATCTTTGGTCCTGTCTTTTACAGTTTTTATTCATATAACTCCCCCCACCTGTAACGTACAAACGAAAGATTTTGATTGATTCAACATGGAACAGATTTGAAATGAGAGAATCTTATGGAATTCAAGGTTCTAATTCAATATGAAAAACGATAGATTATCTTTATAAATCAACGCATTGTACCCCCCCCCTCACAAAGTGGTCGTGATAGACGAGAAGGAGGCAATATTGGGAAGGAATGAGAACGCTTATTCCTTTATAAGCGCAGTTCCACCGATTGTCATATTATTGATTCGAAGATGAGGTTGACCAACACCAACAGGGACATTTTGGCCAGCTTTTCCACAGAGACCGATACCATTATCAAGTTTACTATCATTACCAATCATTGTAATACGTTTCATAGCATCCGGTCCATTTCCAATAAGAGTTGCGCCTTTGATTGGTGCTACAATTTTACCATTTTCTACTCGGTATGCTTCAGTACATTCAAAGACGAATTTTCCAGAAGTAATATCAACTTGTCCTCCACCAAATGAAACAGCATAGATACCATGTTTGAGTGAAGAAAGGATTTCTTCAGGTGTTTTATCTCCTCCTAGCATGATTGTATTGGTCATTCGTGGCATTGGTGCATGAGCATAAGATTCACGCCGTCCATTCCCAGTTGATTTACCTCCCATAAGCCGTGCATTAAGCCTGTCTTGCATAAAACCAACGAGCTTTCCATCTTCAATAAGGACGTTATATCCTGAAGGGGTCCCCTCATCGTCGACAGTGAGAGAACCACGGCATTGTGGAATTGTTCCATCATCAACAACTGTAACACCTTTTGCCGCAACTTGTTGTCCTAAAAGTCCAGCAAAAGCGGATGTTTTTTTACGGTTAAAGTCACCTTCTAAACCATGACCTACGGCTTCATGGAGCATAACGCCAGGCCATCCATTGGCTAAGACAACATCAAAAGATCCTGCAGGTGCTGCTTCTGCTTCTAAATTTGTTAAAGCCATACGTAAGGCTTCATCCGCAGCTTTTTTCCAATTGTCTTCATGAATAAATTGGTCAAATGCTTGTCGCCCTCCACATCCATAAAAACCATTTTCACGTCGATTGCCTTCAGCTGCGACTACAGATATAGAAAGCCGCACAAGGGGACGAATATCACGAACCAAATAACCATCTGCACGTAAAATTTCAACATGTTGTAGCGAGCCGGAAAGAGAAGCAGTCACTTGATGCAATTTATCATTTTTAGCACGTAAATAGGCATCAATTTTTTGCAAAAGAGCACTTTTTTCTTCAAATGATGGAGCATCAAGGGGATTATGCGGTTGATAAAGTCTCTTGTTTGTTTGTTGAGGTGCTATGCTATAAGTCCCTGCATGATTATTATAGGTAATAGCTTTAGCTGCTTCACTGGCACGTTTGAGTGCAGCAGCTGATAATTCACTAGAATATGCATATCCGGTAGCTTCTCCAGCAACGACACGCAGACCAAATCCCATATCTTGATGGAAAGAGCCGTTTTTAAGCTGTCCATTATCAAATAAAAGAGCTTCGCTTTCTGTATACTCAAGGTAAAGCTCACCGTCATCAGCATGATGAAGCGTTTCTTGTACAAGTGATTGCACTTTAGAGGAAGTAATATCAAAATGATCAATCAGCGATTTCATAAGAATTATCCTATTTTTATGGGGACTTAGAAGATTTTTATTAATCTAATTTAAGAAGCTTTCAAAATATACAATGAGATTTTAATCGTCTAAAGTGTATCGATTTCATTCATGTAGGTAAGGTTGTATAGGCGTCGGCAAGACCATGAAGGTCAACGAAACCTCCAATCCCTTGTTCAGGAGTTGTAAAAATAAAATAGGTTGCCATTTTTCCTTTTAAAAAGAGCTGCAATATGTCTTCTTTAAGAAAGGCTTCAGCAACACAATTATCACCAAGACAACGACGATATTCCATTCTGCCCATATTTTTATCGTCAATTTTAATTCCAACGCCAGGACGTAATTCAACGCGAATTGGAACAAAAACACGCATCAAAGCACCTTGCTTTTGAGGAAGTTTATAAAATGTAACACGCAAGGTAATATCATGACGACCTTGTGTATGAACGTTTTGTACAACTTCACACTGCATGTTAGGTGTACCTGGCGGTAGAGCACAAACTTTTGTCCATGCACCATAGGTTTGTGGAGCAGGGACATTTTGCGCATAGGGTGTTTGTGCAAATGCATGATTGATAAAACTACTATAAAGTGTGTAAAGAACAGCACCAATAAAAAAACTTTTTTTGAGTAATTTATGAAGTATCACAGAAAATCCTATCCGACTCAACACACACACAACCATGCATAGATTTACATAAAAAAATGAATTCCCCACATAAAAACTATAACACAAAATCAGTATTTACCCAAATATATTAATCCATAGGATATATTTTTATGATACATTTGTAATGTAGGAGAGAATGTTGATTGAAAAAATGTATTTTTGTTGCCAATATTTCCATCTATTTTTAGGGGATACGTGCGAACGAGGTATTTCATATTTTCTCAAAAATACGATTGGTCTTAATTGATCATTTCCATACGCTAGATAATATTTGTCAGATAATATTGGTTTGTGAATGACAGAAATGGAAAAGGGCTTTGAGCGGAATGTCAGTTTCAGGAGAGTTATCGGTTGTGAATGGTAAATCAACGCCACCAAAATCCGGTATTGGTGATTATATCACGTTATTAAAGCCACGTGTTATGTCTCTTGTGGTCTTTACGGCTCTGGTTGGTTTGCTTGTATCGCCTGTTCCTATCAATCCGTTGTATGGTTTTTTAGCGATTTTATGTATTGCTATCGGTGGTGGCGGTGCGGGAGCACTGAATATGTGGTATGATGCTGACATTGATGCCGTGATGGAACGGACCAAAAAGCGTCCTATTCCTATGGGTAAAATCAGTTCCCGAAAAGCATTTATTTTTGGCATGGTTCTTTCTATGCTTTCGGTATTGGTTATGGGGAGCTTCATTAATTGGTTTGCGGCATTTTTTCTTGCGTTTACGATTTTCTTTTATGTTGTTATCTATACAATTTGGTTAAAGCGTATCACACCACAAAATATTGTTATTGGTGGTGCTTCTGGGGCTTTTCCACCAATGATTGGATGGGCCGTGACAACAGGGACAGTGAGTATTGATAGCTTTTTATTATTTTTAATCATTTTTATGTGGACCCCCCCTCATTTTTGGTCTCTTTCTTTATTTTCATCTCTTGATTATGAGGCAGCAGGTATCCCTATGATGCCTAATGTACGAGGTGAACATTCAACAAAAAAACAGATTTTATTTTATACTATTTTGATGGCATTATGCGCAGCTGCTCCTTGCTTTACTGGTCTTGGTGGAATTTTTTATGGTATTTTTTCAACAATTTTAAGCATTATCTTTGTTTATTTTGCCTATCGTTTGTGGAAAGCTGATACACATAATGAAACTATTTTGATGGCAAAAAAACTGTTTTTCTTTTCATTACTTTATTTGGCAGCTATCTTTGGAGTTCTTTTGATTGAATCTCTTGTTTGGTATTTTATCGCTCTTTAGTCGCGTAAAATGAAAGAACAAATTTTAAAAGAGCTTTGTTGCAAGAACATATTGTAAGAAAACACGATAGAGTGTGTTCTTATGCAAAAGATGGTATTGCCAGTTTTTTTACATTGCTTATTCGTGTATAACGATAGGTTGTTTGAATATATAGCTAAAACTGTAGAGATTAAGGATGATTTATGTCTGGACTTCCCCCTTTAACGATACGTCTTTGTGGTCCACGTGGATTTTGTGCAGGGGTTGATCGTGCTATCCAGATTGTTCTCCTTGCATTAAAAAAATATGGTGTTCCAGTATATGTTCGTCATGAAATTGTACACAACCGCTACGTGGTTGAGGGATTACAACAACGGGGAGCCGTTTTTGTTGAAGAACTTGATGAGATTCCAGAAGAACATCGCAATCAACCGGTTGTTTTTTCTGCTCATGGTGTACCAAAATCTGTTTCAGAAGAAGCACGATGCTATAATTTGTTTTATCTCGATGCAACATGTCCGTTGGTCTCGAAAGTTCATAAACAAGCGATACGACATCAACGTCATGGTCGTCATGTTATATTGATTGGTCATGCTGGTCATCCTGAGGTGATAGGGACAATGGGACAGCTTGAAGAAGGGGCTGTGACGCTTATTGAAACGATAGAAGATGCTTTGCATTACCAACCCAATGATCCAGATAAATTAGGATTTGTTACACAAACAACGCTTTCTGTTGAAGATACTGCAGGAATTCTCGATATATTACAACAACGTTTCCCTACATTAGCGGCCCCAGCGGCTGAGTCAATTTGCTATGCTACAACGAATCGACAAGATGCGGTTAAGGCAGCAGCAAAGGGGAGTGATTTGTTTTTGATTGTTGGAGCGCCAAATTCTTCTAATTCACGACGTTTAGTAGAGGTTGCCGAAAAGTCTGGTGCGCGGCAAGCTATTTTAGTTCAGCGCGCTGATGAAATTAATTTTGAAAACCTAAAAGCTCTTTCTATTGTCAGTCTTTCAGCAGGGGCTTCGGCTCCTGAAATTATTATTGATGAAATTATTTCAGCGTTTCGTGAGCGTTATGATGTCACAATAGAATTAGCTGAAACAGCGGTAGAAACGGAAAAATTTTTAGTGAGTCGCGAATTACGTGACGTCATTTTAACGTCTCAAGATATGGCTTTCGTCAATGGTCAAGCAAATAATGCAAAAAATGAAAATCAGAATACAGACATGTCTACAACGAAAGCAGAATAATGGCCGTTTATACAGATATTCATTCAAATGATTTAAAAGTGTTTTTAACACGTTATGCAATAGGGTCACTTTTGTCTTATCAAGGTATAGAGGAGGGGATTGAAAATTCTAATTTTATGTTAGAGACAACACAAGGGCGATTTATTTTAACACTTTATGAAAAACGTATTTCAAAAGATGATTTACCTTTTTTTTGTCGCTTGATGCAGCATTTAGGACAGCGTGGAATTCCTTGTCCTCAACCTGTTATTCAAAATGATGGAATGATGATCTGTGAATTAGCAGGACGCCCTGCTGCTATTATTACTTTTCTGGAAGGAGAGTGGGTCCGCCAGCCCACTATAGATCATTGTGGTGAAGTGGGGACGGGGCTCGCACAATTACATTTAGCAGGACAGGATTTTACACTCAGTCGTAAAAATACTCTTTCTGTTATGGATTGGCAGGTATTGTGGCAACGTTGTCAAACAAAAGAAGATGCATTATTAAAAGAATTTGGACAAAAAATTGAGTTTGAATTGGCTTTTTTACAGGAAAATTGGCCGCTCAATTTACCAATAGGCATTATCCATGCAGATTTATTTAATGATAACGTCTTTTTTGTGAATCATCGTCTTTCTGGGATGATAGATTTCTATTTTGCTTGTAATGACTTTTTTGCTTATGATTTAGCGATCTGTTTAAATGCTTGGTGCTTTGAGCCTGATCATTCCTATAATCTGGCCAAAGCACGTAAGTTATTGGAAAATTATCAAAAAATAAGACCATTGATCCCTTTAGAATTGGACAAGATTGTTTTGTTAGCTCGTGGTGCGTCTTTACGTTTCTTACTCACACGTCTTTATGATTGGTTTAATACACCGCCTAATAGCTTTGTTATTAAGAAAGATCCATGGGAGTATTGGCACAAGCTTTGTTTTTTCAGTAATGTAAATTCGCTAAGTGAATTAGGTTTTTAAATTTTATGGCAACTCAACAAAAAGTCGTTGAAATTTATACAGATGGTGCTTGCTCAGGGAACCCTGGAATTGGAGGATGGGGAGCAATTTTACGCTGGAATGGTCATGAACGTGAGCTTTATGGCGGTAAGGTCCATACGACAAACAATCAAATGGAAATCATGGCGGCAATTTGTGCATTAAAGGCGCTTAAAGAGCCCTGTTTGGTCGACCTTTATACAGACTCAGTTTATGTGCGTAACGGTATATCTAAGTGGATTGAAGATTGGAAAAAGAATAATTGGCGCACCGCATCAAAAAAGCCTGTTAAAAATATGGAGCTATGGCAAGCTCTTGAGGATGCTTGTTCTTGTCATACAGTCAGATGGCACTGGGTAAAAGGGCATGCGGGACATCCAGAAAATGAACGCGCAGATGCCCTTGCTCGCAAAGCAATTACTCAATATCGCGAAAATGGACATTTTACAGCATAATTGCTGTTTGATAGCTTTTTTCTTTTATTACGGAGTCACAAGAGGGGTTGGCTGCGTATGGAATATGAATGTTCCACTTAAGGCGTAATCTTTAAAAGAAACTGTATAAAAAATTTTTTGGTTTATTTCTTCTGGAGCGAAATAGAGTGGAGCACTGAAGAGTGTATATTCTGCGTTATCACTGACTTTTTTTGCTGCTCCAATTTGCATTTCTCCTCCATCTAAAAAGAGAGAGGAAGGAGTGGTTTTGTTGTTATTTTGTATTTTTATAAGAAGGGTACTGTTATTTTTTTCGGCACTTATTTTTAGTGCATTCTGCATCATGCGGGGCAAAGAATCTTGGGCATTTTTTAAGAAGGAAGCAGGAAGATGTTTATTTTTAAGAGCAGATGGCGAAAAATCAAAGTTAACAGTAAATGGAAGACAGATTTTATTACATAATCCAAGAGTGAAAGCACCACTTAAATTTTTGCTTGAACCAGAAAGATTGAAGGGCAATATTACTTTATCTTTATAGCCTAATGACCAATCATTTTCTGTTTCAAAAAGCTGTGGGGTAGGATAAAAGATTTCATAAGAAACCTGTTGGTTGAAATTAAAAAACGGTGCCATGCCAGAATTACCTGGATTACGCCAGTAAGTTTTCCATCCTGGTTTAAGCACAATCTCAATAATGCCTTCTCTTATTCCAGAAAGAGAAGGTTCGGTGATCGCTAATCGGATACGACCACCATCTGATTCATACCAAGATGTTGCGAAAAGCTGGAGTTTTTGTCCTTTTTGAGCATTTACAGGAATGTTAAGTAATTCTAAAACTATGAATGTTAAGCTTAAAGTAACTAAAAGATTTTTATAAAAGAAAGTTGCGATATTTTGTAAATTTGTAAATATATGACTTTTTTTCATTGGAGTTTTATTTTCCTAGTGTACTAAATGAACAAACTTTTATCATGTAAATTATGGAGAATAACAAATTAATGAAGCGGTGTAATGGCTTTTTAGGTGGACAATTACTCATAGCAATGCCTGGGATGAATGACAAACGCTTTATTCGTTCTGTTATTTACATTTGCGCGCATTCTGATGCCGGTGCGATGGGCATTATTCTCAATCAATTGCATCATATTGATTTTCCAGAGCTTTTGCTTCACTTGGGAGTCATAGACAGTGGCCAAAAAAAAAGTCTTTCTGAACCAATAAAACAGTTTCCAGTTCGCTATGGTGGTCCTGTTGATCCTTCGCGTGGTTTTGTCCTTCATTCAGATGATTATGCTTGTGAAGAAACTGTTTTTATTGCAGATAAGGTCTGTTTTACTGCGACAATTGATATATTAAAAGCGATCAGTTGCGAACAAGGTCCGCAACATGCACTGGTAGCATTAGGTTATGCTGGATGGAAAGCGGGGCAACTTGAGGCAGAAATTTCTACAAATGGTTGGCTAATCAGTTCTACATCACCTAGTTTTCTTTTTGAAAGCGATTTAAGCTGCAAGTATGATAAAAGTTTAACACGCATGGGTATCGATCCAACTTATCTTGCTTCTGAAATGGGACATGCATAGAGTTTTTTCTAAGCTTTTTAACTTTACACGTTATTTTATCCCTTATGTTTTTACTTTATAAGGGAAATGGCTCTGAACGAGCGTAATTAATTCTTCTATGGCAATCGGTTTCGTTACAAGTGTGCTTTGAACATATTTACAGCCTTCTTGACGGAGGAAGATCGCTTCTTTTTCATTTTCAACACCTTCTGCGATAATTTGCAAATTAAGATCTGTTGCCATATTAATGATAGACTTGAGAACAATTTTCTTCTTAAGGGAGTCGATTGAAATAAGTGAACGATCAAGTTTAACCATATCAAATGGATAACGTACGAGATAGGTCAGAGACGAATAACCTGTTCCAAAATTATCGAGTGCGAGATTCATTCCAAGTGTTTTAATTTGTTCGAGAAAGTGCGCTGATTGTTCAGGATTATTTCTTAAGACAAATTCAGATATTTCAATCATCAAACGTCCTTTGTGGAGCGGATGACGAAGCAAAGCGGCGCGCAATTGACTGATAAAACGAGGATGAATCATTTCTGCGCTTGGTAAATTAATTGAAATAAAGAAAGATTGTTGGGAAAACTTTTCTTGTACATTTATAAGATCGATAATGGCATTATCGATGATAAATTGTGACAAATTCATAACAATTTGTTCGTTTTCTACGATTTTTATGAAATCAGAGACATTTAAATTTCCATAAGTGGGATGATGCCATTCTACAATTGTTTCAAAACCAATAATATGTCCGTCTGATAAATTAAGAATAGGATGGTAGAGGATTTTTATCTCATTACGTTTTATGGCATAATGAACATCTTTCTCCAGAGTATTATGTTCGAGACCCAAAGTGCGAAAATTAGGACGAAAAGGTTCAATATGGTTTCCACCCATTTGTTTTGCACGAATCATCGCTAATTCACTATCATTAAAAATATCTTTAGCCGTCGATCGGCTTTCACTCCATGTAACCAATCCGATAGACGTTGAAAGGATTATTTTGTTTTCTGAAAGTGAAATAGGTGCTGAAATTGTTTTGTGCAAATGATCTGCAAATGCTGCAATTTTTTGTGGTTCAGTTTCACTGAGTAAAATAATTGCAAAGCGGTCTGCTGAAAGGCGCGATAAGGTGTCTTGAAAATTAATGAGACGGTTTAAACGACGTGCGATTATAAGCAGTACAGTATCCCCAACTGCTATGCCTAATTTGCGATTAATTTGGCGAAAATTGTCAAAATCAATCATAAAGACAGTCGGTCTAATTTTGATATTTGCTTTCGCCAAAGAGGTATAATTTTGTAGTCTATCGAAGAAAATTTGTTGGTTAGGAAGGCCGGTTAAGCTGTCGTGGATTGCATCATGCAATAAGCGTTCTTCGGATTTTTTGTGGTTAGTAATATTGACAATGGTTCCAATGACACGTGTGATTTTCCCATCTTTTTGCATAGCCGGACGTGCACGAAGAGAAAACCAATGATAATAACCACCACCGGAAGAAAGCCGAAAAATTTGATCAATGCGCCCTTTTTTATTTTTAAGAATGATATCTAATACGGCTTGAAAGCGTTCACGATCATCATGGTGCAAGGCTGAAATCCAGTTGCGCATAGGTCCATTGAGGTTATGAATTTCAGTACCAAAAAGGGTTGCCATGTTTGGATGTACAACAATACGGTCACGCTCAATATTCCAATCCCAAATAATATTTCCAGCTCCCTTTGCTGCGAGTACTTGTTGTTCAAGATCGGAAAATATTCCTTCATGGAAAGCGTCATTAGAAAAAGTTTGTTGCAGGACAGTAAAGCTGATGAGAAGAACAATGAGCACTAATCCTCCCGCTAATGCTGGCTGGATAATATCATTGTTTAAATATCCAGCTATGCAGGCATAGGCTCCAACACACCAAAAGCTAATGAGCAACCATGTTGGGATAAGCATAATGGCGCGGTCATAGCTTCTGATTGAGAAATAGATGATTAATATTATACCAAGCACAGCGGTAAGACCAAAAGACAAACGCGCAATTCCAGCTGCTCTGATTGGATCATAAATAGCAAAGGCTCCTAGACTGCAAAAGGCAATGGTCCAAGCGATAGCACCGTAACTAAAATGATAATGCCAGCGGTTAAGGCTGAGATAGGTAAAAAGAAAAATGAAGAGTGTAGCAGTAAGTGCTACTTCTGTACCAGCACGCCAGATTGGTTGTGTTGTGAGTGTAACTGCAAAGAATTTATTTAAAAAGTTGAAGTCAATACCAATATAAAAAAGCACAGCCCAAGCAACAGCTGCTGTTGCAGGAAACAGCCCTGTTCCACGGACGACGAAGAGAACAGTTAACAAAAGCGCTAAGAGACCAGATATACCAAGAAGAATACCATGATAAAGCGTATAAGAATTAATTGCATCTTTATAAGCTTCAGGTTGCCATAAATAGATTTGCGGTAGATTTGCAGAGTTAAGTTCGGCCACAAATGTAACAACAGCACCAGGGTTAAGGGTAATACGAAAGATGTCAGAGTTTGCACTAAGTTGACGATCGAGGGAAAACCCTTCGCTTGGCGTTATGGATTGAATCCTTTCTGATCCAAGATCTGGCCAAAAAAATCCAGAACGCGCCATGCGGTAATGGGGGGCAACGATGAGACGATCGACTTGTTCATCTGTTGGATTTGCAAGAGAAAAGACTGCCCAATTTCCGGAAAATTTTTCATTTTTTGCCTGCACTTCAATACGCCATACAATACCATCTGGTCCTGGCGCTGTACTTGTTTGAAAAATAGAGCTGTTTGTATGGTGAATTTCAATTGCTTTTGAGAGATCAAGAGCAGCATCCTGAGAAGAAATTTTAACTGGCTCAATTGCTTGTGCTGATGTAAGATGGACAAGAAAACTAACGACTACAATGAAAATGATATCAATTATTTTACGCAAACTCTTCACAATGTCCCACTCTCAATATTTTAGGATGTTTAATTTTCATTTCGATTTTTGAGAAAAAACGTCCACCTTTTATAATTTATTTACATAATAAATTGTTATCACTTTTTCTTAAGTTATGTGGTTTTGTATACAAATAGACCACATGTCCATTTGCTTCAATGGAACTTGAAGCGAATGAAGTTTTATATGTTAAAAGGGCAAAGTTAAACCATGAATTTCCAGATTTCATGGATATACCTTCACTCATTAGAATCTTTATCACATGAAGTATGAATTGGGTAGTTTTGTACGCTTCTTTGCCCAATATTTCCAAAACTTATTTAATGAGAAGAGCTTTTGTGGTAAATTTTACGATAAAATATGTGTATGTTATTGTGATGCTGTTTTGAAAAGAAGTTTTTTACTTTAGCTTGTATGAAAGAGTTGACGTTAAATCATCAAAATTTATGAGGGGTCCTACAGGTCCGACAGCAGTTAGTGTTGGAGTGGAATTTGTAAAAAGACGATGTGCTAAATCAGTTAATCTTTTAGGAGTGATGAGATTGAGGCGTTCAATTGTTTCCGATATTGGAATTGGTCGACCATAAAGGAGTATTTGGCGAGCAATGAGATGTGCTTGACTAGAGGGATTTTCCTGTGACATTGTCAGATTCGCACGATATTGCGTTTGTGCTCGTTGCAGTTCATTGGCGTGAATGTTTTTACTGACCTTGGAAAGTTCATCAAGAATCACGGGAATAAGTTCTTTGAGCCCTTCTTGTCCGGTAGCTGCGTGAACACCAAAAAGACCAGTATCTGAAAATCCCCAATGAAAAGCATAAATAGAATAGCATAATCCACGTTTCTCTCTTACCTCTTGAAAAAGACGTGAAGACATACCACCACCAAGAATGATTGAAAGAATTTGGGCCGCATAAAAATCACGCGCGTGATAAGCACGCCCTTCAAACCCCAGAACAACTTGTGTATCCATTAAATCGCGATATTCACGAAAGTCGCCACCAACATAATTTGCAAGATTAGTAAGAGGTGCGGTTGAATGGGAGCGAAAAGTACCAAGACGACTTTCAACTTCTCGCAAGAAACTTTCGTGTTTTACAGCTCCTGCAGCAACGACAATCATACGATCTGCACTATATTGTTTATTGATGAAATCATGGAGATCAGTAGATGTAAATGATTGGATAGTTTTAGCTGTTCCTAAAATAGAGCGTCCAAGGGATTGATGACGAAAGGCTGTTTCTGTAAAGTGATCAAAAACAATATCATCAGGAGTGTCATGAGCGGCACCAATTTCCTGAAATATTACTTGTTTTTCTCGTTCTAGTTCATTGTCGTCAAATTTTGAATGCATTAAAATATCGGCTAAAATGTCTATAGCAAGTGGGATATCGCTTTTAAGTACACGTGCAAAGTAAGCTGTTGTTTCAATACTGGTGGTGGCATTGATTTCACCGCCAACATCTTCAATATCGGTTGCAATTTGAAAAGCAGTGCGGTTTTCGGTTCCTTTAAAAGCCATATGCTCAAGAAGATGAGCAATACCATGCTGTGTGGAGGTTTCATTGCGTGAGCCCACTTTAACCCATATTCCGAGGGCAACACTATCAATTTGTTGCATTGTATGTGTGGCGATAGTCAAGCCATTACTAAGGCGACATATATCTACATCCATGTATTTACAACTCCATTAAATAAGTTAAATACCTCATTGTAAGGGTATTAGAATATTCTTGATTTAAGTTAATGCAGCTAACTTTAATAAGATGCATGCGATTTTAAAGAGATATAATCTTTTACTATTTTTTCATCATTAGCAAGACTTATAAAGTGTTCTTTGCGTTTCATTACATCATTGAGATGAGATGGCCATGGGGCATGAAGTCCACAAGCACTTTTAATAGTATCAGGAAATTTAGCTGGATGAGCCGTGGCAAGGACGATCATTGGAATATGCGGTTTTTTGTTTTTACGCGCTACTTGAAGAGCGACGGCTGTATGTGGATCAACAAGATAGCCACTTTCCTTATAGACACTATTAATTGTTTGAGCTGTTGCAGCCATGTTGCTTTTCCCAGCAGAAAATAGGGAACGAATATTTTTGAGTTGCTTTTCATCAAGAGTAAAACGTCCTGATTGTTTCAAGTTGTCCATTGCATTGCGAATCCACATTGGATCACGATTACCACTTTCAAAGAGCAAACGTTCAAAATTAGAAGAGACCTGAATATCCATAGAAGGTGATGTTGTATGGACTATTGGTTGTGTTTCGTAAGTACCGCTGGTCAATGTACGTGCAAGGATGTCGTTATCATTCGTTGCGATGACCAGTTGAGCAATGGGTAATCCCATACGGGCTGCAACATAACCTGCAAAAATATCACCAAAATTTCCAGTAGGAACAGTAAATGAAACAGCTCTATCAGGAGCCCCTAAGGAAAGTGCAGATGAAAAATAGTAAACAATTTGCGCCATGATACGCGCCCAATTTATAGAGTTAACACCTGAAAGCGCTCTTTTTTTACGAAAATTGTGGTCATTAAACATTGCTTTGACAAGAGCTTGGCAATCATCAAAATTTCCTTCAATGGCAATGGCATGAACATTTGAACATTGATTGGTTGTCATTTGCCGTTGTTGAACAGGTGATACACGTCCTTTAGGAAATAAAATAAAAATATCTGAGTGTTTTTTTCCAGCAAAAGCTTGTATCGCAGCCCCTCCTGTATCACCTGATGTTGCAGCAATAATCGTTGCACATCTATTTTTTTCAGTCAAAACATAATCCATCAGTCGAGAAAGAAACTGCATTGCGACATCTTTAAAAGCTAAAGTAGGACCATGAAAGAGTTCAAGGATAAATTCATCTGCTCCAGTTTGTCGTAACGGACAGATTGCTGGATGGTGAAAGGTTGCATAAGATTCAGCGATCATATTTTCAAAAGCTGTATATTCGATTTCGTTATTCACAAAGGGCCACAGAATAGTTTTAGCAATTGTTGTATAGGACTGACCACGAAGTGCTCGTAACGCATCAAATGATAGCTGAGGAAATTTATCTGGCAGATAAAGTCCCCCATCAATTGCCAATCCTGTCATGATCGTTTCCGTAAAGCTTAAAGCAGGAGCTTCACCTCTCGTGCTGATATATTCCATACGTTTTATCCTTTTTTTATTTCTGGCAAATTGGTGAAGTTATTTATTTCACGTTTTTCATAATATTTAAATTATTAAATGGATAGAGTTTTTAACTCAATAATGAAAGGAAATATTCTTAAGCATTTTTATTTTTGAGATATAAACGTCAAATGTTCACAGAAAATCTGTTAAAGTCGAAAATTTTCCCTCTATTATTCATTTACTTAAATTTTACAACGTATCTTCACTTGTGCATCTTCTTAAATAATAAAATCAAATAGATAGAATGGTATTTATTGAAGAACTTTTTTTTGTAAAACTCAATCATTTATAGTTATTTTATGCTCTTATACTTTGTAACAATTAAATCTGCTAAAATGAATATTGAAATGATACAGATCAAAATTCACACTGGAAGATTTGTAAGGTAATTTTATGGCATTGCGTGCGCAAATCTATACTTTGAATAATTTTTGTTTAGCTTAATTATTATTATAGATATTATATTTGTTCTATACAGTATGGTAACCTAACTTTTATCCATAGAAAACATACGACAGCCTGCTAAATGATGTGAAGCAGGCTGTAAAATATTCTTATTTTAAATAGAAAAAATAACTGAGTATCTTTGAATTATTTGCCTTTAAGTTTTCCTATTGCCCATCCGATTATCCCGCTAAATATGGCCATAATAGATCCAGTCAAGAATCCAAAACCCAAAGCTCCTGCTGTAGAAAAAACTCCTAACGTAATTGGTTCAAACACTTTCTCAAATTTTCCTTCAATGGCAGTTTCACTTTTTGCTCCATGAGTGAAACTTGGTACATAAAGAGTAGCTATATTGATAGCTTTTTTCTTTCCTTGTTCTATTAGAGAGACAGTTTCCCATTGAATATCATTTTTCAAATGATTGGCATGAACATTTATAACTTGTGAAAGCAAAAAAGAAACTGCTATAAAAATATTTAATACGTAAGTTTTCAATACTTTAATCATAATTTATCACCAATACTTTTACTTTTATTTTACTCTGAATTGAATAGATGCATCGGCAGAATTAGTGCACATTAAGAGAAACAGAAGCATTTAAAGCTTTTTCATTCTTAATGTGCACTAATTCATTAGTTTTTTGTCATCAACAATGGATAAACACAGAATATATCCATAGTTTATATTTCGTATGAGAAGGTTTTATTCTGATAAGATTTCAATTTTAACGAGATTTAAAATACGATATTATTTTACCTATTATCCATCCTAAAAACATGCCTATCGTACTTGATGCATATCCAATTGCCATCCCAACACCAAAGGTTCCGAGTGTAAGAGGTTCAACGACCTTTTCAAATTTTCCTTCAATAGTAGGTTCATTATCCACTCCACGACTTAGAATGGGGCTATAGAGAGAAACGGTATGGACTGCATCCTGTTTTTTCTGCTCTATTGCAGAAACAAAAATATTTTCACGATGAGTATTATTTTGCAAATAGTTTGCATGCACATTTACAACCTGTGAAAGAAAAAAGGCAGACATAATGAAAATACTTAACATATGATTTTTAAACAATTTAATCATAATTTACCTCAAATATTTTATACTATTCAATATATATATGCGTAAATTTATACTTTGGATATTTGGATATAATCTACAACATTTATATTTTGTAGCAAGATAAGCTCCATTATGTAATTACTTACAATGAACAATAGATTCATTATGAAGCTATTGTTCTAGAGTTCTAGACGAGGTTGAATTATTTGAACATCAACACTATGTCCTTTATCCAACTTATTATCGATCCTATAAAGCTCATTGCATATCCAGCAAACAATAGTCCCACTCCTACAGTCATAGGCTCAACGACCTTTTCAATTTTCCCTTCACCTGTTGTTCCATTTTCTGTTTGATAATTTACAGATGGAACATAGAAAGCAGTCGTAGAAACTACATCAGATTTCGCATACTTTACTTGTTCCATTGGGGAAACAGAAAGTTCCTCTTTTGGAGTATCGTTTTTCAAATAGTTTGCATTAACAGTTACAGTTTGTGAAATAAAAAAAGTGCTCGCTATAAAAGTGCTTAAGATATAATTTTTAAATATTTTGACCATAACTTTACCTCAAATATTTTTAAGTTATATATGTAAGAAAATATACATAATGTTTATATATCTCACACTATATATAATTTAGATATTTCAATATGTATTTTTAGTCAATAATAAAAATACATATAAAAATATAAATATATTTTTTTATAAACATTATTGTAAAAATGTAACAGTAATAATTACAAAAATATTTTTTAAAATTTTATGAAATATTTCGTTATGTGTTATATATAAATAACATGTGGTGATCGCATAATTTTTATAAAATGATATTAATATTATTTTTTAAATACATTTATAGATACTAAAAATATACATTTCGCTCATAGTATAAAGTAGAGCTCGAATTGGATAGAGATAAATGATATTATCATTTTCTCGCCAATGTGAACAGCATATTACTGTGATGTAAAGCAGTGTATAGCAGAATATCAATTCAGAGACATTTATGAGTGCTGAAAGATCGGCATTAGATAATATTTTTCAACATTTTCTTCTTTCCAAACCGAAAAGCCACTTTTATTTTTAGAAAGGATGCCTTTCCTAAAGTTGGATTACTTTTGAAAAGATCTGATTTCATTGCTTATTTAAAAAATCTATACAAGTGCTTTCAGAAAATTTTGAGCAACTACAGGTATCTCTTTACGTTGTTCTATGTTTCATATTTATGTGCTTTTTTAAGAAATCCTTCTCAAGGTACTCAAGTCTATTTTGCAATTAATAGATATGATGATAAAGCCCCATAATATAAAATTCTTAGGGCATCAGAATCTTTGACGTTTATAAAGAAGAAAGATGTCCTGAATTACGCATTTACTAAAGTTATTATAAAAGAAGTAGCGAGAAGAGAAGGGCATTTGAGTAAAAATGCTTCTTACAAGAGTTTACAAACTGATATATTCAAGAGATTTTTTATAATAGATCTCGCCATACTGCCATTGCTTCTAAGACTTCTCCTAAATGAGCATGTTTTGCGATAACTGTTTCTGCTCCAGCTTCTGCAAGTGCATTGGAGTGGCCAAGATAGCTATGTGATCCTCCCGTAAAGCCGATGACACGCATGCCTGCTGCTATGGCTGCGTGTACACCATGAAGTGAATCTTCTATAACGATAGTGTTTTGGGGCTCTGCCTGTAATTGTTGTGCGGCAAAAAGGAAAACATCAGGGGCTGGTTTCGTTCTTTTTGTTCCAACTTCAGGTGCTGAAAATATTTTACCTTCAAAAAGGTCATAGAGATCAACCGTGGTGAGCATCTCTTTTATATCTACGCTTTTTGCATTAGAGCAGATACAGTAGGGATAGCGTGTTTGAATAATTTCTACGGCTTCTCTTACATCATCAATAGCCCGTAATTTAGTTTTTATTTGTGTACGAAAAATATTAGTCATCTGATCTATGAGATGAGCAGAAATTGGTTTTTCTGTTTCCTGTTCAACGTGTTTAAGAATATCGGGAAAGATAAGTCCTGCAAAACGCTCACTCAATTCTTCGGATGATATTTCATATCCTGTTTGTTTGAGCAATTGAGATCCAATTTTTGCTGCAAGATATTCAGAGTCGACGAGAACTCCGTCACAATCAAAAATAATAAGATCTATCTGAGGCATAAGATATTCCTTTACATGTTACGAGATGGACAACTTTTATGAAAACGATATTGAGAAGATCTTATTTCATAAAAATACGCTTTGAAAATGATTCTTAATTCTTTTACGAAATAAATGATATGGGAACAGTACATTGAAAAAAAGAAAAATAAGGTTTCATTCATATGAAAGTTTTTTTACTTAAAAAAACAAAAACAATTATCAATTTTGTAGAAATTTAACGATACGTTTACGCTATTTTGTAAATATGGATTGGTAATGCGGGCCTATAAACTATTTTGGTTGATTATAGGGCAAATTCAGTTAATTTTGTTGGGTTTTTCATGACAGTTATTCAGCTTCAAAAAGATTTTCTTCGTACTCCCTCACAGATGCCATGGCGCAATAAAATTTTTAAAGGAGATTGTGTTTCCGTTCTAGAAAAACTTCCAAAACATTCCGTTGATATGATTTTTGCGGACCCACCCTATAATTTGCAATTGGACGGAGCTTTATACCGTCCAGATCATTCGCTTGTTGATGCGGTTGATGATGCATGGGATCAGTTTGAGAGTTTTGCTGCGTATGATGCTTTTACCCGTGCATGGTTGCTTGCTTGTCGTCGTGTATTAAAACCCAACGGAACACTTTGGGTTATCGGATCTTACCATAATATTTTTCGAGTTGGGACGGCATTACAAGATTTAGGTTTTTGGATGCTTAATGATATTATTTGGCGCAAAAATAATCCGATGCCTAATTTTCGAGGGCGCCGTTTTCAAAATGCTCATGAGACGCTTATTTGGGCCGTGCGAGATCAAAAAGATAAAAAGTACACATTTAATTATGATGCCTTAAAAGCGGCCAATGAAGATCTACAAATGCGTTCAGATTGGCTTTTCCCTCTCTGCACTGGAGCTGAACGTTTAAAGGATGATTCAGGGCGTAAATTACATCCAACACAAAAACCGCAAGCGTTATTAGCGCGTATTATTATGGCTTCTAGTAAACCTGGTGATGTTATTCTTGATCCGTTTTTTGGTTCGGGAACAACAGGTGCTGTTGCCAAGCTTTTAGGGCGTGATTTTGTTGGGATTGAACGCGAGCAAGATTACATTGATGCAGCATGTGAGAGAATTGCAGCGGTTAAACCTTTAGCGCAACCAGAACTAGCGATTTTGGATAGAAAAAAAGCAGAACCGCGCGTAGCATTCAACAGTTTGCTTGAAGCAGGTTTACTCTATCCTGGAGAAGTTCTTTATGATCGTAAGAAGCAAGTGTCTGCTATTGTAAGAGCTGATGGTACGATTATGCATGGTGGTGAAGCGGGCTCAATTCACGCAATGGGAAGAAAGGCTCAAGATTCGCAGAGTTGTAATGGTTGGACATTTTGGTATTATGAGGAAAATGGACGGTTGAAGTCCATAGATCATTTAAGAATGATCATACGTTCACAAATGTTAAAAACGGGTGTTTTATGAACTAAGCTGATCGCTTCATTCTAGAGTGATCATCAATGTACCTGATCTTGATTGAGATGGACGTGAGGGCATTTTATGCCTTTCTTAGATGTTTTTTATTAACACACTAATCTCGCTTGTAAGCGGCAAGCGAGTATTTTTTGCTTCTTGTAGAAGAAATTAAAATGAGAAACTTTCACTCTATGTTCTGATTTTAGTTCCAAAACAGTAAAATTTTAATATAATCTTATAAAAATGAAATATCAAAATTAAAAGGCTCATTCAGAAGCTCAAAATTAAGTGCTTTTTTGAGGTAATATGTGCATCTATAAAGTGCGTAAAATGTATTGGTTTATCAAGATAATTTAGCGTTATTCATATTGAGTTCCCCCCGAATATCGTCAAATTTTCTTATTTCAGACCTGTTTCATATTGAATCAATAAAATTTACTTGCTTGCATGTCATAAGCGGGGTTGGCGTGTGAATAAAATTGTTAAAGAAAGAACTAAAAAGTACCTTTTATGAACCGTTTCAAGTGCCAAGGGTTGTTGTAGGGGACTGGTAAATATAATGATGGTGCTGACTTGCTCCTTCATAAGCAAAAAAGGATAGATTCTGAAATTTTAATCTAAGCTTTCTAAGCTTTTTTACCCCTCCTTAATTCTTATCTGTAGAAAAAATTGGTTATTTCATTTTTTTAAGTTTTTCTTTTACAGATTAATAAATGACTTAATAAATGACCGTTAGAGATACAAAAGTCTCCGTTAGAAAACATTTTTACGAATAGGGAAGGTTATTTAAATCTGAAAGAATTGGGAAGTGCTACGGAAATGGCTTTTTTCATAACAGTAGGTAGTGCTTCTTCGGCAAGATGTTGAATGTTACACCACCAACCATTTTCACAATTCATTTCATGAATATCCTCAGTATAGTAAACATCGAGTTTTAGAGAAAAGTGAGTAAAAACATGCGTAATTTGTCCTTTGAATTGCCAATTGGCAGTAAAGGGTGCATTTTGGAGCCCATTTTCGTTGTTTATGCCAATATTGTTAGGAATTTGGGTCATTCCACCAAGGAGCTTTTGCGTCTGTCGTTTTTCCAAATAAATTTGTCTCTTTTTATTAAGAGCCACAAAAGCAATACCTGTTTTTGAAGGGCGTTCTTTTTTAGGGGCTTTGACTGGAAAAGATTCCGGTTGTTGCGTCTTTGCTGCTTTACATAAACATTGAAGAGGGCAGGTATAACAAGATGGTTTGCGTGGAGTACAAACTGTTGCTCCTAAATCCATCATTGCTTGAGCAAAGTCACCAGGACGATTTAAAGCAGTAATTTTTTGTGTTTTTTCTTTAATTTCAACTTTTGCTTTTTGTAATATTGAAGTGATAGCAAAAAGGCGCGCTACCACACGTTCGACATTACCATCAACCACTGCTACAGGGTGATTAAAAGCAATTGAAGCAATGGCTGCGGCAGTATAATCTCCAATACCGGCTAGAGTTCGCAATTCTTTTACAGATTGTGGAAATTGTCCCGCGTAGTTTTCAACAAGCTGTTGCGCACATTTTTTAAGATTACGTGCGCGTGAATAATAACCAAGTCCAGCCCATGCTTTCATGATGTCATCTTGTGAGGCTTTTGCTAAAGAGGAAAGATCAGGCCATAATTTCAGAAACTTTTTAAAATAAGGCTTAACTGTTTCAACGGTTGTTTGTTGAAGCATGATTTCAGAAAGCCAAACTTGATAAGGATCAGGACGGATACCTTGTTTTTGCTTTTCGGGGGTAATCCGCCATGGGAGATGTCTGTGATTTTGATCGTACCAAGCAAGGAGGTGCGAAGAAATTTCATACATGATTGTTTTCAAGCATAGGAAGATATAAAATGCAAAAGAAAAAATTATTTATTTTGTTGATCTTTCATAAATTGAGGAGGCAATAATTTTTAGATGAAACAAATGATTTTAATTTAGTAAGCGATTGAACAATGATCTAAAAATGAGAAAACAACTTAAAAAACATATCTTTTATTCTCTTTCTGAGACGGTATACAAAATACTTGATCCAGTTTTACGCAAACGGACAGGGCTTAATGTAGCGCTTATAGAACATTGGCCACAAATTGCGGGCTATGATATCAGTGAACATACAATGCCGCTTAAAATTATTTGGAAACGTCGTGCAGATCAAGATGATGTTTTTCAGCCAGCAACACTTGTTGTCGCATGTGAAGGATTTGCTGCGTTAAAATTGATGCATGAAACAGAGGAATTACTTCATAGAATTAACGGATTTTTTGGCTATATTGCTATTGATCGCATCAAGATTGAGCAAAGGAGTATGACGGTTTTTATGAATCACTTGCCTCTAAAATCGTCTTTGAGTGAACAAGACAAAAAATGCGTGGGAGAAATGCTTGAAGGAATTGAAGATAAAAGCTTGCGCCAATCACTTTATAAACTTGGCTGTTGCATTTTCTTGGAAAAAAATAATAAATAGCAAGATATTTTATATATTTTTCTTTAATATATGAGAAAGCATTGGATTCTTATTCGTTAATAACAACAGAAAAGTATTATTTATGGTAAAATATCGTTCTTTTTTATCTTTCGGGATAATTTTTCTCTTCATAACGATTGTACAAAACAGTGTAACAGTTGCTTTAGCGCGTGATCCCAAACCAGTGGCAACTGTTGATATGGAAGAGATTCTCCAATCGGGTAAAGTAAAGGATCGCTTTGAGGGAGAGGCGGATGCACCAGTCGTCATTGTTGAGTATGCTTCGTTGACATGTACCCATTGTGCGCATTTTTATAATGATATACTTCCTCAAATTCGTAAAAAATATATCAAAACAGGAAAAGTAAAACTGATTTTCCGCGATTATGCTTTTGATCCTCGGGCAACAGCAGGTTTTATGTTGGCACAGTGTGCACCAGAAGATCGCTATTTTCCTTTGATAGAAGTTTTATTTCAAAAACAAAATGAATGGGCTTTCGGAAAAGATGCTCTAACACCATTGAAAAAAATTGGCTTAATGGCTGGTTTTACAGATGAAAGTTTTACTGCATGTTTGAAAAATCAAGCCATTTTAGATGAAGTGAATGCATCCTTTGAGCGTGGTAAAAAACTTGGTGTTACAGCAACGCCTACTTTCTTTATTAATGGTAGTAAATATGAAGGTGCCATGAAAGTAGAAGACTTTTTTTCGGTGATTGATAGTTTTCTTAAAAATGAATCTTAATCTTCCAGAAGATAGATAGTGATACTTTTAGTCATTATCGCTTTTGGAAGGATTAATATTATGCATTTATGAAGCAATATTTTTTGTTGAGCCGATTTTGAATCAAGTCATTGCTTTTAAGTGAGCCTAGGTTGAATGATGTTTTGATGCTGATATGGGAGGATTTGTACAATGAAAAAATGGGTTTATAGTTTTGGAGATGGAAAGGCAGAAGGAAGTGCAAGTGAGCGTAATCTTCTCGGAGGTAAAGGGGCTAATTTGGCAGAAATGAGTAATCTTGGTTTGCCCGTACCACCCGGATTTACGCTGACAACAGAAGTTTGTAATTTTTATTATGCCCATGACAAATCATATCCAGAAGAGCTACAGGAATCTGTTAAGCAAGCACTAAGACGCATTGGTGAACAAACAGGACGTGAATTTGGGAGTGAGCAAAAGCCACTTTTGCTTTCTGTTCGTTCAGGTGCTAGAACTTCTATGCCAGGGATGATGGACACAGTGCTTAACCTTGGCATGAATGATGAGACTGTAAAAGCCATTGCTTTACAAGCTAATAATGAACGTTTTGCTTATGATAGTTATCGGCGTTTTATCCAAATGTATTCTAACGTTGTTTTGGGGTTAGATCATGCGTATTTTGAAGAAATTCTTGATGAAGCAAAAGTACGCAATGGTTACACTATTGATACAGAAATGACAGCAGGTGATTGGAAGAATATTATTACTTCTTATAAAGCATATGTTGAAGAAAAATTAGGAAAACCTTTTCCACAAAATCCTGAACAGCAGTTATGGGGAGCAATTGGAGCCGTTTTTTCAAGTTGGATGACAGCACGTGCAGTTACCTATCGCCGTTTACATAATATTCCTGAAAGTTGGGGAACGGCAGTTAATGTGCAAGCTATGGTTTTTGGCAACATGGGTGAAGATTCGGCAACAGGTGTTGCTTTTACACGCAATCCATCGACAGGGAAAAAAGAACTTTATGGTGAATTTTTAGTTAATGCGCAAGGGGAAGATGTTGTGGCGGGCATTCGAACACCTCAAAATATTACAGAAAATGCGCGTATTGTTGCTGGTTCAAATAGGCCGTCATTAGAAAAAATTATGCCTGAGGCTTTTTTGAAATTATGTCAGATAGCGCAGAAGCTTGAGCAGCATTATCGGGATATGCAAGATCTCGAATTTACCATTGAAAAAGGTAAATTATGGATGCTTCAGACTCGTTCAGGAAAACGCACGGCTCGTGCGGCTCTCAAGATAGCAATTGAAATGGTTGAAGAGGGGTTAATAAACCATGAAGAGGCTGTGATGCGTATTGATGCAAAGTCGCTGGACCAACTTTTGCATCCAACACTTGATCCCAAAGCAGAACGTTCTATTATAGGACGTGGTTTACCTGCTTCTCCTGGAGCCGCAACTGGTGAAATTGTTTTTACTTCAGAAGAGGCAGAAACGGTGTCGGCGGAAGGTCGCAAAGTTATTTTGGTCCGTGTAGAAACAAGCCCAGAAGATATTCATGGTATGCATGCTGCAGAAGGAATTTTAACAACGCGTGGCGGTATGACAAGTCACGCTGCTGTTGTTGCGCGGGGGATGGGGAAACCATGTATTTCTGGTGCTGGAAGTGTGCGGATTGATTATAACACAAATACGCTGTTTGCTTCAGGAGAAAGCTTTAAAAAAGGTGATATTATTACAATTGATGGTGGAAGTGGAGAAATTTTCAAAGGGAAAGTTGCAATGTTGCAACCTCAGCTTTGCGGAGACTTTGCAAAATTAATGGAATGGGCTGATGGAATGCGGCGTCTCAAAGTTCGCGCTAATGCTGATACACCATCTGATGCCCGTATGGGGCGTTCCTTTGGGGCTGAAGGTATAGGTCTTTGCCGTACGGAGCATATGTTTTTTTCTGATGAACGTATCGTTGCCATGCGTGAAATGATTTTAAGTCATGATGAAAATGGTCGTCGTAAAGCACTAGATAAGCTTTTGCCAATGCAGCGTTCAGATTTTAGTGAATTATTTGAAATTATGTGTGGTTTACCTGTTACTATCCGCTTGCTAGATCCACCATTACATGAATTTTTACCTAAAACGAAAACAGAAATTCTTGATGTTGCAACAGCTATGGGTGTTTCTGCTGAAGTGCTTGCTGAACGCGCTCAGCAGTTGCATGAATTTAATCCTATGCTTGGATTACGTGGATGCCGTTTAGCTATTACTTATCCTGAAATTGCAGAAATGCAAGCGCGGGCGATTTTTGAAGCAGCAGCAGAAGCTGCCCAAAAATCTGGATCTCCTGTTATGCTTGAAATTATGGTGCCACTTGTTGCGCTTAAATCTGAACTCGATTTTGTAAAAGCACGTATTGATCAGGTTGCTGAGGAAGTGATGAAAGAAAAGGGAAGCACTATTCAATATATGGTTGGGACGATGATTGAGCTTCCAAGGGCGGCGCTTCGAGCAGATGAAATTGCTGAAACTGCTGAATTTTTTTCATTTGGAACAAACGATTTGACACAAACCACTTTTGGGATTTCCCGTGATGATGCTGCTCCTTTTTTGGCAACCTATTTTCAAAAAGGTCTTTTAGAGCAAGATCCTTTCGTGTCTATTGACTGTGATGGAGTAGGAGAACTTATTACCATTGCTGCACAGCGTGGACGATCAAAGCGTGCAAAAATAAAATTAGGAATTTGCGGTGAACATGGAGGCGATCCGGCCTCTATTGCTTTATGCGAAGAAAATAACCTAGATTATGTTTCGTGTTCTCCTTTTCGAGTACCAATTGCTCGTTTAGCAGCAGCCCAGGCCGCAATAGCAAAAAGGATATAATGGGTTAATATTTTTTTGTTGTATAGTTATTACTGAAATAATTTTTTATATATTCTTTTATTTTCTTTAATAAAGGAAATAAAATTGCTTCTAAAATGCACGATAAGTTATGTTACGCGAGAAAGTGTATTTTTGAGAGGTTTATGAGAGAAAATATAAAGCAGGATAGACAAAGATGTATTATTAATACACTTTCTATTGACGAACCTCTTGATAGAGAGAAACGTGTTATTGTGCAGTCAATTTACACGTTTGCTTTTTTATAGGGTAATGGACTCCTCACGCAAAATAGAATGCTCCAAACAAATGCATTTTTTTTGCACATCATGCTGTTTGAGATAGACATCTCTCAGTGGATGCCCCATTTCACATTGACATTCGTGGAATGGGGATTATGTAAAACTCCCCGTAAGTTTATAAAAATCTTCCCAAAGTATATAAACTCTACTATGCGCTATCATCTTTACATTCCTGAAGGAATATCAAAGTTATACAATATGTTGATTTATAATGATAATTTTTTATTTCTCATATTGAACGAAAGCTGTAAATATCACAAGATTGTCTCATTTCAACTTCTTTGATAATGAATCAATTAAAACCATGTTTTTTGCATATTACAGGCGGAATTAGCGTCTATGGATAAAAAAATAAAGCAAGGATATGCTTCTTCAAGTGTCAAGAGCTGTCACAAATTGAAGGTAGGTAGTGTGTAATGGTGCCGGTTTGCTTCTTCACAAGCGTAAAGATGATAGCGCACAGAGAAGGCTGCTATTATTATTCACGGGCCGTTGTTGCGAAATGGGCTTGGGTGCTTTAGAAATGTTTTTTTAAGAAAGATCGTGAATGGCAATCCACGTATATTCCGTTTAGGACATTTTGTTTTACGTGAGGGGGGGCCCAAAAAGACGCGAGCTAAATAAAAGCATGAGGCAATAGGTAATCTCCATTATTTTAAAGACATTGCTTTAGATGTCTTTGAAAGTCGTAAAGCTAAATTAAAAGGAAATGGCAAAGATGAAAACTGGTTTCTACCCTTAAAATTTCATATTCTTCCCAAATTAGACTGTCTCTCTGTTTCAGAGATTATACAAACAGAGATGTGCAATGCTCTTGCCTCCATTTGGCATACAAAAGCTATAACAGTTGAGAAAGTACTAAACTGTCTTAACATTTGCTTCAAACATACTGCTGCGTTAGGTTTGGATGTTGATTTTTAGACGACACCAAAAGCACACGCTCTCTTAGAAAACAACGTCATAAAACACAAAACTTTCCAGCAATAGATTGGAGAGAAGTGCCGGTTTTTTATCAGACACTTTGCAAAACAACAAGCATAACACAACTAGCTTTACGTCTACTTATCCTTACAGGTGTTTGCACAAATTCTTTGCGTCATATTTATAAAGATCAAATTGACGATAAGATGTGGACAATTCGTGGCTCGAGAATATGAAAGGTTTACATGATACTACAATAAAATTTCGTGTCCTTTTATCATCAGAAGTAATAAAAATGCTAGAACAAGCGCGTTTGTTATTTTGCAATATTTCTTTTTCTGCAATTGGTTGTGGTTTTCTTACAGCAGATTGTATGGCGCAATATATAATGTGTAAGAAAACCATTCTGATTGATTGAATATAAGAGGGCTTGAGATGAAGGAATGTTTGGGGGGGCATTAAACAAGCGAAAGATGAATTATCATTATAAATTAAGAGATTATTTTTATAGTATAGATGATTAGCCTCAATTTAATAAACCAATTTCGCGCATTTTCATTAAAATTGTGTGATTAATTTTACCTGTTACAGGAAGATCAAACATTTTTTGAAACTGTTTTAAGGCTTCTATCGTCTTTTGATCTTCTATTCCTGTGACAATAACCTCTTCATTCCCAAAAATATGTAAAGCTTTTTGCACTTGTATAATATCTTCGACAGAAGGCTCTGAAATAGCTTCTTTTAAGTGCGTCATATTTTTTGTTTCTATTTCGCTCTGCTTAATTAATATCGCAATTTCATCTGTTGTGGGATTAGATAGAGCATTCTTTTGCATTCTCTGAGCAGTTTGTTGTTTCCATAAAGTGATAGCTCGGCGTGTTTTAGGTCCTTCCAGTCCATCTAAAGGTCCATCATAAAGTCCTAATTTTACTAGTTCTTTTTGCTTTTCCAGAATGCTTGCTGATTGAGGAGGTAAAGGTGAATTTGTATGGTGATGACTTGGAGAATGTAGAGAAGTTACACGAGAGAGTTCTTGTGATTTTGCTTCTTTTTCCAATAAAGTAGAGCTCTTCCCTATACTTTGAACGGAGGAAAATTTCATTTGAGTTAAAATATTTTGATGCGTTGTCATTTGCGAAAATAAAGCATTAAATGAAATAAATAAAAAACTAATGCTAAAAAGAAGAGATCCAACAAAAAATAAAGTATTTTTTCGTGTATAGAAATAAAGAGTTTTTGCTATCCAAAAAATAAAATGAAAAATTATAAGAAGAAGTGTTATAACAATACTACTATAGTATTTACGGTGTTTTACAGTTTTTTTTCGGGTCGTCTTTCGTTTTGTTGTCATCATTTTTATTTTCAGTTGCGTTTATGTTTCACAAAGAAACGAATGCAAATTAGTTCTTACTTTTCGCTAGAGAGAAATGCATTTACATTATTGTTTTTTCCTTTCAAACTCCTAGAATAAGCAGCTTCATTCTATCAATGTATAAGTTGATCAATCAACAAGAGCTCTTATCAATTTTTATTAATTTCAGATTTTACAAATCTTTCAATATGTATAAAGAGAACATCGAATGATTAACGTTCAAGAGCATTTTAGTGTTTGCAAACTGCATTATCACATATAATCATCTCAATAATAATATCACGTTATTCTTCATTTTTGGCGCAGATGTTTGCCTATCATTTAAAAACAAGTTAGAGACTATTTTTCTATAACGTTAAAAAGATAAGAGTCATTATATTCTTTACAATTTACATATATAGGGTTACTTTTCTGTAAACGGTTTGGTGAGAATACTGGTCTCTTAAGGTTATTATATTTTGGTGGAGCTACTTTTGTATCAATTAAATTGATGTTTACAATGTTATAGAAAAACTTGTCTTGAGATCTTGAGATGGAGTTATAAGAGATGAAGCTATTGTTTGATCTTTTGATCGACATATTGATCATGTTGGTGATGTTCTAGTAAAAATTTTATAGATAATATAAATATTTTATCACTACTAGAGTCAGAATAACAGAGTCTGACTCTTTTTAGTCTTTTCAACTAAGCTAAGATGATGAACTATTATTTAAAATAAGTATGTACACAATATGGAAAAGAAATTGGACTCTGTGTTTAATCCTTATCTCATTGCTACACTTTCTTGTGGAATAAAAGATTATAAATGTGGGGGGTACATTTCTTAACTCTTATGCACGATCATGGTTATATCTCTCATTTTTTATCATGGTATGTTCATTAATATGATCAGCCTGTAAGTGTATAATTGGGATGTTAAATTTTTACTGAATAGACAATGTATCCCATTTTATACAGCGGCATTGTGCCATATTTATAAAAAAGCCAATGATATAGATCCAATAAATGAATACTCAATTTTATAAAAAACAAATTTTATAAATTGTTTATAAAGAAACAGTGTATAAAATGTTTCTTTTATTGTATTTACCACTGCGGTACATTGATTGCCCATGATACGTTTTTTAATCAAATTATCATTTTTTTTATTTTTTATTTTTGTCATTATTTCATTTTTTGTAGCAAATCCAACCAGTGACTATTCTTTTAGCCCCAAAAATAATGAGACAACAACGAGCGATGTGATTAGGTCATTTAAAGAAGCTTTAAATGACCTAGGAGCATTTTGTGACCGTAATATAGAAACCTGCAAAGTAGGAAAATCATTTTTAAGTTCACTTGGTGAACGCGCATATTACGGTGCAAGAGCTGCTTATGAATATTTAGGCAACATATTAGGGAACAACAATAATATCAGAGATTTCCCTTAATGTTTCTTGCAAAATCGCAATACAAGAGTTCTTACAAAACCATACAATGTTATCTTGAAATAAGGATTTTTAACGTTCTTCGTGTTATTTATGTTAGGAAGAATAAATATTTATTTTTTATAAGTGTATTTAAGAATGATTATTCAAACAAAACAGGACTAAAATAATGGCGGAAACAATCGGTAATATCATAGAGAACTTTTCGCTTTTGGATAATTGGGAAGACCGTTATCGTTATGTCATTGAGCTTGGCCATGAATTGCCACCTTTTCCGGAAAGCGCTCGAAACGATGCTCACAAAGTTCCTGGGTGTGTTAGCCAAGTGTGGCTTTTATCTTCACGTAATAACTCAGAAGATCCAATATTGACGTTTCAAGGTGATTCCGATGCTCATATTGTGCGTGGACTCATTTACATACTTCTTGCTTTTTATTCAGGCAAAAAAGCTTCTGAAATTCGCAATTCCGATGCTCAAGAGCTCTTTGAAAAACTTGGTTTAAATGAAAATCTTACACCACAACGATCAAATGGTCTGAAATCAATGATTAAACGGATTCGTAACGAAAGCTATGTATAATCCCCTTGATAGAAATTGCTATATATACAAAAGCTTCACACAAAACATGTATACTGAAATCAAATTTATACACGAAACCATTTTTTCGCAAAATAAGATTATTTAGTTTTTTTCCGTTTACTTTTGCGTCCAAGACCCATTTCTTTGGCCAAAGCTGATCGTGTTTTTGCATAATTAGGCGCCACCATAGGATAAGAACTATCTAACTGCCATTTTTCACGATACTCCTCTGGCAACATTCCATAATGTGTCATGAGATGACGCTTTAGAGATTTAAATTTTTTCCCATCTTCAAGGCAAATGAGATAATCAGGAAATACTGAACGCTTTGGATTAACGGCAGGCCTTTGTTTTTCAACTTCGACTTCTGTTAACTCTAAATTCCCTGCTTTACGAAAAGCAGCATGGACATCAGCAATTAAACTTGGCACTTCAGTCGGTCGAATAGAATTATTACTCACGTAGGCAGCAACAATATCAGCAACCAATGTAATAACTAAATTGCTTTCAGTCTCTAAGACTGCACGATGTTCCATTCTTGTTTCCTTTAATTTAAAATTGAGTAATTCAAAATCGAGATATAGTGCATATACTCATGATATAAAGATCTCATGCACATGAGCTTCATATTGTACAAAAATCTTTTTTGTCAATTCAATTATTCTATAAAATTGCCAAAACACAAAAAAATCAAATAAATACCTCTTTTTTGTCATAATATAAAATAAGAAAAACGAAATTATTACATGCTAAAATATATTTTTAGCCTATAACATATCATACATGACATATAATACATCACAAATATAAAAAAATATAGGATAAAATTTATTTATTTTTTTTGAGAACGTAAAAATAAAATTACTAATTATAAAAATATAATATATAAATTAGTATTTTTTATTTTGAATACTTATAATTTAGTAATTTTATTTTTACTAAATTTTAAATTTGTTTTTATTATTTATATTTATTAAATTTAATAATAAAGAACATACTATATTATAAATAAGACACAACAGCATTACTTATAATATAAAACTATTCATTAAAACGACATAGAATATTTTTATGTTTTATACATTAATAAAAATACTTTAAATATAGTTATTACTTTCTATAAAATTATAAGATTATACTGTTTCAAAAAAAATCAATTCTTTTTCTCATAGTTTAATTGTCTTACCAATCACTTTCGTTATAAAAGTGGTATTATATCCCTAGAAAACAATAGCTGTGATATGTAATGGACAGAAAGGTATTAGTTTTAAAAATTATCATGGCGCTATTTTTACAAGTGAATAGAACTTATAGATTTTTACACTTGCATCAATAATTATGATTCTAACATATAAACGAATAAACGAAGCTGTTAACATATTTTAATATAGGATTGTGTATGACCCGCACTTTTGCAATTCCTCCCAAAGCATTTAGAATCACTCATAAGGAAATATATCATGGTATTTTTCGTGATGATCCCTATCATTGGCTACGTGCGTCTAACTGGCAAGATGTTTTTAAAAATCCTAACTGTCTTGATCCAAATATTCGACATTATCTTGAAAAAGAAAATGCTTATCAATCAGCTCAAATGGCTGATACAAAACCATTACGAGATTTGCTTTTTACCGAAATGAAAAACAGGATCCAAGAGAATGATAGTTCTGTTCCTATAAAACATGGTCCTTTTGCTTACGGATTCTCTTATGTTACCGGAGGTCAACAACCGCATTATTTTCGGACACCAAGGAATGGCGGAGAAAAAACCGTTTACCTTAACGGTGATGTCTTGGCAGAAGGCAAAGAATATTTCAAATTTGGTTCAGTTCAAGAATCTCCTGACCATACACATGTGGTATGGACCTATGATGACAAAGGATCAGAATTCTATACAGCTAAAATTCGTAATTTTGAGACATTGTCTGACTGTATGGATACAATTACTGATACATCTGGTCAAATTGTATGGGATGCTAGATCTGAAGGTTTTTTCTATACTAAAATGGATAAAAATCACCGACCTTCAGAGCTCTATTATCACCGATTAAACACTGATCAATCACAAGATAAGCTTATTTTTCGCGAAGACAATCCAGGTTTTTTCTTAGATGTAAGCGGCTCTAAGCTTAATGATATTATTTATATTAATATTCATGATCATGAAACATCAGAGATCTGGTTGATTCCTGCTGAGGCGCCTTTTACTACTCCCCAATGTGTACGGAAACGACAAAAAGGTATTGAATATTCACTTACAGAAGGTGGTGATGTCTTTTATATTCTGACCAATCTAGATAATGCAAAAGATTTCAAAATTATGGTAGCGCCATATACATCTCCACAATCAGAAAATTGGTCTGAGTTTGTCCCACATCAGCTTGGGTGCCTAATATTATCCCATGATGCTTATCAAGATTTTCTTGTCTGGATCGAACGTTTTGAGGGGCTTCCACGTATAAAAGTAATGGAACGTACCACTAAAAAAGTTAATTCCATTGCTTTTACTGAAGAGGCTTATTCTTTAGGTCTACAAGGGGTTGCAGAATATAACAGTCCAACTATTCGTTTTTCCTATTCGTCTATGACAACACCTGATCAAGTGTTTGATTATGAGATGAAAAGTCGTAAACGAATGCTTTTAAAAACGCAAATAATTCCCTCTGGGCATAATAAAGATGCATATGTAACACGACGTATTACAGCAATAGCAGACGATGGTGAGAAGATTCCTATTTCACTTTTTTATCACGAAAACACTCCTCTTGATGGTGGTGCGCCTTGTCTTCTTTACGGTTATGGTGCTTATGGGATCTCTATTCCTGCCAGTTTCAATAGTAATGTACTTTCTCTAGTAAACAGAGGTTTTATTTACGCGATTGCTCATATTCGCGGAGGAAAAGAAAAGGGAGTAGAATGGTATGAGAAAGGAAAACATCTCTTTAAGCACAATACATTTACAGATTTTATTGCTTGTGGACGTTACCTTGTAAACAATAAATTCACTTCTCACGACCGGCTTATTGCTTATGGTGGTTCAGCAGGGGGGATGTTGATGGGAGCCATTGCCAATATAGCTCCACAGGATTTTGCTGGAATCGTAGCGAATGTGCCTTTTGTTGATGTCTTAGCGACAATGTTAGATGCTTCATTGCCACTCACACCTCCAGAATGGGCCGAATGGGGGAACCCTCTTGAATCAGAAGAAGATTATAAGCTTATTGCTTCCTATTCACCCTACGATAATGTCAAAGCTCAAAACTATCCCCCTATACTTGTGATGGCAGGATTAACAGATCCTCGTGTAACTTACTGGGAGCCTGCAAAATGGGTGGCAAAATTACGAGACTTAAAAACAGACGATAATGCAATTTTATTACGTATTAATATGGATTCGGGGCACGCTGGTGCAGCTGGACGTTTTTCAAAGCTAGAAGAAGTTGCCTATATCTATGCATATATTCTCAAGATAGCAGGAAAAGGCTGTTGCTAATCCACAACATCTTTGTTTGAAAGTCCCCGATAATTTATTGGATTATAGGGACTTTCATACACTAAAAAAATTATCTAGATAGCTTAAAATTCACATTCTTCATAAAGTTTCAAAACATAGTCCCAATTAATTAAATGGTCTACAAAGGATTCGAGGTACTTCGGTCGAGCATTGCGATAATCAATGTAATAGGAATGTTCCCACACATCGACACCCAAAATAGGTCGAGCATTGTGAATTAAGGGATTTTCGCCATTAGGCGTTTTCATAATTTCAAGCTTGCCATCTTTAACAGCAACCCATGCCCATCCAGAACCAAATTGGGCACTAGCAGCAGCAATAAAATCAGCGCGGAATTTGTCGTAACCACCTAGATCAGCGTCAATAGCTTTTGCTAACTTTTCAGGAAGTTTTTGACCACCACCATCTTTTTTCATCCAAAGCCAAAAGTGGTTATGATTGTAATACTGTGCTGCATTATTAAACAAACCAATATTTTTTCCAAAACTTTTTTTAACAATATCTTCAAGGCTTTCATTCTCTAAGCCTAACTCCTTCACAAAATTATTGGTATTGTTAAGATAAGCGAGGTGATGCTTATCATGATGATATTCAAGCGTTTCGCGTGACATATAAGGTGAAAGGGCATCGTAATCATAAGGCAACGGGGGCAATTCAAAAGCCATTAAAAATCTCCTCGATTCTAATTGTTAAGCTTATTTCATAAGTCTAATTTGCCATTTACAGAATTGAAAAGCAAATGTTGAATACCTATTTGTGTGAAATTAATTTTAATGTCTCTCTTTTTATAAAAGGAGCTTTTAGGAAATGTATGCCAATCAATCAAAAAAGGCATTAGTCTATATAAAGATTATTTCTGAAGATTTTTTACATCTATGAACCGATAAAAATATCATTATCTTTTGAATAAAAAGTAAATAGAAATAGCTATTATCCCTTGTTCTTATATCTTTATTTTTTCAAATGCCAGATAAAATATTTTTAATTTTTGCAAAACTCTTCTAACCTATTAGGTGTGTCATAGTGTTTGCAATAGAATATTTAAGTGTTATTTTTAGGAGATATTTTTCAATGTGCTTGATTTCATTTTATGGCGCTACTCATGAATAATATAATGTAAAAACCAGTGGACATTATCATCTTTACGCTTAATGAAAGAGCACAGCAACTATCACACACTTTACCAGTTTCCAATATGGTGACAGCTTTTATCTTAATGAAGCAAGATGAGATTGGAATATATCAAGAAAAGTAAATCATATGCTAATTTATTAGATACATGAGTAAACTACAAGATTTTCATTTTCTGTTCCTAAAAAATCAATACAAAGAGCAAAATAATTATTGGTGGATAAATGTTTTCTATTTGTGTTAAAAGTACAACAGTATATCAATTTCTGCTACGAATTTGTATTGATGCAATACCATACAAGACTCAGGCACTTTATGATAAATCAGGCACTTTATGATAAAAAAGTAAGGTCTTTGATTTTCAGATATTGCGTCCAATCACAGGAATCGCTATAAGGTGCAAGAGTCGCTATAAAGCGTGTTTTTTTTGGGGTATAGCCAAGCGGTAAGGCACCGGTTTTTGGTACCGGCATTCCCTGGTTCGAATCCAGGTACCCCAGCCAATGTTTAATCAAATCAATAGGTTATATAAAAGTTCGGGAATTTTGATTTCGTTGATTCTTTTAACTTATTTTCTACCTATCCCTAACTTTTTTATAGCTTATACCCAATCATTTTATCTAGATAACTGGATTTGCTAGCAGGGCGCTTGACTCTTATTTTTATTGATCGTATAGTGACGATATACGACAAGGGGCGGTAATGGCAATTGTGAGCTTTAAACATAAGGGCTTAAAATTATTTTATACAACAGGTTCTACAAAAGCTATTCAATCAGATCACGTGAAAAAATTACGCGTTATCTTGACGGCTTTAACAAGTGCTACGACGCCTGAAATGTTGAAAGCGCCTGCCTTTAAAATGCACCCTCTTAAAGGTGAACTTACAGGATACTATTCTATATGGGTGAATGGAAATTGGCGTGTTACTTTTCGCTTTATAGGAACAGATGTGGAGCTTGTTGATTATCAAGATTACCATTGATGAAAGGAACGAAAACAAATGATGCATAACCCCGCACATCCGGGCGAAGTTCTAAAAGTAGCTTTCTTAGAAGAAATGGGGATAACAATACAAAAGTTAGCTGATCATCTCCATATGACAAGAGCTTCTCTATCAAGAGTGATTAACGGACATGCCTCTATGAGTACCGAACTTGCAGTGAAATTAGAATTAGCTGGTTTTAGTAAAGCAAAATTTTGGCTGGATATGCAAACGAATTATAATTTATGGCAAACAATGCAACAGACACAACCACCTATTTCTCCTCTGGTTTCTGATGCACCTCAAACACCGCATTAATTTCATTCATAATTTTGACGGGGCTTTGGTTTGTTTTCTTACTGTCAACTATGCTCCTAACTTTTTTGAAGTTTTTTGATTGCTTCTATTGCAAGTCGTTTTCTATCAGCTGTTTTGGTATAAAGGGATGCCATTTTATCTTCTGTCCAGCCAAAAAGCGCTTTCATTTGCGAAACTGTCGCACCAGCATTGGCTGCACGTGTTGCTGCTAATTTTCGCAATCCGTGCGCTGATTTTTTAATACCTGCTGCATTACATGCTTCACGAAAGAGGTTGCCAAAACTTTCTTTGACAAGCTTATTTCCACCTTTACCACAAATGAATGTTTCATTACCTATAGGACCAATTTTAAGGGTTTTCTCTAGTTCTGGTAAAATAGGAAGAAAAACATCTGTTTTAAATTGGCTCTTTTCTGTTTTGAGATAAATGATATTATCTTTGACGTCTTTCCAGCCGATACGAACGGCATCACCACGACGCAAGCCTGTATAAAGAAGAACATCATCCAGACGCGTTCATGTGTACCATGTGACCAACGGTGATAATATTTGTCTATGTCCTCTTCTAGCCATGGCAGTAATCCCTCACTGTTTAAAGATTTTGGTGCTTTTATATTAAAGGCAGGATTTCTATTTAAAAGGGCATTATCAACCGCCCAATTAAAGAGACCGTTTAAAGAGGTCAAAAAATGTTTTGCCGCGGCGGGGGTATCTCGCCTTCTGTCTACGGCTTCAAGAATGTGTTGTTTGTTTATGCTTTTATATGCACGATCACCGATATGTTTAGAAACATTATTCAGAATTCGATATTTAACTTTTTTAGTAGATTCTGATTGATTATGCCATTGCATGCTTTGTAAATACTGATGCAACAACCAATCGAAAGACCCTTCTGTGAGTCTGGTGCGCCTCTTTGTTTTGGAGGAGCCATTTTGCGCTTGTTTAATAGCCAGCGTATAATTGTCAACAAACTCTTGCGTTCCATAGGTTCCTTCAATCCGAAACCGTGGTCCATGACCAATACGTACATACCATATAACTTTACCATGGCGTGTACGTTCACGAACAAGATGCGGTGGACGGCGTTTTGACATGGCTAAAACTTTATACCGTCGACAGAGGGGCAGCTTTTGCTGGTCTCGTAGTCTTCTTGTTCATTTTCAAGCGGTGGAAAATCATCAATGCTATAAGTATTATCTGTCGTTGTTGGTGTTATGGTTTTATTGATATGAATTAATAATTCCCCTGTAGGTTTGATTTCTATGAGTTCACATCCTTGTTTTTTAGCTTCTCTTAAAGCACGAGCAATAGCTGGTTGCGTGATAGTGGGTGGGCGGTGTGGCATGTTTATTCCCCTTCATTTTAGATGTAATTCACCCGTGGCGTGAATCACGCTGGTGTTAAAAGTTTGTTTGTGTTGCTAGAAAGGAACGTCGTCCCCTGTTAAGTTTTCTGTCTTTTCCTTGTAAACAATTTTGTAATCGGCATAAATTTGTGCGTCCCCAAAAATATCCCCCCCATATACTTTTGCGTTATCATAAACTTGTGCATTGCCATAAACGCGTGCAAAATAAGCAACTTTCGCGTTACCAAACACTTTAGCGCTGTCGTAAACTTCGGCACCACAATAAACCATAGCTTCATTACTAACCCAACAGTCGGCTTCATGACTTAGGTTGTCCTCATCCTCTATAAAGCCCCCAAGGTTACCTTTCTTGACGCCACCAAAATCTCTTAATGCTCTAATTCGGTGAAGCGTAAATCCATCAACATTAATTGTTTCATCAGTAAGTTCGTATTTTCTCATCGGGTCTTTTCTCCAGTTGAGATTCTTCTATCGTCATCAATCCAGTCGTCCCAACATACACATGCTTCACCGTAAATTTTTGCATGACCGTAAACATGCGCATCACCGTAAACATGCGCATTGCCGTAAACACGCGCCCTATCGTAAATGTATGGCTCTTCGTAAACTTGTGCATTGCCATAAACTTCTGCATTATCAAAAACGTGCGGTTCACCGCAAATATATGCATCACCGTAAACTTCTGCATGACCGTAAATGCATGGTTCATCGAAAACTTCTGCTTTGCCATAAATACGAGAATTGCCGTAAACATGTGCATAACCGTAAACTTGTGCATTTTCGTAAACCTTAGCATCATCATAAACCTTGGCATAATCCCCAATCCAGCAATTACCATGATGCGATAGGTTGTCTTCTTTCTCGATATAGCCGCCAAGATCACCTTTCTTGACGTCCCCCAAATCTCTCAATGCACGAATGCGGCGGAGCGTTTTGCTCCCAATTTCGATTGTTTCATCTGTCAGTTCATATTTATTTTTCATGGTTTATTTCCTTGATTTGCGTACAATCCACCCGTGGCGTGAATCACGCATGTGTTGAAAGTGTTAGAAAAGGGTGGGGGTGCTGGGAGGAGAGAGCACCCCCATATGTAAAAAGTTTGTAAGTTTATTTTTTAGATGTGTTCAATTTCATATTTCCAATCAGGCAATTGAGTGAGAGCTAATGCGAGTTGTCCTCTGTGACACATGCATACATTGGCTTCAAAACAGGTGATTGCAACGCGCTTTTTGTTTAAAAAAATTTGATATAATTTGTTTATTGCACAAGAATTATTCTTGAGAGTTGTATTTTGATAATCTTCAAAAAGGCGGTCATAATCTTTTTGTGTTTTCAAATTTCTTCGTTTTTCAGAAGTAATTCCAAGTTCAGGCATATGCATATATTCAATATCAATGTTGCTTACAGCTTGCTCTAATTGTCTTTTCGAAAATCCCTGTTTTCTACTTATTGGATTTTTACGAACATCACATAAAGTTTTGATATTGTTTTCTATGAGACAACTAAGATAATTCTCAAGGGACCTACCTTCATAGCCAATGGTAAAAAAACAAAATTCCTCATCTTTAGCAGGCTGTATGATAATATGTTTGGTGTTACACACGTTTAATTTCCTTAGTAAATGGGTGGGGGTGCTTAGGCAAGGAGAAGCAGAGAGCGCCCCCATAGGTTTAAGCAGCTTTTGCCAAAATCTTTTGCATCTCTTGTTCTATTTCCCCTAAAAAGATTTCGACCGCTTTATTGATCTCTTCAATGTGTTTCTCATCACGGTTGACGCGTTTGATTTTCATTCTCAAACCAGTAGATTTGCCTACAAAATTTGGATTATAGCTCATGAAATGACACCATTTGCGTCCTGTGCACGCCATTTGGAATTGCATCTGTGCGATATATTCAGGCTTGATTTCGTCATATATAAAGAAGCGCAAATGCGTGGTTGATTGTGGGCATTTGACCTCAACTAAGCCGTCCTCTCCAATGAACCCATCAGGACTTGCACCCGCCATTTTCATTTTTGGGTGTGGGATAAACCCGCATCTTGTGACTTCTGCGTCATAAATGAATTCATATTCTCTCAAGGCATTCTCTTCATGTTCAATGCCCCATTGCATAGCCGCTGTTGTATAAGATTGGCTTATTTCACCTATTAAGCGTTCTGTCATGAGTTTGATTTTGTAGTCTTCATATTTGCTTGTAGGCAAACCTTTTGCTGTCTTACTGAGTACGTTGTAAACGTTTGAAGCAGTGACTTTTCCTAGCCTTGCTTGAAACCATTCTGCTGTTCTTTGCTCCATCTCACACCGCCGTTTGTTGTTGAGTTGGTGCATATTCAATATCTTGTATAGGTGCATCTAATTGCTCTTGTTGTGCTTTATTCATTTGCTTTCGTTGCTTTTTTTTCAAAGAAAACAAAGCGATTTGTGCTTGTTTATAAGACATATCTGTTAGATTTTTTACTCCTATGAAAGAGAGAAGCCTACTTTCTTCAGATTGTGTTTTTTTAATTAATTCTTTGATTTCATTCATCTGTTCAGGAGAGATACCTGCAAGAAGCGTGTTGCCATCTGTATCGTCTTCTTTTCTTGCAACATTAAGAAGCATGCCTAAGAGATATCTACGTGCGTAGGTGAGAGTAGAACCAACCGCTTGTATGTTATTTTTGCCTCCTGTAGCGTCAAAAGGAAATGTTCCTTCTGTTGATATTTCATTGCCTGATATATGCTTTAAAGTCATTTCTACAGTTATGTCATTTGAACTCTGGTCTTTGATACGAGAGAACAAGGCAAAGTGATATTTTGCAAGAGTTTCTTTGATTGAATCAATATATTTATCAAGCGTGGTATAGAGGCTTTTAGTATGTGTATTAATGGCGTTTTGTTCGATATCTTTGTATTCCATTTGCATAGCAGAAAGATCACGGACAAAGTTTTGACGCTCTTGTCGTTTTATCTCTTGTTCTCGCAATTCAAGAAGACGCTTGAGACGATCCAGATCAACATCATTTTCTAAAGCTCTTTCTAAAATAAGCTCCATAGCTGTAGGTTCGATTTCACAATTGTTCGTTGTTTCCACTAATTCCGTTTGTGTGGTACTTAGTTCACTCATCTTGATTTCCTCCTATTTGAGCGCAATCCACCCGTGGCGTGAATCACGCTTGTGTTAAAATCTTTGTTTTTGTTGCTAGAAACGGCTTATGTAGCTTATATCGCTTGCTGAATAGTCACTTTCGTAGATGATTGAATTGCGTCCACGAATTTCAAGATTACCAGAAATATTTACATTATCGAAAATATATACTCCATCTAGAATTTTCATATTTCCGGAAATGTGTGCTTTATCACTTATATAAGCATCTCCATAGACACGGGCATTGCCATAAACATGGCCCAAAACTCGAGCCTCACCATAAATTTGTGCATTGCCGTAAATTTGCGCATCATATTCAACATATGCTTCACCGCAAACTTTTGCATTTTCATAAACACGCGCCCTGCCTGTAATTTTTGCGCGTTCAAATACTTGTGCATTGCCGAAAATCTTAGCGTCACCATAAACCATAGCTTTATGCCAAACCCAACAATCGCCTTCATGCGATAGGTTGTCTTCTTTTTGTATATAGCCGCCTAAGTAACCTTTTTTAATATTTCTAAAATCTCTTAATGCACGTATGCGATAAAGTTTTTTACTTTTATCGGCTCTTGCATCATAAAATTCTTTTATTTCATCAGTCAGTTCGTATTTCTTTTCCATGGTTTATTGCCCCCCTACCTTAAGATAGCATCACTTCCATAAAATGCTGTTTTGCCAGCTACTATGGCATTACCACCAACTTTTGCGTTATTATAAACTTCGGCATCATCATAAACCTTAGCATTTTCATAAACTTTGGCATTTTCATAAACCCATGCCTCACCACCAACCCAGCAATTGTCATCATGGCTAAGATTTCTTTCACTCTCTACCCAGCCACCAAGATCACCTTTTTTAACATCTCCAAAGTCTTTTAATGCACGGATACGGTAAAGCGTTATTCTATCAACTTTAATTGTCTCATCAGTCAATTCGTATTTCTTTTTTATCATAATAACCTCCTCTTAATGCATGGTTTGTCTTTTAAGCTCTTGAGACAGCACACCAATTCCTTTTGCTGTGATTTTTGCGCAAGGAATTACTTTTTCTATTCCACTTGCGGTTTGAAGTGTGATGGTTGGACAATCCATAAGTTTCTTTTGGATTTTGTCTTGGTAAGGAAGCAAATTTCCACCTGCTACTCGTCTGTAAACCCAACCTTTTTTCTGTAAGAAGAGAATGAACTGTTTTGGTTGCATCTCGAGTATTTTAGCGGCTTCTGTAAGACCAAAGAGTCCATTATGACGCTGTAAGCTTTCAAGAGCCATTGCCTTTGGTGTTAAATCTTCAATGATGGTGTCTTTTTGATCTATTTGACCTTGTAGGTAATTCAAAAAGCCAATCATAGCCTTTGGACTTGAGTAGTCGATTTGTGGTGTTACTGCTTGCTTTTCCAATTCTTGCCAACGGTCTATAATCCTAGCACGTAATGTCATGCTGTAACCGGAAACTAAGATAAGGCATTCACGCTTAGGGAGGTTGTAACAGTTTTGGGGTTTACCCTGTTTATCTAAATAGGTGGATCCAAATTTGGATTGACCCCCTTCAGGATATAATTCTCCTAACATTTGCCGAATATCACGCATAATATGCGCATGTTGCTTACCGCATAACTCTGCAATTTCACGACTAGACATCGTTTGAACTGTTGTGTTTTGAAAATTGTTTTCAGGTATTGTAATAAAGTTTCGCATCATCACCCCCTTAATTAAGAAAAACATAAGTTTTGGTATAATATTCTGCCATAGTTTCTATGGCGCTCTGCTTTAGCGATTTTCTTTGCTGCGTGAATTTTTAAGTAATGATTATCAGTTTTATCTGTTTCTATTTCAGATTTTGGACAAATCTTCTGTCTGTTCCATTCTTGTTTTGTAAAAACAAAATCCACGCCTTCTTTTAGATCAAGCTTTTCAACACAATCGTTAAACCAAGTGGAAAAATCTTGTTTCAAATGTAAGTGCCTATGCATTACATGGGCATTAACCATTTGGACACAACCAATTTTGTTGTCTACCTCGTTTTCAGGTATGAGATATCCTTCACTATGAATATGAGTATCATGTGTGGTCATAAGTTTACTCTAATCAATTATTGATGGGAAAAGGGGAGGCGCTTTTAAAAGCGCCCTTTAGAATTTTTAAAGCACATCACATGCACGCAAACGGTGTTGTTGTTCGTAAGTACCGTAAATCTCATCATTATATTTTTCTTTTGCTAAATCAGATAAAAGATCGTGGTAAGCATCACTTTCACGTACAAAGTAATGAACCTTACTATCCTCATGGAGATGTTCGATATTTGCTTCTACATATGCGTCTGCAATCTCTTCAGAGATATCTTCACAATTATTCTCAGAAGGATTTATACGAAAGATTTGGATTGCATCATCTACCTCATCAACAATGCTTAGAATTTGGCTTGCATCAAGTGGTCCAGACTCTGCAATGTGTTGATCTTTATCGTAGGCAACTAATAAAATTTCATTGGAATTTATAAGAATTGGCTTATCCATAATTTTTCCTCCCTAACGCCTCTTGGCGATTGTTTATTTGCGGTTTGTATAATTATTTATATAACTATAATTATAAAATAGCAAGCAAAAAATTATAAAAAGTTATATTTTTTATAAAAAATATTATAATATCTTGCTAAATAAGAGGGGGGGATAATTAGCGATAAGTCCGAATCATCTTGCTGTAAGAACTTATTGGCAAAATAGCAAATATCTCTCCAACCCACACAATTTTAACATTCTTAATGGGTAAGGCATTCCAAGAAAGCAGATCTATTTCACCATTCATACCCCTGCTAATCTGCTTTATATATCTTTTATTATCATGTGTTAAAATAACGGCTTCTTTGCCAAAAAAGGATTCTATTGTTTTAATTTGGCGCCGTCTTACGATAACCATATCTCCATCTTTATAAGCTGGAAGCATAGAGTCTCCTTTAACTTCAAAAGCAACCATATCATCAGGTAAAGCAAAAGGAATTTCTACTTGTTCAAGACCATCTTCAGGGATTTGTTCAAAGCTTGGATCTATCTGTGTTCCTGCTCCAATATACCCCATAAGAGGAACAAAAGTTGTTAAGTGATTATCCCCTTTTAGTTCTTTGTATAATTCTAAAATGGCATCTCGATTAGAGCCGCGTGGATCAGAATCTTTTAACCACTTAGACACTGAAGCTTGTGTTACGTTTAACCGTTTGGCTACATCTTCTTGCGTTAAGTTAAACTCGGTCAAAATCTTTTTTAATGTGCTTATGATATTAGATTTATTACTCATACTTCTGCTTACCTTATTTTTTTATCGTTGATAAAGATAAATTTCCTTGACTTTATATAACTATAATTATATGAATAAAATAAGACAAAGCTGTAATTGGAGCTTGTAAATGGATCAACGAGAAGATTTTAAGAATTTGGCTAAGTCAATACGGGGCAAATTTAATTGGACACAATCAGAAATGGCGAAAATGCTTGGTGTAACTCAAGCAGCTGTTTGCAAGTGGGAAAAAAGAGGATCTATCTCCGTAATAAATTATCTAAAGCTGCAACAACTGAAAGGATGTTCTGGCTCTAGTTCTGCTTTTATTGCTGCTCCTACAGATAATGATGAACATCAACAGCACCATTCACATTCTTAAACAGGCAAAAATAAAGAGACAAAATTAATAGATTACGCGTCACCATGCGCACGCATAAATACGCAACAGCCTTAAGGGGGGATTATGATCACTAATTTATATTTAAAGAAAGAAGGGGATGCGCATGTCTAATGGTATGCCATGGATAAGATTCCATTTGTATGACTGGATAAGTGGTACAAATGGAATGACATCTGAACAACGGGGGGGGTTATATAACCCTTCTCGTTTACATGTATGAAAAAAAAGAACCACTTAAAACAGATTTTCAAACGCTTGCACGTGCTTGCAATTGTTCGCAGAAAAAATTTGAAGCTATTGTCGAATATCTCATGATAAATAATAAACTTGTTGAGACAGATAATGGATTGTGGAATACGCGCGTTGAAGAAGAGCTGAACGATTTTGCTGATAAAAAAGAGCATATATCGCAAGTTCGTAGTGAGGCTGGTAAAAAAGGTGCGCAAGCAAAAAATAATACAAAACAACATGTTAATAATTTTGCTGAAGCAAATGCTAAGCAAAATCAAGCTATAAAGAACCAGAATAAGAATATATATAAAAAAAATAAAACTGACGTTTTATTAAAAAAAGAAATTGGTTCTGAAAGTTTAGAAACAAACGAACAGGTTGACGAGCCAACAGAGGTTGCTGTTGAGACCACATCAGAGCAAATCGCAACGGGTGTAGACAACCAACCTCCCATTCACGAGCAAGAAAACGTTCCCAAAAAAGCAAAACGAGCGAAAGCTAATCGCGGTTGTCGATTGCCTACGGATTTTGAACCCGATTACGATTTTGCAATCGAAGAGGGCTTGCCTCCAGAGCGCGTGAAAGTCGAAATTGAAAAATTTCGAGATTATTGGCGTTCAAAAGCCGGAGCAAATGCAACCAAAATAGATTGGCAAGCAACATGGCGTAACTGGGTGCGAAAGGCGGTTGATGATTTAGAAAAAACAAAAAACACGAACAACAATGGTGGAAACAATGGAAATTACACTCAAAAGCAAAAAAGCATTGGGGAACGTATCGCAGACAGTCTCCTTGATATCGGAAATCGAGGGTACTTTGAAGCACATTCATGCGATGATACCCCCGAGAGGTCCATTTATTTTGAAGGAAGGCAGCCAATTAACGAAACAGCAGGAATCGATTGCTTTAGAGGCTGGTGATCAATTGCAAGAGCTCTTCGCAGTGAAAGCAGGTAAAGAGGATATAGCAAAAGCTATTCGCATGCTGTCGTGTGGTTTGAAAATAGCACAACAATCAGACCATGAGGGAATGGCGTTGACCTATGGAATGGTTTTGGAAAATGTCTCTGCATGGTCACTGATGACAGTGGTCAAACGGATTTTATGTGATGAAATAAATTGTTTATCCGATACGTTTTTTCCGAGCACGCGTGAACTTGTCAGGTTGTGTCGTGATTTGGAAAACGATCTTTTGAGAAAAGCCAATTTTGTACGCAATGCTGTTTTGAGATTCCGTGAAAAGGAGTTGAAAGAACAAGCAGCGAAAGAGCATTCAACGCCTATAACGCTTGTTCACAAGCAAGAGCTTGAAGGGACTTTAAATGGCATTGGTGGGATAATGAAACGCTTTGGTCCACAGCAAAGTAGTGAAAAGTGCTGATCATTTTACGGTTAGGTATGTGTTTAAATCGACAAAAAGGTACCACACAAAGCGATTTAAAGATTTTACGATGAAAACATATCCGCAATATAAAACGCTCTGTACGGTCAAATTTTAGGTAAATAGACCAATTGGTAAAATTATGGACTAAAAACATGAGAATATTAAAAAACCTGTTCTTAAAAAAGCGTAAACAACCCATGCAAAAAGAGTTTGTTGCAACAGCTGTTGGTTATGTTCCTTGGGGGGGGACGGAGCAGAGGAGTATTTTTATAACCTCTACGAATATGAAGACGGCACAAGAGAGTGTGAAAAGTTTGATGGCGGACAGTATTATACCACACCAGAAAATGCGGATTTTAGTACCAAAGCGCAAGTAAAAGCTTGGGTTTACGGTAGTGCTATTCCGAAAAGCGTTCTCAATTACGAACCTCTTATAGACGAGATCAATAAAGGCGTAAAAAAACTATCAGAAGTTGCTTAATTTTAAAGAACATGACCTCTAGGTGTGAAGAAAGATGGACTAAGTATTTCTAAAGATGCTCTACTTGCTCTAGAGGTGAAATATGTGGGATTGGGCTGTTATGCCGAGCTTGCCACAAATCATGCTTTTGTTGCAATTTAAGCCAGAATTCCGCATCATTTAAACCCGCTTTTTCTAACCGTAAAGCTAAATTAATACTAATCGCCGCATGGCAGTTTAAGACGCGGGATAAAGTTAAACGTGCAACACCAAGACGATTTGCAGCTTCTGTTACTGTTAACCCTAATTCATCAAGCAATTCTTCTTTCAAAATGCCGCCAGGGTGTGGAGGATTGTACATCATAATAACACCTCAAAACTCAATGGTAATCTTGATAATCAACCAGTTCAACGTCTGTCCCAATGAAACGAAAGGTAACACGCCAATTTCCATTGACACGCATTGACCAGTAACCTTTTAAATCGCCCGTAAGCGCATGTAGACGATACGATTTAAGAGTAACTTGTTCAGGCGCGGATATTGTATCTAAAATTACTAAAATGTTTGCTAATTTTTTAGCATGCGCGGGTTGTATGCCTTTGCAGACTCCTCTTTCAAAGAATAATTTCAACCCTTTATGCTTAAAACTAACGATTGCCATATATACCCTCTTGATACTTGATACTATACACCATGCATTTATGTCAATTGATTATTTATCAAAGAGCGCTTTAAGACATAATTTTATATGTTAAAAAACAATAATATCCTTTTGAAATAATTGAAAAAATATGCAAATCATGCTAGGATTTTGTATGTATTAAAATACAAATTTAAGGTAAGAAAAAACATGCTAAATAAAGTGATGTTAATCGGGCGTTTAGGTGCTGATCCCGAAAGCAAAACAATGAATTCTGGAGCAGAAATAGTCAATTTTAGTATAGCGACTTCTGAGAGCTATACAGATAAAAAAACAATCAAAAAGTAGAGAAAACAGAATGGCACTCCGTGGTGATTTTTAATCCACATTTAGCAAAAATAGCGCTTCAGTATCTCAACAAAGGTTCAAAGGTTTACGTAGAAGGCAAATTACAGACACGCAAATGGCAAGATAAAAATGGGCATGACCGTTACACAACAGAGATTATTTTACCACAATTCAAAGGCGAGTTGTATTTGCTTGATGCAAAGAAAGAGCAATCTGCCCCTTCATCTATTACTTCTCAAAATTATGCTATCGCTTCAGGTGCTGCTGATCATAGTGCATTTCTTAATGACAGCATACCATTTTGATTGATAAAATATAACAAAGAGAAGTATGTGGGCTCCCACAGATTAGGGGATGTATGAAGAAGAAAGATGCTTACATTTCACAAGTGAAAGTACGTCAAGATCCTGTTAATCAATTGGCAATTGAAATGCGTGCTAAACGCTTTGGTTTGACTATTGAAGAGGCTAAAAATCCGCTTGCTGGTACTTATGTTGGGCGGCTGTGTTTGCAAGGCGTGCTTACTCAAGACCAGTATGATGCTGCGCAAAAATATCTTGAAGTGAAAAATGACTATTTGTGTGCAAAAGGTTTACCAAGCGCTGTTTATGATGAAATACCATCATCTTCTGATGACAAAGCAAGAGAAAAATGGGTCGAATTTGCAACAGGACAGTTTTCTAATATGCAAGAGGCGATAAAAGAAACACAACATCTCTATAGACAGTATAATCTTTATGCAGCAATACAATATCTTGTTGTAGAAGACCAAATGTTACCACATCTTGTGAATTCATTGCGGGTTGCTCTTAACGCGCTTCATAAATATTTTGACAAAAAAACTAAATGGTAAATGTTTTATTGTTCTTTTTCTATACAATATGGAAAGTTATTGAAGGATAAATTCTGGAGAGAGCATTTTATGTATATAACAAAATTACGTAAAGTTGGAGGGTCAGTTATGCTCTCTATCCCGTCTGCATTACTTGATGTTCTTCATATTTCTGAAAATACGCAAGTGGGTTTGGTTGTTGAGAATGGATGCTTAATTGTAAAGCCACGGGTATCGCCAAATGATACTCTTGAAGAATTGTTAGCACAATGTAACCCCTCAGATGATTTTGCGGATGATGATATGGAGTGGTTTTATGCCAAGCCTGTTGGCAGAGAGCTCTTGTAATGAAGAGCGGGAAGAGGATTGTGTTATGACGATATCTATTCGATTGCCAAGTGATCTCGAAACACGTTTGAATAATTTAGCTGCTAAGACAGGACGTACAAAGTCTTTTTATTTACGTGAGATTATTGAACATGGAATAGAGGAAGCAGAGGATTATTATTTAGCTTCACAAGTAAGAGAGCGCGTTCGAAGGGGAGAGGGTACTTTTTATAGCTCTGAAGAGGTGAGGAAAGAGCTTGGCTTGAACGATTAGATATGAGAAACTAAGAAAAAATTTGCATAAATGTTTTTTAGAAAAATTTACAACTGCTTAGATATCATAACAGATACTGTATCAAGTGTCCGTAAGATCTGTCGAAATTAAAATATTTATTTTTAAAAGTCGCCTCTCGCATTTCAATATTAAACTGTCTGCTTTCTTCGTTGGAAGCCTCTTTCAATGTTTTCATTTTTTCAGCACTAAAGATTATATTTAGCTTCTCTTGTCCTATAAGTGTATTCCAATAGCTTAACCTATCATAGCATTGATTTAATTCTTTCTATTGCTCCTAGTTGATAAGCTCTCTCAAATGTTGGAATATCTTCAGAATTTTGTAGATTATCTTTTTCTTTATACTCATTTAGTCGCCATTTTACCTCGTCGGCAGAGCAATCCTCATCTAAAGCAATATATCCTTCTGTAACAGTTTCAAGAAGACGCTTATAATGAATAAAAATTTCTCTTGCTATTCTATAGTCATCCGAAATGTCATACAACAATGTCAGTAAATATTTTTTTATCCCTACTAGGCATTCATACTTAGGAGGCAAATGCCATGATTTCAGTATTTCTTCTATCTCTTCGTATTCTGTATTTTTAGACATTTCATCCCAGTAGATGTCAAGCGATTTATCATTTTTATAAAACCCATGTAACGCTTGTTTTTCGTACTCGGCTATGATCATATCATCAACCACATATAACCACCAATGCAACAAAAACATTGTAGGTTTATGACATGTTTTTTCTGTAAGGGGATCTACGATTTTTTCAACAACTATCCCGTTTTTTTTCATGAGTCGCATTGTTTTTAGATAGCTTTTCTTAAAAGCTATGTGTTTCTTGAATACATTGATTTTTTCGCAATGCTCAGCAGAAGGTTCTGTTTCCAAAGCTTTCTTATAGAGAAACGGTATTTCTTTATATCCTTGAGTACAGATATCTTTTATGATGGGATGGTGATGTTCATAATCTTCACCTATCATTATGGGATCTTTTATTCTTAGTATATCCTTTTCCCACTGTCTAATTTCTTTATTCCATTGCTTAATCCATTTTTGCGATATTTTTTGAGCCTTCTTTAAAAGACTTCTATCCCATTTCGTAATTTGTTCTTTGTATATTTCTATTTCTCGATCTTTCTGTTCCTGAAGTAACTCGAATTGTTCTTCATAGTCATTTATTCTCAAATAGCTCCTAAAAGACAGTAAAGTTGCTATTATTAGTAATATGTTCACTGAGAATTCAAAATATAAAAACACATCGATTATTATGATTAATAAAATCGTATTTTCGAATCCTACATTCCACCCTTTCTCTCCTACCTTCGAAATGTGGTAGATCATATTTGCTGCTATTAATATTCCTCCTATGACTATGATTATTTCCATTATTCCCCCCACTTTTTGCTAATCAATAACTTTGTGCTTCCATATAATTGATTCGTTTAGAAGATACAATTGTGAGTGGTTGGTTGTTAAAGACACTAGATTTAGGTAAAAAAATAAAAAATACACAATATAGTGATTTTTTTGTTGACAGGATATGAAAAATAGTGTTTTATGGCGTTGCTGTACTAGTCGAATTGCGTCTAGAATTACGGTAAAGGTATAACCTTTCTTATAAGTTTATCTGATTGTTCAGAGCCCTGCTTTTGCGGGGTTTTTTTATTGTCTTGTTTACAAAAAGAAACACACATGAAAACCACTGAAAAACTTGCAAAAAGAACGCCCCCAAAGGCAGGTCAAGGGCGGGTAAAAGGCGTGCCAAATAAAACGACACGTATTTTGAAAGAAGCAGTGCTTAAGGCAGCAGAGCGCGCTGGTAAGAAATATGGTGATGATGGTTTGATCTCTTATCTCGAAAAACAGGCAATCAAATGCCCCGCTGCTTATCTGTCATTGTTGGGGAAGATTTTGCCTCTTCAAGTGACAGGGGAAGATGGGGGAGCCATTAAGATGATAACGCGTGTAGAAATCGCGCCTTTGGTCAATGACAACACGACAGATTAATATTGTTCCAAAGCTTATACCGATTTTTACAGGTAAGGCTTTGGTGCGAGCGGCTTGGGGTGGACGAGGGTCTGGAAAGACAAGATCATTTGCCTTGATGGCTGCTTTAAAAGGCTATCAATTTGGTAGGGAAGGGATATCAGGAACTATACTTTGTGCACGGCAGTTTCAAAACTCGCTAGCAGAAAGTTCATTAGAGGAGATTAAACGCGCCATTGAAGCGCATGACTTTTTAAAGGACTATTACAAGGTTGGGGAGTCTTCGATTAAATCGATAGATGGTCGTATAGCCTTTCAGTTTTCTGGACTTGACCGGAATATTGCAAGTATCAAATCCATGGGGCGTATTTTGCTTTGTTGGGTTGATGAGGCAGAGCCAGTTACAGAGACAGCTTGGCAAACGCTTATACCGACTTTGCGAGAAGAGGGAGAGGGATGGCGGGCAGAGTTATGGGTGACATGGAATCCATTGCGAGAGAATGCCCCCGTTGAGAAGCGGTTTCGCTTTTCAGACAATGAGGCAATCAAGCGTGTGGAGATCAACTGGTCAGACAATCCGAAGTTTCCCAAGATCTTGAATGAAGCACGACTTGATGATCTGAGAAACCGCCCCGAAACCTATAAGCATATCTGGGAAGGGGATTATCTGAAAGCGGTTCAAGGCGCTTATTATCAAAAGGAAATGTTGGCAGCCGAGCAGGAGGGGCGGATAGGGCGCGTTGCTCGTGACCCCTTGATACAAATACGTGCTTTTTGGGACATTGGGGGAACGGGAGCCAAGGCAGATGCCACAGCGATATGGATAGCGCAATTTGTTGGTAGAGAGATCAGAGTGCTTAATTATTATGAAGCACAGGGACAGCCGTTATCAGAGCATATAGGCTGGTTGCGTCAAAATGGCTATGAGAAAGCATTGATGGTTTTGCCCCATGATGGTGCGACCAGAGATCGTGTGCACAATGTGAGTTTTGAGAGCGCTTTAAATGATGCGGGTTTTGAAACGCAAGTGATCCCTAATCAAGGGGCAGGCGCTGTGAAAATGCGTATAGAGGCGGTGCGGCGTATTTTGCCGTCTGTTTGGTTCAATGAAGAGATGACGGTAGCAGGGCGCAAAGCACTGAATTGGTATCACGAGAAATGGGATGAGAAGCGCGGCATTGGTTTGGGTGCAGAGCATGATTGGTCGAGCCATGGGGCGGATGCTTTTGGACTGATGTGCATTGTCTATGAAGCGCCCCGTGTCAAACCCAAGCAAGAGCGTTATCGCACTATGGAAAGAGAAGCGGCATCATGGATGGCATTCTAGATCAAGACTTTCAAAAAACGACAATCCTCGATGAATATGAAATCTATAAGCGTTTAAAGTCTTGGTACGCAGAAGATATTGAACATGTTAATGAATGGCGTGAACAGGCGCGTGAAGATTTTGATTTTTATAATGGTCGTCAATGGGCAGAGGAAGATCTTGCAGTTTTAAAAGAGCAACGCCGCCCTGTCATGACTTTTAACCGCATTGCACCCCTTGTGAATGCTATTGTTGGGGCGGAGCGTAATAATAAGCGCGAAGTACAGTTTCAACCACGGCAAATGGGAGCAGCAATACCCAATGAATTGCTTACTGGAGCAGCAGAATGGTTTCGTGATGAGGCAGAGGCGGAATATGCCGATTCCGATGCTTTTCAGGATATGGTTATTTGCGGTATGGGCTGGACAGATACGCGGCTTGATTATGATACAGATCCCGAAGGGATACCTGCTGTTCAACGTTTAGATCCCTTAAAAATGGTTTGGGATGCCAATGCTGTAAGACCAAATCTCATTGACGCACAGCGTATGTGGTATGTTGATCGCAAATCCGTTGAGGATGCTAAAAGTCTTTTTCCTGATGTTGCTGTTGAAGATCTTAACGCCGATTGGGCTATCGATAGTACAACCGCTTCTGAGGATTCTCATGTGTCGCTTGATGCGTATCATGATGACTCCAATGCGTCTTCTCTCTCAGAGCCGTGTTCTGGGAAACGCTATGTTACGCTGGTTGAATGCCGTTGGTTTGAATATGAGACCACTTACAAGGCGCCTGATCTTCAAACAGGTCAGATGCGCAACTATAGCAAACAGGAGTTTGAACAGCTTCAAAGGGTAATGCCACAACTACAAGGGGTGTGTTTTAATAAAAAAGTGGTGAGACGCGCTTTTCTGGGACGACGCCTTTTAGCAAAGCCCGATAAGCCATTAGCACCTGATGAGCAGCTAGGTTGGGAATGTATCACGGGCACGCTGGATAAGCTTAAAAACCAGTTTTACGGGATTGTTCGCCCCGCAAAAGACCCACAAAAATGGTCGAATAAATATTTTAGCCAAGTGATGTATATCCTTAATAGTCAGTCTAAGGGCGGCTTGATGGCAGAACGAGACGCTTTCGATGATGATCGCCAAGCGTTAGAAAGCTGGGCGCGAACAGATACGATTACTTGGGTTAAAAATGGCGCGCTTACAGGAGGGAAAATTCAACCAAAGCCAAGTGCACAATTTCCCAATGGATTTTTCCAGCTGTTTAATGAATCGCGTGAAGCGATAACGCATGTAACAGGGTTATCGGCCGAGTTTATTGGAACACGGGAGGTCAACCAAGCCAATGTGCTGGAAAATACACGCCGGCAATCAACGCTTAATTTGCTTGCGGGGCTGTTTGATAATCTCAAGCTTTATCGGTGTAGGCAGGGAAAGATTATCCTTTATCTCATTCAGAATTATCTCTCTGATGGGCGTCTGGTACGTATTTCTGGACAAGAGAATGCCCAATATGTGCCGTTGACGCGTGAAGCTGTTACGACGCTTGAGTATGACATTATTGTTGATGATTCACCGACAAGCCCCAATGAAAAAGAGAAAACTTTTGCGGCAATTACGCAGATGTTGCCGTTGCTTGGTGGTTTCTTAACACCGGAGATGATTCCAGATCTTTTAAAGCTTTCCCCACTACCGGCAACACTTGTGGCAAGTTTAACCGCAAAGGCGCAGCAAGCACAACAAGAACAACAGCAACAGCAAATGATGCAACAAAGTCAAGGGGCGCAATTAACTCCAGAGCAACAAGCAAAGATTGCTGTTTTACAGCAAGAAGCACAAGCAAAGAGCACACTCTATCAACTTGATGCGCAGCAGAAACAAGCGGCATTGCAGCAGAAAAATATCGAACTTTTCTTGAAACAAGAACAAGCGCGGATGCAGCTTGAATTGCAACAGGCAAAAAATGAGATAGCGCAGCGTGATTTAGAACGCAAAGCTTTACAGGCACAGTTGGAACACTATCGAGTTTTGACAAAAAATATAATAGCACATTGAAGGGACAGAATATGGAAGAAGAGTTTACGCCTGAAGAACAAGCAATCTATGATGAACATTTTGCCAGTGATAATGCCGTTGAGTTGGTCGAGCCTGAACAAGTTGAGGAAGTTTTTGATACAGAGGAAAGTTCTGAACAACCAGCTGTAGAACCACTTCAAGAGCAGCCAAATTCTGATGTAATAGAATCTGATAAATTAGAGCAAGAGCGGCAAGCACGCCAAAAGGCAGAACAAAGCGCCATTGAAGCGCGTGAATTGGCTATTGAACTTGCGCAAAAATATGCCGCAATGCAGGAAGAAATCACGCGCCGCCGTGAGGAAAATATTCCCTCCCTAGAAGACACCCCAAAAGCACATTTTGCATGGCTTAGTCATAAGGTACAGGAACAACAGAAATTGCTTGATGAGTTTTCTCATATGAAAGAGAGCCAAGAGCGCATGAGACAAGAGGAATATGAACGCCAAAAGTTGGGGGATTATTTCGAGGAAGCCAAAGCGCAAGTACAAGATAAATATCCAGATTTAGACAGTATCACAGACTATCTCTATGAAAGAGCAGACAGTGTCTTACAAGCGCAAGCAAGCCTTTATCCGCAATGGAAAGACCCAGAGGCACGGCAACAACAAATTGGTGCTGAATTGCGCCAAATATGCCAGCAGTGTCAGAAAGCCGGTATAAATCCAATTGAGGTGCTGGTGCAAAAAGCGAAAGCTTTTGGCTATAGTGGAGCGCCAGTTAAGGACGAAGTGGGAGCCCTTCAAGAGCGCTCTCAAGCAGCGCGGACGCTTACAGCGCGCGGCGGACAAGTTCCAACCGGCGGTATGGATGTGAGAACGCTCTTTTCCATGCCAGAAGCCGAATTTGCTGTATGGGTTGAGAAAAATCCCGAAAAATTTGAACAAATTATGAGCAGAGCGTGAGATGTGCGTGGTGACGCGACAGAGAGAACCAAGTGATTGTTATCGTTTGGGGGAGCTGCAAGGCGAGTTTTAAAAACCAAGAAAGGCATTGATTGAAATGGCAGTAACACAGGTAAATCTTAATGACCCATTAGCCGTTGGCGTTTGGGCTAAGATGCTAAACACAGAAACTTCAAAAGCGTTGCCCATTGCACCGCTGATGGGAAAAGGCAAAAACAGCATTATTCAAGTATTGGATATGCTAGGAAAATCCGCTGGTGACTCTGTGACGAGCGGATTACGCGTCCAACTTATGGGGGATGGCGTTAGCGAGGGACAAACGCTGGAAGGCAATGAAGAAGCACTCCAATTTATGAATGAAACGGTGCGTATTAACGAGCTTTCTCATGCTGTACGCGTAAAATATGAGGGCACCATTGATCAACAACGTGTTTTATTTAATTTACGAACAGAAGCAAAGGATGGGCTTGTTGATTGGTATGCAGACCGTTTAAGTTTGATGTTCTTCATTCAGGCAGCAGGTTATACAGCACCGTGGATTCATTTCGAAGGACGCACCATAAACCTTAAACCGGTACATTATGGTTTTAATGCTCCATTAGAGCCAAGTAAACTGCGTGTTATTCGTGCCAATAAGAAAAAGACTGATGAAGAACTTACAAAAGACGATGTTTTTACATTAGATCTTATAGATCGGGCTGTTGAACGCGCTAAACTTGCTAATCCACGTTTGCGCCCTGTTCGTGTTGATGGAAAATCGGCATATGTGATGTATCTCCACCCAACACAGGTGACCCAATTGCGTACCAATACAAAGAGTGGTCAATGGTTAGACATTACTAAGGCAGCTTATGATGGCTCTGGAGCTAAGAACCCAATTTTTGAGGGCTCTCTGGGGATGTATAATGGAGTTATCTTACGTGAAGCTGAACATGTCCCCAATGGTATCAATTCAAAGACACAAGAGCCTGTAACATCTGTTCGCCGTGCTGTGTTGCTTGGTGCGCAAAGTGTTATCATGGCTTATGGGCGCGTTGGCAATGGAGCAACAGGAGGCGATGGGAAAGGGGGAACACGCTATAAACTTGTTGAAGAACTGTTTGATTATCAACGTGAATTTGGGGTTGCAGCTAAAACCATTATCGGCATGAAAAAATCACGCTACACCTTGCCTCATTCTGATCAAGGGGGACAGGATTTTGGTACCATTGTCATCCCTTCTTTTGCTGAAGCAAGCTAATTATTAAAGGATGACAATTATGGCAGAAAAATCGCTAATTACACAGGAACCTGTTGAAACCGTTGAGACCGTTGAGACTGTTGAAACCGTTGGCATGATAGATGAGGGATTGCCACCTGTTTTGCAGGGACGTAACAACTCTACGCAGCAGGTTAGTTATTTACGAGCGCGTATTAAATGTACAGACCAAGGGTTGATAACGAAAATTGGCGTTCTACCCCGAGGGGCTTTTATCAAAAGCATTACAGCTTATACCATGGAGGATTTTGAAGATGTAAAAGCTACATTTGGAAAAGAGCCTCATGGTAATAATTATGGAGATGTAGGGCTTACGCAATCTACCAATGGCAATGTGTACATACCCATGGAGGAACGAGATGTTCCATTAGAAGCTGAAAATACGATTTACATGACACGAGACAAGCAAAGCACCAAAGGTGATGCTGAGGTGATTGTTGAGTTTTACACCAATCGTTAAAGGCAAGGGGGCGTTTATTGCTTGCGTCCCCCTCCCATACAAGATGCCCCAAGACATTTGGAAGAGGGTGATATGACAATAATAGTACAGACAGGTGGTCCGATTGGAGAAAAAGAGACCATTGTTCCTTGGGATAAAAATTTTATCCAGATGTTAAACGATATTCAGGATGAAATAGATGAGTATGTTGATCAAGTGCAAAGGGCGATATTTTCGGCTATTCGCTTTTGTGAACGATTGCCTTTTTATTTCAATGAAAGCCGTGAAATTGTTTTCACCACTCTAAAGGGCAAAAGCCGTTATGGCGCAGAGGCACATTCCTCTATAACAGGGGCTGTTCGAATTGTTGATGCTTATATTTATGAGGATAATCATAGCAAATCAAAGCTTTTGCATGGGGACGCGCTCTTCATTGAGAGCCTTGAGGATGACTCTCACCATGGCATGCCTACGCGCTATGCCTATTTTGAACAAAAGTTTGTCTTGTATCCAACACCAGACCGAGTTTATTCCATAAGGCTTATTCTTGATCCTGTGAGAATAAAAGACATTGAGAGCGCACAAGAAGCGTCCATATGGTTTTGTGAAGCCTATGAATTGATCAAAACCCGCGCAAAATATGAAATTTATACCAATATTATTAAAGAACCACAGATGGCAGCAGCAGCTTTTGCCATGTTCCAAGAACAGTTAGATGCATTGAGAATTGAGACTTCGCGGCGCAAAAATCTGTTCAAAATTCAACACACGGACTTCTGATGACGTTTATCCCTATTGCTGAATATAGACCAGACACCGCATTTATTAATAGCGGTTATTCTCATGAGATAGTGAATGTTTTGCCTGCACCAAATTCGTATATTCCGTTTCCCATGGTTGCGCCGGTCTCAGATCCTTTTCCGGATGTGATTTTGGGGGTCTATGCTGTGCGCTCATTGGGTGGTGTGCGCATCATTGTGGGTGCCCCAACAAAGCTTTATGAATATGACAACAGTACGCGCGGCTGGAAAGACATTAGCAAGCCTCACACACAATATCACGCCAATGAGACTGCGCTTTGGTCTTTTGCCTCTTTTGGTGATCATATCATTGCTGTTAATAACAATGACCCACCACAAATGCTTTCGTTAAAAACGGATGAAAGGTTTTGTGATTTGAGCGGTAATCCCCCGCGTGCTGGACTTGTGCGTGTGTGGGGTGATTTTGTTTGCTTGATGCAACTAACAGATAAGCCAAACCGTGTTCAGTGGTCAGGTCTCAATGATGCAACACATTGGACAGTTGGGGAGAAAAGTTGCGATTATCAAGATTTTCCTGATGGAGAATATGTTCAAGGGTCTACGGAATCAACAAATCCACTTATTTTTATGCGTTCCGCCATTTATCACGCAACCTTTGTACCAGGCTCTAAAATTATCTTCAGTTTTGCAAAAATAAAAGACAAAATAGGGGCGAAAAGCAGTACAGCAATTGCAAGCCGTGGAGACTGTACTTTCTTTGCATCTGATGATGGTTTTTATCAAATCAACAGTGCTGGTGAAATGCTTCCTATTGGCTTTGGAAAAGTCGATAAAACTATCTTCACACTTTACAATAACTTTGCCATTGATGAGATGAGGGCATGTATTGATCCGGTCTATTCTCGTGTTTATTTTTCTATCAATGATAACACTGAAGGGATGCATATTTATGTTTATGATTGGCTCTTGCAAATATGGAGTGTCATTAAGGGGCAAAACCTTCTCTTATTTCCCCTTTTTGCAGCCGGTTATACATTAGAAGGCTTAGACAAAGTACAAGAGAGCTTGAAAGATTTACCAGCTTCTCTTGATAGTAAAATGTGGCAAAATGGTGCGCCTGTTTTAGGAGCCTTTACGCCAGACAACACATTTGGTTTTTTTGCAGGTCCTCCGATGGAAGCAGTTATTGCTTCACAAATTGTGGGGGATACGGGCAGGCAAATCAACCTGATGAGTGAGGCTTTTGTTCAAGCGGATACAACAAAAGGTTTTTTAAGTGTTGGGGCGGCATTTATCATTGATAACAAGAACCAATTAAATTGGGCTAAAGAGCGTTATGCCGGCTATAATATTGGGATGTATAATATCCGCTCACGGGCGCGTTATCACGCCTTGCGTCTGAGAATACCAGAAGGCACCCCATGGACACATATAACAGGCTTTGATGTAACGCTCAAACCCGCGGGCATAAGATGAATTTTAAGATCTATAATACAGAAAAATGGAGCGCTGAACAAATGGCGCCCTATTTTGAGAATGTCATAAAATCGATAGCTTACTTTAATCAAAAATTCCCTGATGATTATAATACAGAGACCATTTTAAACGATATTTTGAAGGGAGAAAAAGTTCTTTGGATTATCGTTGATGCGCATGAAAACTTTATGGCGCATGTCACAACACAGTTACAGGAACTCGTCACTGGAGCATTAAGGGCGGTTATTGTCACGCTTGGTGGAAAGGGAGGAGCGCCCTTAACAAAGCTTATCACTCAGATTGAAGCCTATTACAAGAAAAAAGGGGTAAAAGAGCTTGTCATCATAGGCAGGCGAGGGTGGGAAAAATCTCTTAAATCGCATGGATATCTCGTTAATCTTTTAGAATATAGAAAGCAGCTTTAATATGGGAAAAAGTTCTAAACCAATCCAGAATACCCAAAACACGACGCAAACAAATGAACCCCCTGCATGGGCAAAAGGTATTTTTGAACACGCAGCTCAAGATGCCATGACTTTTTATAACCAAGGCAGCGGAAAAGCCGTTTATGACGGGCAGCGTGTTGCGGGTTTAAGTGATCAAACAAAGAATGCGATTAATGGGCTTAGCAATAATACGCATAACTATGATAACAATTATTTAAATGGATTAGCCACAGGGCAAAATTCAACAAGCCAAAACTTAAAGAACATGGCTTCAGGGCAACAAATAGGCAATAACCCTTACTTTGATGAAGCGCTTCAAAACACATTAAATAAGGCAACAAGCTCTATTAATAGTTCATTGGCAGGTGCGGGGCGTTATGGTTCTGGGGCGCATACTGGGGTTCTTGCTAACGAATTGGGGGGCATAGCAACACAAGCTTTATCACAGCAATATAACCAAGATGTCAACAACATGATGAATGCCAATGGTCTCATTGACCAAGCAAACCAAAATCAGTTGGCGGGCGCCAATAACTTCTTTCAAGGTCAAGGTCAGGCAAATCTTAATGCGTTGACGGGAGGGAGTGTACTTGATGCCAATCATCAACGGCAATTGGATGAAGAGCGGCAAAAATGGGAGCAGCAGAACAATCTTGATTGGGACCAGTTAAGTAAGTTGCTCGCAGCTGGTGGGGCTGTTGCTGGAAATTATGGAACGCGCACAGGACAAATGACGACATTGACTCCACAGCCAAAACCTAATCCGTGGGAGATTGTTGGAAATGTTGGAACTATCCTTGGTACTTTTGCTGGGCTTAGTGATATCAGAGCGAAAGAAAATATCGTGCAAGTGGGGCAGCGAGATGGACACAAACTCTATGAGTATAATTACAAGGGGCACCCAGAGCGCTATCGTGGGGTGATGGCGCAGGATGTTTTGAAGTCAAAACCTGAAGCTGTTTTCTTGCATAAGGCGACAGGCTTTTTGCATGTGGATTATGGCAAGCTTGGCTTTGAGATGGAAAGGGTGCAGTGATGGAACAAGAAAACACAAATTCTCTTTTAAAGTTGTTTGATCCAAAATTTTTGCGTCCCTTGATGTATCAGGTCATGCCTCAATTGCCAAAGCATTTGTTCGAACAGCTTTCTACGCCTCCAAGCACGCCGTTGGAAGGGCGATACAAGCCAAGTTTTTTAGAACGTGCTGCTTTTAGCACAAACTCTTTTGATGCGAGCAATGGGGATAATACTCCACAAAAATTGAGTCCTACAGAGCTTATTCGTGGTGCTCAAACAGGAGGAGGAGAAGTTGGGAAAAAAACGCCAGCAGAATTGATTATGTCTACGGATGATTTAAAGCGCCAAATGCCCCCATTGCCGGATGTTTCAAAGGATACTGTTAAGATACAAGAGGCGCCAGAGCAACAAAAGCATGACTTCTCAGAGCAGGGAGGTGTTGCATCAATGATCCCTCAATCTCCACTTGTTGCGAACATTGATCAGTCTAGTGGGGATGAAGCTGGGCGACAGCAAAAAAATGTGATGGATTATATTGCTCAACTTAATGAGAAATCTGTAGCGGAAAACTCTTTGAAAAACGATTCTGGAAATAATGAGGAAAAGCTTTTTGATGCACCCATAGGAGAAGAAAAACATTTGAATGCACACTTACCAGAAGAGGAGCATTTAAAAGCAAGTGCTAAGCCCGAACAGGCAACCGATTATGTAAACGCAGTTGGAAACTTTATCCATAAAGATGCAGACCCAAGTAGCTTATGGGAGCGTTTTAGAAAATCAGAATTTTCCGAGCATTTAATGGATTTTTTTGCAGGGTTAGCATCAGGAAAAACACCGCAAGAAAGTTTTTCAAATGCGGCACTTGTTATGCGGCAGGGCAATAATGTACGTGCTCAAAATAGACCAATTTTTGAGTTTTTACGCTCTAAAGGATATAGTGATAAAGACGCACAAGCCCTTGTGCAATATCCAGATCTTGCCATGAAAGTTATAGGCAACACGTTAAGCCCTCAAGAAGGCTATAGAACATTGACATCAGAAGAAAAGGCAGAGCAGGGATTGCCTGAGGATATGACTTTCCAAGTCTCAACAAGCACAGGGAAAATTATACCTGTCCAAGGAGGACAGCGTTCCACTGCTTCTGGATTAGGGGGAAATACTGATGGCATGCTGTCAAAGCCTGAATCAGGTTATATGTATGTTAAGGACGAAAATGCACTTGGTGGCATACGTGCGGTGCCAATTGCAGGCAGTGGTGCAGAATATAAATTAATTCAAGAACAGAAGGAGGAGGAGCGTAAAAACCAACAAACGCAAATGCGAATTTTGGAAACAGCAGACAGGTCAAATCGTATACTTTCGGCATCTAAAGAATTGCTAAAAATTGTTGAGGAACACCCGCATGTTGTTGGTTTCACTGGTCCTATAATGTCGTTCCTTCCTAATTCTCAGGCAAAAGATTTCGGGCATATGCTCGATTCATTGAAGGCGAGTATCGGGCTTGATGCCTTGAGAAAAGCAAAGGCATTTTCACCAAATGGTGCATCTGGCTTTGGGAATTTGTCTAATATGGAATTGCAAGCATTGCAAAACTCTGTAGCGGCGTTGTATCAAGATCTTTCTGCAGAGCAAATGAAGAAATCTTTAAAAACAGTTATTGACACTTTCAATAAATCCAATGCAGCAACGCGCGCAATTCTTTTTGGTGGTGCAGAAGCAACAAACGAGCTCGTTCGAGCCGCCTATGGGCAAGATGCTTATAAGGGAAATCATGCACAGTCAAATGATCCACTAGAAAAACAGATAGAAGCATTGCCGGAAGGCATGTTGTTCGTTGATAGAGATGGACGCATTAAGGAGAAACAAACCAATGGCTGAAGTAATCCCCCCTCTTATTAATCGTAAAAACACAAGAGTCATTGGGCATATAAGTGACTATACACCAGAACAGCTTCAAGAGCTTTTCGCGAAGAATAAGGAAAGGCTAAGTGGTTCTGTTACAGGAAATAATGGTGCAACAGAGGAAGATGGTCCACATCCAAGTGCAGCGGGTGCTTTTGGATGGGGAGCTCTTCATGGGTTAACTATGGGGTATGATGATGAAATAGCTGGAGTATTCGCTTCGGGACCTCTGGGACCTATTAATTATTGGATGGGAGATGAAGAAGCAGTTAAAAAATATAATGAAGTGACAAAGCGATGGCGTGACTATCAAAGAGCGGCGAACCGAGATCAGTTTTATGCATCTATTGCGGGGAATTTAGCGGGTGCTGCAATTCCTTTTCTAATACCAGGTCTTGGCGCTCCTGCGGCTGCTCGTGCGGCAATTGGGGCTGATGTTGTGCTGGGAGGAAGAGCTGGTGTTGCAGGAGCACAAATAACCAGTAAAGCTTTAGCAGCAGGAGAAAGGGCGGTGCAATCTGCTTTAGCAGAGGGTGTGGAACGGGCAGCGGCAAAAGCTGCAGGTGAAGCAGCAATGAAAGCAGTAGCAAGTAAAGAGGCGGCAAAATTTAGCTTGGGGCGTGCAGCAAAAACTGGAGCCATTTATGGTGGAATAGCAGGCAGTGGTGAAGGGGAAGGGCTTGCAGATACTCTAGTGTCTGCTGGGTTTGGTGCAGGGTTAGGCGTTGCAACACCATTTGTGGCACATTCTGCTTTAAAGGTTACACCTTTTGTTACAAAACCATTCAAAGTAACGGCTTCTGGTGTTAAGAAAACATCTGCTGTTGTCAAAAAAACAGCTGAGAAATTGTTTGGTAAAACTGAACCAATAACACAAGGTGTAGAAAAAGAAGCATTTCAGATAAGCGATAGAGCGCTTAGGGATGTAAGCCAAACTTTAGGGGATGAAGGTGTTGATAAACTTGAAAGAGCATTAAAACAGCGAGGTCCTGATTCAATGATTATTGATCTTCATGATGAGCTTGCTAAAAGAGCTTTTAAGGCAGCAAAAAAAGACCATGATACATATTCGCTCATAAGTAATCGTTTGAATGAAAGACAAGATGCGAGTGCACTGCGGGTAAAGGATGCGTTGACAGATGTGATGGGTCCAAAAGTAGATACGCTTAATTTAAAGCAAGAGATTATCAAACAAGCACAGAAAAAGGCTGAACCATTTTATGAGAGGGCGAAAGCTTCTCCTATTTCTAATGCTGTCAGTAAAGATTTATCGCGGTTGCAAGAAACTCCTGCCTTCCAAAAAGCCTATAAAAAAGCAATTGCGCAAATGCCAAATGAAGCGGATGCAACAGTTATAGGGAGCAATGGATATCCAAAGCTGAATATGCGAATTTTACATAAGATGAAAGAGGTTTTGGATGATCAAATTAATTCTGCGCGCATCAAAGGAAAACAAGGATATGCGCGAGATTTGACTGATTTCAAACAACGCATTCTGGACGTTTTGGATACGTCCTCTCCAGATTATGCTAAAGCACGGAAAATTTATTATGACGAGCGTACTATTGGTGATGCCCTCGAGCAGGGAGAGCAAGCGCTGAAGAAGAGCGTTAATCTCGACACAATCAACAGTCAACTTTCGGATTTTGGGTTGATGGAAAAAGATGCGTTTCAAAAAGGTGTACGGTCACAAATAGAAACTGCGGCAGGCAATGCACAGAATTTTGACCACAATCTTTTGAGTTTGTTTGACACAAAAAATGGTCAAGAAAAATTACAGCGTATTTTTGGTGAAGATAAAGCTAAGCAACTTATGAAAGTGTTGCGACCAGAAGTGGAAAGAACAAAGCTTTTTGCACGCTTGCCAAACCATATAGGTGAAGTGGAAGAGAGGGGGGAACAACAGACTATGGGTATAGGAAAGATTGCTTTCATCAAGGCAGTTGTAAAAAATTTCGCAAGAGAATTTGGACGCAAATTCTCAAGCGTCCATAAAGATACTGAGAGAGATATTGCAGCGCTTATAACAGCGCGGGAAAAAGGAGATTTTGGGTTAGCAAGAGAAAAAGCTGTTGAATTAATTAAGACGTTTCATGAAGCAGAAAAGAAACGCTTAATAACACGAGAAAATTATACGAAATTCATTAATTTTGTTGGCATTATTTTGAATAGCAGCGTTGATAGAACGGTTATAAACTAATGATCAATTTTCATCCTAATGTGAAGCGTGCTATCTCACAGGCAGCACAAAAATATGGTTTGCCAGAAAGCTTTCTTGAACGTGTTGCTATGATAGAAAGTAATGGTAATCCAAATGCAAGAAATAAGAACAGCAGTGCAGGGGGGCTGTATCAATTTCTCGATTCAACAGCAAAACAGTATCAACTGAATAATAAGTTTGATCCCTTTCAAGCAACCGATGCTATGGCGCGGTTAACGAAGGATAATACACGTTATTTAGCCACAGCATTAGGCAGAGAGCCATCAGAGGCAGAGCTTTACCTCGCACACCAACAAGGACCAGCAGGGGCAGTAAAGCTTATCAAAAATCCACATATTCCAGCAAGCCAGCTTTTAGGTCGACAGGCAGTCACACTCAACGGTGGCAACATGGAAGCTACAGCAGGGGATTTTATGAATCATATTTATGGGCTTTACAATAAAACGGGAGATGCTTTGAAGAGAACGATACAGCAAAACCAAAGCAATGGACAAGCAGCACCAAACGAGGTGGGTCCTTTGCGTGGGGTTGAGAGGCTTCAAAAGACACTTCAAGGTAATCAGGTGGGTCAAGGTGATCAAGGGGGCAACCAATTGAAGGCATATGACACGCCATTCCCAAACAGAATGATGGCACCTGAAAGCAGAGACAATTTAACAGGACAGGTTATGGAAACCACACCATTGCAAGGGCAAGGTATTGATGCAGGTGCTCTTAAAAAGGGCTTTTCCGGCTTGCTTCATTTAATGAGAGAGAATGGAGAAAGACAAAAACAGCAGGCACAGATGGTACAACAACAAATGTTGCAGCAACCAGTCATGGCGGGTTTCTCACAATCGACTGGGCGCCCGACAGATTTAACACCTCTCATTGATCCCTCTAGGCGGCAATCTGTTGGTTCCTATGGGCGGCAAAAAGAAGAGCAATTGCGCGAAGAGCTATTAAGAAGAACGGGGGCTTATCATGTCTGATATTTATGACTGGTCACTCACAGCTGATCAAAATGCCAATTCCGATAGTATCATTAATTGGGCAGAAGGGCAGCCGCCTAGTTCTGTTAATGATAGTGCGCGGGTCATGATGCAACGTATACGTGAATATCTTGCCGATAATGGTGGTTCTCTTGACTCAAAGTTTATTGTGAATGGAAAGGAACAAACAACATCAATTACGTTGACGACGGTTTCGCCAATAGCAAAATATAAAAACGATATCATTATCCGCTTTAAGGCGCGTGGTATAAATATTGGTACGACAACAATAAACATGAATAATATAGGAGCAAAGCCACTCTATAAAGCCACCAGCACGGGAATAGTACCATTGACAGGTGGTGAGTTACAAACAGGGGGCATTTATGAAATAGTCTATAATGATGGCGCATCAACAAAAGGTCTTGAGGGCTGGTATCTTTTAAATCCTACCCCCATTCCACCACCAAAGGTCGAAACTTTTCCTTGCGGGTTTATTGCGACCTTTGCTATGCAAGAAGTCCCAAACGGCTGGCTTTTATGTGATGGCGCTACTTATGAACGCAAGGATTATCCGCAATTATTCAAGGCGATAGGGGATAAATGGGGAAAAAACAGCGATACAACCTTTAAAGTTCCAGACTTTAGAGGAATGTTTTTGCGCGGCTTTGATAATGGACGCGGTTTAGACAGAAGTAGAAAATTTGCTGATATACAGCAAGATTGCCTTAAATCGCACACACATGCTTGTAGTGTTGAATCGGCGGGACAACACGCACACAATTTTCAGTATGCTGGAGTTGGATGGAGCGCCAATGATATTGGCAGAAGGAATCCCTTTTATCACTATCAAACCCTTACAGGGACAACAGAACCTGCTGGAGTGCACACGCACAAGGTAACACTTTCTTCAACGGGCGAGGCAGAAACGCGCCCTGTTAATGCTACGGTTGTTTATGCCATAAAATCATAAGGTTTTCAGATGATCAATAATCCGTCTGCTATTGATGATATTGCGGACGCGGAGCAAATCCGCGTCCTTTTTTATGCAAGCAATAGAATGGTTCATGCGCCATTGAATAAGATTCTTGATCTTGTCAAAAACGATATACAGCATGATCTTTTAAGCGCTTTGGCACAGTATCAAGAAGCAACAGATAAACGCATAGAGATCATGCAAAAACTTATTGATGAATTACAGTCTCTCATTCCCCACAACCTCAAAAACAAACTTACTAAGGAATGAAACGCGATGCCATTACCCTATCATACGCATATATTTAAGCTTGAACCAGCAACAAAGAAAGAAGTTAAAGAAGGTGTTTTAGATAGTAAGGCTCTTGCACCCGTTTCAGTGGGGAGTGCAGCAGCTTATGAGGTAGAGTATTTTGCAACTGCTGCTCAAGGAAAAAAGGCTGATGATGCTGTTGCAAAGAGAGATATTGGAGCTCTTGCTTACAAAGATAAGGTCACAATTCACGATATTAAAGCAAGTGGTGAAGCTTGTGAGAATACGATTTTATCAGGCGCTGGCTGGGTAAAAATATCGCCTTTAGGGATTGGCGATATGAAGGCTGCTACATATGATCCCGACAATGTGGGGGCAAATGCATTTTCTATGGAAAATATGCACGAGGGTCCTACCAAAAAGATTTTAACCACAGAGGAAAGATCAAAGCTACGATGGTTGAGTTCTACGCAGCCAACGATGGAAAAATGGCGGAGGGGAGATGAAGGTGTTTATTATCCCATATCTCCGGTAGATCTCAAAAATACCATTCGTTATTTTGTAGGCTCAAAGTCTGTTGGTATGTCAAAATCAGTTTATGATCCAGATAAAATAGAAAAAGATGCCTTTGATATGGAGAATATGAAAGAGGGGAATACGCATCTTATTTTAACCCCTCAAGAACGTGCACAGGTTGCAAAAATTGATAAAATTGAAGATGTGGCAAGTGTCGCACAAGAAACAGCGGATAGTGTACAGAAAAAAGTTGATCTCATTCAACCTCTTGCAAAAAAAGACTGGATTGATGGCACAAAGACAGTGGATGCACTTATCTCACCAGCCAAATTGATGGCTTCAATCAAAGCAAATAGTAGCAATAGCAGCGGCGGTGGTAGCGGCAACAATGGTGGCGGGGTTAGAAAACCTGTTGAAATTCTGATGACAGAAAGCGGAGATATTCCATTGCCTGATGGTATTACTGCTGACACCGATATTGAAGTATGGGCTTGGGGCGGTGGTGGTGGTGGCGTTAAAGATGGCGGCGGCGGCGGCGGTCAATGCGTGCATGTTAAAATGAAAGGTTCTGATTTAGATAAATTAAAAACAGCTTACATTGGTCGTGGTGGTAAAGGCAATGACAGTAACATTTTGTGCAATGGTGGTAGAACAATGATCAAAGGGCTTGTTACAGCAGAAGGAGGATATTCCGTCTCCATGGCTCTCGTTAACTTTGGAGAGAAAGGCGGGGATGGAGGAGGAAACAGAGGGGGCATCAGTGGTGAGAGTTACAAAGGTGGTAACGGTGGTAGAGGTGGTAAAGAATGTGGCGGCGGCGGCGGGGGATATTTCGATGGGAAATCCGGAGGCGACAAAATTGGCGGCGACGGTGGTGACGGAGCAGTACTCATAAAGGTATATTTATAAGGTGAATTGAACAATGGCACGGAAAATAAGTAAAGACTGTTTATACTGTTTAAAAAAGTGGGAAGGTTTGCGCTTGCAGGCTTATCAAGATGCTGCTGGCATATGGACGATTGGTTATGGTCATACGAAAAAAGCCGGTCAACCAACAGTTGTTGAGGGTATGGTGATTACGGAAAAAAAAGCCGAAACCATGCTTTTAGCAGATTTGCAGCAATATGAGAGAGCGGTAGAAAAAGCAGTTTGTGTGAATTTAAGCGACGAGCAGTTCGGCGCTCTTGTTTCCTTTTGTTATAATGTAGGTATTGCAGCTTTCCAAAACTCTACATTGCTTAAAAGGCTTAATCGGGGGGATTATGAAGCAGTACCAACCGAATTGCAGAAATGGACCAAAGCAGGAGGCAAACGTTTACAAGGTCTCGTACACCGGCGTGTAGCAGAGGCAGGGCTATGGGCGAAAGGGGCTTATGTTTCTTCTAATTATCAAACAGTAGAAACGAAACAACCAACAGGGTTTCTCAAAGCAGAAGCATTGGCACCGATTATTGGTTCTTTCTCAGGTCTTGGTGGGTTTTTAGCGGGCAATGGACCAATCCAATGGGCTTTAGCCGCCATTATGGTTTTAGCGGCATGTACTGGCATTTTCTTTGTTGCTAAACGCTTTCAGGAGCACCGCCTATGATCTTATGGATGAAAAGAAACTTGATGGTAACAGGTGCGGCTTTAGCCGCTTTTTTTATTGCCTTAGCTAGAGCCTTTACCCTTGGGAAAAAGGTTGAACAGCAAAAGCAAACAGAAAGTGCTTTAAAGGCAGTAACAGCACGGCTTGAGGTAGAAAATGAAATTAACAAAAAAAGTGATGCTGATGTGCGTGCTGCTCTCTCTCACTGGTTGCGCGACAAATAAATATGTTTCTTCTTGTGTTGGTTGGTTACCTATTTATTTAAGCCGGCAAGATCTGAACACCATTAGCTCAAACTTAGCAAGAGAGATCTTAAAGCATAACGAGCAGGGTCAACGCTTGTGTGGGTGGAAACATGGCTAGAAAAAAAACACAAGACGATATAGAGCTTACAGAAGCAGAAAAAGAAATGCTTCAAGAAATGATCATCACCTACCAAAGTGTGAAAATGATGTCTCGTTTTATGAAATGGATAGCGTTTTTTATCTTTTTGTTGATCCTTGATTTTACACGCCTCATGGATGCGCTAGATAATGTCATTGCACATTTAAAGCAGTGGTTCTCAAAAAATTGAAAAACTCTCATAAAAGAAAAAACTTCGAAAAACTCTTAGGAGATCTAATCATAAGCGTAGTTCAGAATGGGAACCAAGTCGTAAGAGCTCTAGTGTTTTTGTATCTGGTTTTCGATAGATCAAAACTAAATCTGGCTTGATATGACAATCACGACAATTGCGCCATTGACCTGTTAGTGCATGATCTCTCCAATGCGCCTTTAGCGGTTCATTCTCTGCTAACGCTTTGACCACAAGCAGCAAATCCTCCTCTAGTACATTAGCATATTTACCTTTGCTTTCACGTTTGAGATCACGCCGAAACGACCGAGTATAGACAATTTCCCGCATAGCAAGCTTAGATTTGCTTTTCAGATTTACGCGCTTCGGTTCTATCTTCGCGAATCATGGCTCTTAAGCCATCTAATGACGTGCGTTTAACGCGTCCCATTTCGGCATCCTCGATAGCTTGTAATGTTTCCGGATTTGGTTGGAATAGATCAAGCGGTAATGCTCGATCTCTAGCAATGCGGGTCATAAACATGCGTACTGCATCTGATACAGTTAAACCCGTAGACTTAATAACTGCACTTGCAATTTCTTGAACTTCATCAGGTATGCGGGCTTGAATTTTTCCCATTGCTAAATCTCCTATTTAATTGTACTACAATGTACTACAATTAAAGTTGATGTCAAGAGATTTATCCATCACGCCGTACAACCTTGTGTATTAAGGAGGGTAGGAAGTCAATTTTTAAAAGGAGCTAACCAAAACCTAAGAATTTCTGCTAGAATCACGTGAGAGCTTCTTTCTCTAATAGGATTTTTTCTAGATGCCAACACCATTTGGTAAAACCTTACGCAAACTTCGCATTGATCATTCAGAACGCCTTTTAGATATGGCTAAAAAATTAGATATATCTGTAGCATTTTTATCATCTATAGAAATTGGCAAAAAGTCTGTTCCTGTAGGACTGGAGGAAAAGCTAATTGAACTCTATGCTTTAGATCAAGAGGTAGCAGAAATTTTGAGAAGAGAATCGGATGCTTGTCGCAAAAGTTTCACTATAAAGCCTTCTGATACTTTCAGATGTGAAGCTGTTGGTATGTTTTCTAGACTGATAAACATTATTTCACAAGAAGATTTAGAACTATTAAAAAAATTATTAGAGAAAGCTGGCAAAAAGAATGCGCTTTGTAAAGGAAAGTGTGAAAATCCTATTCCCGAACCTAATTATACGGTCCCTAACCTTAAAAAAATATAAATAAAATCAATAGTTTATTGCAATTAAATTTAGATTCGAATTCAGGTACCCCAGCCAATTCTGGTGAAATTAGTTATCAAATTTCAGCTTGAGAGAGTGGATTACCCCCTTAACCATCTGTTGCTATTCATAGCAAGTATGGTAAGCTGAAAAATACCCATTTGTAGCGGGTTAGCTCTAAATATGGTAAGGTTTTCTTTTACTATAGCTATCGCTCAAAGAGCTCTTTTAAAAGATTCTTTTCTATAAGACGAGGGATAAATGATTTATGCGCACTTGCTTTAGAAAAACTATTTGACTGGATTTTGTGCTCTATAGCAACACCAGCGGGTGATTTTCCGTATTCCACCATCTTCATTACGCCGAACAGCGTAGCAATAATGCTGATTAGGAAACACATGCCGCTGCAT
>NZ_JBHIMR010000030.1:0-6398 GCF_042194215.1 Bartonella sp. MR100HLJHH
TTGCTGTCTTTAAAGCATTCTCTGTTTGCTTTTGCCGTTCGCTTTGCTTGCCAAGGTGAAACGCCTTGGCTAAAGCCGCTGTAAAGCAAAACTTCTCGAAACAGATATCATTGGTTCTGGAACACCGATACCTCTTAATTTTTTCAAGCAAAAAAAAACAAAACGCGGCGTAACTTACACAATGTTTGGAAAAAAGAAATCTTGCCTCATGGTTTTATTAAGGGTGGAAATTTTCCAAAGCGTGTTGATTTAAAAAAGATGAAGAGTAATGTTTTTCAAAGAGTAGACGGAGGTAAATTCCCCATTGCAAAACAAGAAGGACCATCAATTGCTGGAGTGATGTCCAAGCCAGAAATTGTAAATTCTATCGCACAATATACCAGTGAAAGATTAACTAAAAACATACAGAGACAACTTGAACGTCAAGAATACGCTGCTAATAAGAAAGCTAAATAATGTTCTCAAGCTTTATCTACCTATCCCGTATCCTTATGAGTTTATGCATTACACACTTTGATTGCAATTTTAAAAACAGATTATCACTTATGCTTTGTTGTTTTATAAAAAAGTCAATAAAATAAATATAAAAGATACTTCCCAGCGAGTTAGCTTCGTTACGGGGCAGGCTGCGCAAACTATCGCTAGCGACAGAATTTTCAAATTAACTGTACATTGTACACTTAACTCATTGATAAATAATGATTTCAATATGTACACTGTACAGTATATAATTATTTTGAGATGGAATTTATTTTTATTCTCGACATTATTGCGTCAATGTATATTTTCGAATTAAGTGCCTAAGAAACACCTTAAATCGATAGCGGATAGATTACCGACACAATCTCTTCTCCGCACATTAGAGACTTTGACTCATTATATGCTACATGCATATAATGGATTTGTCGGGTGTAGTTACGCTATACAATACTCTTTATGGGGAAAGCGTAACGACGGACTATCGACCGTGTTTCTTAGCGCTCGACATTCTTCTGGAATGTCAATAAGAAACCTCTAATCGATAGGAGTTCACTATGAACACTCTTATAGAAATTAAATAACGGGTTATTGATAGAGAGGCTGTTCAAACCGTCAATGCTCGTGATTTGCATGCGTTTTTGGAAATTACATCAAAATTTGCAGACTGGATTAAAAATCGTATTAAAGAATGCAAATTTCGAGAAAATATAGACTTATAGCTTTTTCTAAAAATTTAGAAAAAGGTGGGCGTCCAAGCATGGGATATCACCTCACCTTAGACATGGCAAAACACCTTTCAATGATCGAGCGTAATGATAAAGGTCATCAAGTAAAAGAGTATTTTATCGAATGTGAAAAGCTTGCAAAACAAGTAGCGACACCGCAAATCGATTACTCCAAGCCCGAAGCATTACTTGGCGTCTTGAATCACCTACAAAATCAAATCGAACAGAAAGTAGCATCATCGCAGAATAGCACCCAAAGCAGACGCGCTTGAGGATTTAAAGCCTTCTGATGGTTTGTTCGGTCTTATTGAAGCGGAAAAAATTTTTGAAGTACGGCCAAAGGACTTAACAGATTACTTACATAAACATGATTGGGTGTATCGCCGTATTCCAAGTGGTCCATTATTACCCTATCAGGATAAAATCAAGAAAGGATTTATGGATTATCCTGCTATCACTATTCAAGGACCTGATGCTACAGAAAAGATACTGCCTTCAACAAAAATTACACCAAAAGGATTGGCATGTTTGAGAGAACAAATATCTTTGGGGGTATGCAATGAAGGTAGATACCAACTTTTTATGTAATGTGTGAATGGCTCTGTTTCAGTTTGTCAATTGTGAATATGTAGATAAAAAAAATTGTAGTACTCTGGTTAACATTATGGGTGTGATAGAAAAAGCTTTGATTTTAAAACTTCAAGATGAGGTACCGAATATTACAAAGATTCTAGCAGTTCTTAAAGGCTTTGGAACTTCAGAACTCCCGCATAGCATGAATTCGTTATTGCAAGCTTATGCTCCTACTTTGGAGAGCCCTGTTGTGGAAGCTGCTTAGCTAAAAACATAACTCCCCTCTCCATTCTCAAAAATGGGGAGGTAGTTTAAAGATCAAGTTTTGAATGAGAGCCTAGACATACTAAAACCTATCGATCTTGACCAATCAAGCGATAAATCAACACTAAGTCAGGTCGAATATGGCAATCTCGATAATTGCTCCAATTCCCAGTCAATGCATAGTCATGATATCGAGGTTCTAAAGGCTGGTCAATTGCTAATGCTGCAATGATTTGGCGCAAATCAATATCTAAAAGATGCCGATACCGTCCTTTCATTTCACGCTTGAAATCACGTTTGGAGATAGTGGTGCGTTCAATCGTCCACATAGATCATCAAATAATTCGTCTACGGAATGAAACTTTTTTAAGTTGCCTTCATCTAATTCCGTAAAAGCCGCTATGGTTTCCGCATCGGGTTGAAACAAGAAGGACGGAATAGCTTTATCTTGTGCAATACGCGTCATCAACACTCTCACAACATCACTTACTGATAAATCTGAAGCTTGAATAACTTGATTAGCGATATTTTGAATTTCTTCTGGTACACGCGCCTGAACCATACGACTAGCAGCCATAATGATCTCTCCTCTTGTAACTGTATTTCAGTGCAATACAATTGGAGTTTAATTTCAACCGCAAAATGTTTGGCTTATCTGATACGCCGAAAACCCCATTCCTCAAGCATCAGAAAAATACATCCCCCTTAATCCAGCAGTATCCGATGGCAGTCAAACACCGGCAGGGATTTCTTTTGCCACTGTTGACGCAACAGGCGCAGATCAACGCGCCGTGATTACAGCACGCTTATGCACTGTAAAAGCTTCTGAATTGCTATGCCAGATGACATCACAGATGAGCAAAAGAAAGCAGCCATTCAGTCTTTAGAAGACCATAACAACATTCTATTGCGATAGGAGAATGCAAACATGGATATGAATTTTTTTAAACATGATGCTTTCTCAAGCATCACAATGATGAGAGCCATTGAAAACTATGAGTTTCAACCTGGTCTTGTGAGCTCTCTTAATCTTTTTGAGGAAGTTGAAACCAGTACCACAGTGGTTGGGATTGAACGGCGTGATAATACATTTTCCCTTATTCAAACCAGTGAACGTGGCGCACCTTTGGCAGAAGGTGATAGAGAGGGTCGTAATCTTCGGTTTTTCAAAACAACACGGATTGCCAAAAGTGATACGGTGAAATCAGAAGAAATCCAAAACCGTCGTGAATTTGGCGCAGAAGATCAGTTAGAGACAGCAATGAAATATATTGCCAGAAAACAAAAGAAACTGATTTCTGAAATTGAATTGACATGGGAAAATATGCAGCTTGGCGCCGTTCAAGGTGTTGTCCTTGATGCTGATGGCTCGGTGATTGTAGATTGGTACAAGGAATGGGAAATCACACCACCAAAGCCCATTGACTTTAAACTAAATACAGAAACAACCAATGTTGCTGACCATGTTGATCGAGTCATTATGAGGATGATTGAGGCTTCAAAAGGAGCATTTTCTGATCGTTCACGCATTATTGGGCTTTGTGGAAATGAATTCTTTTCCAAGTTGAAAAACCATAAAACAATTCGGGAGACCTATTTAAACACAGCCTTAGCACAGACACTCAATAGCGCCGGAGGTGTTGCAACACCAAGCGCTCTTGGCTCGGGCAGCTTTGGCAGTTTTGACTTTGCTGGTGTCACTTTCATTAATTACCGAAGTATTCACAACTATAATGTAAGTGCACAGGCTGGAACAAAGCGCGCCATAGGAATTAAGCCTGATGAATGTCAATTCTTCCCTGTTGATGCGCCTGGTGTCTTCCAAAAAACCTTTGCACTAGGTGAAAGCTTGGATTTTGCCAACACGGTTGGAAAGCCTCTCTACACCATGCTGATCGTTGATCACGACCGTAATGCATGGGTAAAACCGGAGGTTCTATAGCTATCCGCTTTACATTTGTACACGCCCAGAAATGCTGTTTAAAGCCGTGATTGGAGCGAAATAACATGCGATGGCACGGGCTGCTAAACCAAATGGTTAAAGATGTGCGCAACACTTTTGGGAAGCCCATCATCTACACGCGAAAGGACAATCAGCAATCTTTTCGTATCACAGCGATTTACACCATTAAGCATTCAGAATCGGACGCTGGTGGCAGAATCCCTACCACAATTGCAAGAAAGGAACTTGATCTTTGTATCAATGATATTGGGGGCGGGTGCCACCAAACCCTCAAGATAGTGTTATTGTGATGGTTCCTAAAAACAGCAAAGCTCCCTCTTCCCAAGAGCACTTCGTGATCACAGATGTCCAAGCCTCAGAATCTGGTATGTATAAGCTTATCTTGCGGGAGATAAAAAATGGACGCAACTTTATCTTGTGTGTTTAAAAATCAATAAGGCTGCCCAAGAGCCCGGATTACTGCTGCAAACCTTGGATTTGGAATGGCACTAAATCGGTAATTCCATGGTGCGCCAGTACGGTGACTGATGTGACATCTTTGGTATGTTATAGTGACTGATGCAATTCCTGCCCAAGTAGTCCTTTCATTATCTTCAGGGCTTTCAAATACAATAGCTTGGTTTGTTACTAAAAGACGTCCTAAAGCTGGAGTCTTTTCGCCAATATTGAAGGTAACGCGTTCTTGAACTCCCAACAGTTTTTCATTTTTTGCTAAACGATAATCATATTCACTTGCATCAAGTTCTTGAAACATTTCACATGCTTCCTCAAAATTAGAGGGAGGAATATCTGATTGCCACAGAGAAACTTCTTGCTCAAAGTTTTTTTCCTTTTTCGCCTCACGATAGGCAATAATAACAAAAATTAAAACAATAAGAATGGGTACTAATAACCATGGTGTAATAGTTACTGTTACCACAATGCCTCCACTCAACAGAACACAAAGGAGAAAGATCTGTACCCTCTTTTCTAACCGTTTTTTTTCAAGTTCCAGCGACATTTTATTAACAACTGATAAATCAGAAGAAGGGTGGATATGGGGGGGAGGCATTAAAACCTGCTCTGAAACTTTTTCTTTAAAACGCTTTTTGCGTCTATCTTGCCAATGAACAAAAATAGACAAAGCAATAAATGCAAAGAAAATTAACCTGAACCATCCCCAAAAACCTAGACCATTATTTTCGTCTGACTTTTTGTCTTGAACATGGATACTTTGCTTATCAGTATTCTCAGGTAGTACCTGTTTCACGCTTTCATTTTGAGTAGCAACATATATTAATGAAGTCGAGGAGGAGGAAAAAATTTCATTATTGTATGTAACTTGATCTGGTTCGATTTTGTGAAAAAAAACGCACCTAATATTGCAGATCCGAGAAATAATAAAACTCCAATACCAAGAGTTTTCAGTCCGTTTTTCCGCCATTTTTTTATACACACTAAAACAAGTCCGACAACCATCACTGGGAATGATAACAAGCATACGATCACCGCAATTGTATCAAGCGTATCGAGCATTATTTCCCCCTCCACTATAAATAAAAAACTAAGCCAAAAAATTTAAAGTGAGTCGACAAATAAAGTAAAGATGTGCTTATAATTTTTAGAAAAAAGTGATATTGCTGCGTGACATTATTACAGCGATATGAATAATCGAATCAGGTGCCTAAGAAACACTTTAAAGCAACTAGCGAACGGATTGCTGGAACAATATCTTCTCCGCCAATTAAAGTTTTGACTCGTTGTATGTTACACGCATATAATAACTTTGTCGGGTATAGTTACACTATACAAGACCCTTTACGGGGAAAATATAACGACGGGCTAGTTGCCCATGTTTCTTAGCACCCAGAGCTCTTTTAAAGTGTCATTAAGAAACATCTAACAACTAGGAGTCCTTTATGAATACCCTTATAGAAATTAAAGAACAAATTATTGAGCAGGATACAGTTCAAACGATAAATGCTCGTGAGTTGCATGCATTTTTGGAGATAAAATCCGATCTCATTGATAGCTTGTGAGACGGCATCAAAAGCACGTGGTAAACCTTGTCCGAATGGTTTAGCGGCATGATAAGCAAATTAACCAGCTGGATGCCTAATTGGATGAAAAAAAAGCTAGGTTTTAATGTTTCAATCAACAAAACTTCAACCCAAACAATAAAAACCTTTACCGATGAAACCAATGCACGGGCAAAAAAAATGCTGGGTACAGTAGTGGTTACAAACACCCCGCCTGAAAAACGCAAGAGTGGTTTTAATACAAGTGTCATTGAAACAGGACAAATGCAGGCAACAAATAAAGTGGGTGCCTTTAAAACTCCAAAGCCAATTACGGTTCATAAACCCGTTGAAGTAGACGCCCGTGTAACCATTACAAATCTAAATATTTCAGTA